>JBBIOQ010000018.1:0-18427 GCA_037443285.1 Sphingobacteriales bacterium | reverse complement strand
ACCTATGGATGCATAAGGCAAAGGCGTATTAAATACTAGACCACAGTCAATATTGTTCTGGTTTTCTCCCTGTGTAAGGCCGAAGTTGGCCGTGCGTCCGGTGTTAATGTTGGGGTCACTGTCAGTAGCATCGGTTGAACCGGTTCCCACTTGTGCTGAGTAGGTATAACTAGGAGGTGCAATGAAAGTAACCGAGTATGATGCATTGGAATAAGGCACATAAAACTTATAGGCACCAAAGGCATCTGAGACAGTCGATTTAATAGGGTTGCCACTCGCATCGTTCAGCGTTACGGTTACATTGGCCATACCCGGCTCGCCGGCATCCTGGCGTCCGTTTTTATTGTAATCATTCCACACCCTGTCGCCAATGAAAGTGATGGCATATAGTTCAACATCATCCAACAGGAAGTCGTTTCCAAACCCACCTTGTTGAAAGTTGTAAATGCCCACATTTGAATTAGCATTGGTAACCGGAGCGGTGAAACGCACTTTAAATTGCTCCCAACCCATTTGGGTTAAATAGGTGAAAGATGTGTAAGTGGCAGGTTCAATCGTATATCCAAGTTCCTGGTAATCGTAAATAATGCCATTTACCACCACACCCATCCTCGGCACAATTGGCTGGTAGGTTGGTTCACCATCAGCTGTGCCATTGCATTTGTTTTTGGGCATGAAGGGCTGAAGGTTTTTTGCCCAGAATGAAAACTGGTAGGTACTACCGCTTTTCAGGTTAACGCCAGAAAGGAATAAGGCTTTGTCGGTCTTGTAATTTGCATTTACCACCATCATGTAACCGTTGCTGGTACCATCGGCCTGCGTCACAGAACCAGTGTGGTCTTTCGACTTCTGAAGGCAGGCAAAAATGTGGTTGCCTTGGGTGGCATATTGCAGGTTGCGAAGGCGGTAGCTGAAAGTGGCAACCCCACCATTATCGGCATTATCAGTTGATTTGGCCAGTGCATACTTTGAGTCAAGTGGCTGGCCGCTTGAAATAGCTACCAGGCTATAATCAGTTACTCCGGCTACGGCACCCACACTTGGCAACACTCCTGCAGCAGTACCGAAGGTGCCGTTGGTTACGAGATTGGTACCGGTTGGAGCAAAATCAATGAGTTCGTTGGTGGTGAAGCATGGCACGCCCTCTGCACTTTGCACTTTCACATTCAATTCGCGATAGCAGGTGGTGGCCGGAAGCCTCACATGCACAGGGTAAATGCCTGAATACAAATTGCTGATGGTGTAAGTACCATCTGAGCCAATAACACCGGTAGAAGCATATGTACCACCAACCAAATAGGAAACTTCATAGGATTGTCCGGGTATCAGCCCTGAAATAGTTATGGTACCCAAGGCACTTACGCAGGTAGATGCTGAGGTGGAAGTAGCTGTTATTGTGGAAAGATTGCCTGCATCGGGAAGCAGAATTACACCAATTACTGCACAGCGTTGCTGGTCATTAATCTGGAGGGTGTTCGAAATACCATAATCATCAGCAGCCCCAGCTGATATGTTATTGGTGGTAAGGTTATCATCAATCGGGTCCCTTGAAAGACTGAAAGTGTATGTGCCTGGTAGCAATCCGGTCCAGGTGTAAGAAAACCTGTTGCCGCTAGTCAGGTTCTGCGATGCGCCGGCTGCTTGTGTTCCGTTGAACTGCAAGCCGCCATGCATGGCTATCTGCCGCACCGAGGCGGCTGTGGTACCACCATTCCAGGTGACTTTTACACTTCCTGTTGTGCCACATCCGGTTGGCTTGGTTACAACAAAAGTTGGAAGGTAACTGCCCACGTTGCTATTGCCAATATAGTATACCTGGTTCACCGGCTTGTTGACGTCGCCGCCAACCAACTGGCTGAAACCCTTTGCAAACATCAGTATGCAAAGAGTGGTGAGTAATGGGTAGTAACTTCTTTTCATTTTCCTCAGTTTGAGCCGACAATTATTCAAGCATGAATGGTTAAACTCATACCTAGTGGTGTTAATCAACTCGTCTTCAATGGTAACTGCAGGAAGCTGGGCAAATATGTCCTTGCTTCTTTCCGGTTAGTTTAAAGGCCCGGGGAACTCATGTAATTAGAGTTAGTGAAATCTAAATGTTTAATCGACGGTGTTTAGACATTTAATTCAAGGGCAAGGTATCAGTTTTCCACAAGGCCAAGAAAATCTGGAAAAAAAGTTGACTTAAATCAAATTTCTTAACTCGCTAATTATCAATCGTTTATATTCAAGGCTCTTTTCACCAAACACGATTTTGACATTTGTCAAGCAGTGTAATCGTGAAAATTGGCTTCATCAAATTTGCCGTGAGGTCAAAAAAGATATTACGGTGGGTTTCAGTTTCAGTTAGCAGCAATTTGTTCCCCACCAGAAATCATGCTTCGGACTCCTCAAACCCTATTCGGTTTTAGTAGGTAATGCTAATCGCAACTGCTGAAGCTAGGTTCTCTTTTTTGTGTGGAAGCATTTAGCACTTATCCTGCGTCCTCCCTTGCTCAAATCAGTATTGTGGCCGGCAAACTGAAATAATATTCGACATCCGTATGCTGCAATCAGGCAGAAAGCCTATTTGGAAATAACCATTATTAAACCATTTCAAACGCAAACCATCAATAAGAAGGTATAAACGCAGGTATGGCAGGTAACAATCAGCAAAAGCAAAACCATTTCTATTGGAGGGCAGGCTTTGGCCCCACGCCCGAAATGGTTTACCAATCAGGCACTTTTAAACCTGAAAACTATTTTGACGCATTTGCAAAGGCTTCGGAAAAAAAGCCGCTGGCCCTTGAAGCAAGCCGTAATCCGTTGGAAGGATTGGCCAACGGCCTTGACAACCTGGGCAAATTGCAGCAGGCCTCTGAAGAAGAAAAAAAAGCCATGCGTCAGCAAATGGTGAAGCAAAGCCGCGAAGAACTGCGCAACCTGAACCTGATGTGGTTTGACGAAATGGTGGAAAGTCCAGCACAGCTCAGGGAGAAGATGTCGTTGTTCTGGCATGGGCATTTTGCCTGCCGCAACCTCAACAGTTACTACCAGCAGCAATTACTGCAGGTAATTCGCGAAGGAGCCCTCGGCAATTTTGCCGATCTGCTCCGCGAGGTTAGCAAATCGGCAGCCATGCTTGCCTTTCTGAATAATCAGCAAAACCGAAAGCAACAACCCAACGAGAACTTTGCCCGCGAAGTGATGGAACTCTTCACCATGGGCCGTGGCAACTACTCGGAAACTGATGTAAAAGAAGCAGCCAGAGCCTTTACCGGTTGGGGCTTTGCCATCAATGGTGAATTCCAGTTCAGGAAGCAGTTTCATGATACCGGCTCCAAAACAGTGCTTGGCAAAACCGGCAATTTTGATGGTGACGACATACTCAACATTTTACTGGACAGAAAAGAAACCGCAACCTTTGTTTGTCGCAAACTGTATCGCTACCTGGTAAATGATACGCCTGATGAAGAAAAAGTAAAAATGCTTTCAAAACATTTTTATGAAAGCGGGTACGACATTCAAAAATTGCTGAAGAAGATTTATACCTCAGACTGGTTCTATGACGATGCAAATATTGGTGCCCGCATAAAAAGCCCAGTTGATCTCTGGGTTGGTATCCGGCGCATTTTGCCCATGCAGTTGCAAAATCCGGAAATTCAACTGCTGCTGCAACGGGCTTTAGGACAAATCCTATTCTATCCGCCTTCCGTTGCGGGTTGGAGCGGTGGAAAAAACTGGATCGACAGCAGTTCGCTCATGTTAAGAATGCGCATTCCTCAAATGCTGGCCATGGCAGAACCCTTTGATATCAAAACAAAATCAGACGACGATGTGGACATGGGTCGAATGAACGACATGATGGGGCAACGCATGCCGGGCCGCTTCAAACTGCAGGCAGATATTCAATGGGAAAAGCTGCAATCGGCATTTCAAAAAGTGCCTGCCGGTGAAATGGAGAATGCCTTGCTGCAAAACCTTCTTCAAACAAAATCAAAGCCAACAAAAGCAATCGACGAGGCTTTGGCGTCATTGAGTAGCGATACCAATAAAACATTGCGAACAGCTATTGCCATAATGTGTACACCTGAATACCAATTGTGTTAACAGTAAATAAAATGTGATGCTCATCAAAAGACGACATTTTCTAAAATCAGGCTCTTTGGCTGCAGCAGGCACTTTGCTAGTGCCAAAATTTCTGAAGGCGCTTGACCTTGAAGGCATGGCCAATCCACTGGCAGGAAACAGGGTTTTGGTTGTGATTCAACTGAGTGGCGGTAATGATGGACTCAATACAGTCATCCCCGTCCGAAATGACATCTATTATCAACAACGGCCACGGATTGCCGTTAAGAATACGGATGCCCTTCAACTAACCGATGAAGCCGGATTGCACCCATCATTGAAAGGATTCTGGGAATTGTACAACAGTGGCGACATGGCCATTTTAAATAATGTTGGTTACCCCAACCCCGACCGAAGTCATTTCAGGAGCATGGACATTTGGCAAACAGCAAGTCCTGCAAAAGAGTATTGGGAAACAGGCTGGCTTGGGCGCTACCTGGATGCCACCTGCGCCGATTGTGCCAAACCCACCCAGGTAGTAGAACTGGATGATGTGCTTAGCCTGGCGTTGAAAGGTGAACACCACAAGGGTCTTGCTTTCCAGGATCCCACAAGGTTGTACAACACAAGTTCTTCGCCATTTTTCAAGAAACTGGCGCAGGACCACCATGATGGCGAAGAACCGCTTGCAGACTACCTGTACAAAACCATGGCCGACACTTTGCAGAGCGCTGACACCATCTTTGCGGCATCAAAGCAGCATAAATCAACATACACCTATCCCAACACTGGTTTAGCAAAAAACCTGCAGACCATTTCCACCCTTGTCAACAGCGACCTGAACACTTCGGTTTACTATGTTAGCCTTGGTAGTTTTGATACCCATATAAACCAGGAAGCCCAGCAAACAAGGCTTTTAACCGAGCTCAACGATGCGGTGCTGGCATTTGTAAATGACCTGAAAGCGAATAACAAATTCAACGATGTATTGGTGGTCACCTTCAGCGAATTTGGCCGCAGGGTAACGCAGAATGCGAGTGGCGGCACAGACCATGGCACTGCCAACAACATGTTCCTGATTGGCGGCGGTCTGAAGAAAAAAGGCCTGCTGAATGAAATGCCCAACCTCACTGACCTTGATAATGGCGATTTAAAATTCCGCGTCGATTTCAGGCAGGTATATGCCACTATCCTGAATAACTGGCTGCAAACGCCTGCTGAAAGAATTCTGAAAGAAAACTATGCCATGCTGGATTTTGTGTAGGCCGGATTACAATGGTCAGGAGTTTGGGAATCTCCGGCACGGCACACCAGGATTGAATAAAGTAGTCAACATGTAACTAAATCGAAATCAAAGGCATATAACTATTTTACCCCATTGGTTTGATGAAGATTTTACTTTACTTTGCAGCCAACCAATCACCCTAACTTATGAAAGACATCCTCAAACGCTATCTTAACCCACACAATGTAATTGCGTTTTTTCTCTGGGCATTTATTATGGCCCTCGTAATTTACTGGAACAATAAGGTAGCCTGACACATTACAAGGATCAAAATCATTAAGAATAAAAAAAGCCGCCTTCAGGCGGTTTTTTTTATGCAGTTAGTTCAGGATGGGACTTACCTGAATGGGATTTAACGCCGCTGAAGGTTCTTCTCTGTCATCATTCCATTCCACGATAAAATTATTTCTGCCCTCGCCAATGATGATATTGAAATACTGTTGCTGTACCAATTCGAGCATGCTCAGAAACATGAAGATGGCGTGAATTCGGTTTTCGCAGATGTCGAAAATCCTCTCGAAACTCATGGATCGTTCATGCTGAACAAAGTCCACAATGTATTCCCGGCTTTCCTCCATGGTGTAGTTATACCTGAACACAACGTGCTGTGGCTTGTTGTTGCGTTCGTTCATGCGCTTCATCACCTTTTCAAACGTCTTCATCAGTTTGAATAATGAAACGCTTTGAATTTCGGTGCCTTCGCCTGCCTCCTCGCCTATTTCATGCAATTCCTTCTGGATATTTCCACGCTTCAGCATCAACATCCTGATGGCCTCCATTTCTGCCATCTTCATGCTGGCCTCTTTGAACCTTTTGTATTCCAGAATTTTATCTACCAATTCCTGGCGTGGGTCTATTTCATTGCCCTGTGCGTCTACTTCTTTGCGTGGCAATAGCATTTTTGCCTTGATGCGCATAAGTGTGCTGACAAACAGAATGAATTCGCTGCTCAGTTCAATGTTTGGCCGCTCCTGGCTATGGATGTAACCAAGAAAATCACTAATGATTTTGGTAATGGGAATATTGTAAATATCCAGCTCATCCCTCTCAATAAAGAACAACAGCAGGTCGAATGGACCTTCGAACTGGGGAAGAACTATCTGGTACGATACTGATGCCATGTTGAATAAGAAACGCAGCGCTGAATTGTTAATTGCCCAACTGCTATTTCACCAAAAATAAGGTCAATGAAAAGCCCTGAATGTTTGTTTTTTGCAGGGCTTAAGCACATGTGGAAAACTGGTTAGAACTTTGCCGTTGCTCCGATTCCCAGTGTACCAAGAAACTGTACCCTTGGGCCGGAAACACCTTCAGGTACGTAGTTGTCATCGTAGGCAAGATTCCAGGTATAGCTGAAGGCAAGCCATTTGTTCACTTTGAACAGCAGGTTATTGGTCCAGAAAATGGCTAAGTTCTCAGGATTGTGCCTATAGTTGGAATACAAATCGAGCCTGCTTACGTACGACACGTTTTTCAGAATTTCTTTGTTGAAATTGGCCGAAACAAAAGCTCCAAACTGGTTGTCGACTTTTTTCTCAGGGTCAACCCCATACATCTCGGCAATTGGTTGCTGGTGCGAACCATCGGGTAATATTCCCCCGGGGTAAGAATAGCTATATGGGTCATTTGAAACTATTACCCAACGAGCAGTAACCGGGGAAACGAAAACAGAAAAATAGCTGGTGGGCTTTAGGTCAAACCCGATGCCAGCCATAATGTTGGCAGGTGCAAAAAAGCCAGATGTTCTTCGTTTGGGATCTTGCGTATAATCGTATCCATTGGAAAACCGGGTTCGCATATTCAGAATTCCGGAAAGGGAAACAGTCTTTTTTTGGTTGATGAAATGCCCGTACCTGGAATAGATATCAAAAAAGTCCGCGGTCTTCCGCATGCCCTGGCTTTCAGTATTGGTGAGGGCATAGTTGGCCTTCAAGGTATTATCCCAGGTGTCCTTTCCCCATGCACCATTTGAATACAGGTCGGCACTGAGGCCCAGACCTAACGCGTACTTTTCCGATACCCCAATCCAGTACGAACTGTTTTGCTGCGAAATATTTAGAGCAAGGTTGCCACCGCTTTTCCATGGACCCTTCTTTGAAGTATCAGCAGCAATCACATTGGTCTTCATTGATTCATCCACAATTTTCTTTGCCTCCTGGGCTATGCCGCCTGCTGAAACAAGCATTATCGAAAGTGTAAAAAGAACTGTTGATTTCATAGTATATCGTGTTGCAATAGTTACATGCAAATGGTTGCCAGCCGGGGCAACCATTTGTAAGCATCAAGTGATGTTGATCCTGCTATTTCTTTAGCGAATCCCTTATTTCCATCAGCAGTTTGTCAGTGCTGGAAGGCTCGGGCGGTGCAGGCGCTGGTGCAGGTTCTTCAGTACGTTTCAACCTGTTCATTCCTTTAATCATCAGGAATATTACAAAAGCAAGAATGACAAAGCTGATTACAACAGTGATGAAATTGCCCCACGCAAACACGGGGCCCAATTTCTTTGCTTCCTCCAGCGGAAGGCCAGACTTAACTGCATCGGACAATGGAATATACAGGTTTGAAAAGTCGGCTTTGAAAACGATGCCAACAATGGGCATTATCAGGTCGTTTACCATTGAATCAACAATTTTCCCGAAGGCACCGCCGATGATAACACCTACTGCAAGGTCCATTACGTTGCCCTTCAGGGCAAATTCTTTGAATTCCTTTGCGAAACCCATAATAATTGATTTTGGTGGATGATTGGATTTATACAAATCAATGTTACGGCAAAATATGCACTTTTGTCACTGGTTGAATGGTGCAATATTTTCATGGCAAATCATTCGAAACAAAATATCAACGCCATATTTCAATTCATTTAGCCAGTAACGGATGACTAATTCCAAATGGAGCCAGTGGTTCCTTTTTCTTTTGCTTTGCCTCATTTGGGGAAGTTCATTCATCCTCATGAAGCTGGGCTTGTACACTCCGGCTGGTTTGCCCATGCTGGGCCCCTACCAGGTCGCTGCCTTACGCATGGTGAGTGCCGGTGTGGTATTGATTCCATTTGCATGGAAAGCATATAGTCGCATACCCGACAGGAAAACCGGAGCCTTCATTTTTCTTTCCGGCATCATGGGCAGTTTCATCCCTGCATTTCTTTTTTGCCTGGCAGAAACTAAGGTTGATAGTGCCCAGGCCGGAACGCTGAATGCAATGACACCCATTTTCACCTTACTCATTGCTACTATTTTATACAAAACAAAAATTGCTGTTGGCAAATGGGTGGGCATTACCATCGGTTTTGCAGGATGCCTCGTGTTGTTCTTCACAAAACAACCAACGGCAAAGAGTTCGGTGCCATTTGCATTGCTAATTATCGTAGCCACTGTATGCTATGGATTCAATGTAAATATGGTCAGGCATCGGTTGCATCAAGTGGCCTCACTTGATATTGCCACACTTGCTTTTGTATTCTTGCTTCCCTTGTCTCTTGTAGTTCTTGTAAGCACCGGTTTTTTCAAACTGAACCTGCATGCGCCCGATTTTCAGATGGCTGTATTGGCATCATCGGTACTTGGGGTAATTGGCACAGCTGTGGCTTCTGTAGTATTTTACCTGCTTGTAAAAAAAGCCGGAATTGTGTTTGCATCGCTTGTAACCTATGGCATTCCTTTTGTAGCCATTGGCTGGGGATTTGTTTTCAAAGAACAAATCACTTTTATGCAAGTAGTGGCTTTACTCATCATACTATCAGGTGTTTACTTGGCCAATCTCGACTACACTGCACTCAGGAATTGGCTGCTAAAAAAATCTCCCGGAAGTGAAACCGGGAGAGAAATATAGTAGCATTCAATAAGCAATCAGCATTATACATGCATGATTTCCTTTTCCTTGGCATCGAGGTGCTTTTCTATCAATGCTATAAAGCGGTCTGTAATTTCCTGTATGTCTACTTCTGTATCCTTGGCTGCATCTTCACTAAGTCCGTCTTTCTGCATTTTCTTTACTTTTTCAATAGCATCGCGTCGCAGGTTTCTTACTGAAACTTTTGCATTCTCGCCTTCATGCTGGACCTTTTTCACCAGTTCCTTTCTTCTTTCTTCTGTTAGCGGTGGCAGAAAAATGCGAATAATGTTGCCATCATTTTGGGGTGTAACGCCAATATTTGCCTGCAGTATAGCCCTTTCAATGGGCTGCAGCATATTTTTCTCCCAGGGCTGAATGGTAAGCGTTCTTGCATCTACTACACTCATGTTGGCAGCCTGCCCAATAAGAGTGGCGCTTCCGTAGTAATCAACATGAATGCCATCGAGCATTTGCGGCGATGCCTTACCGGCTCTGACTTTTGCTAATTCGGCCTCAAGGTGATTGATGGCTTTCTTCATGCTCTCTTCTGTTTCCAGCAATAACATGGCTGTATCTGTTGACATTTTTCTGTGGTTTTTCGGATGGCAAACCTAAAAGAAATGCATCACTTTTCAATAGCTGCAAGCGCTAAATCAAAGGCTACGTACCAGGCGGTAATTAGTTGGCTGCTTTCTTGGTAGTTACAGGATAAACAGGAGCATCCTTTTTGGAAGTACCAATGCGGGGCACAGAGGTATCGACCATTTTGCGCCTTCTGCGCTGGTGAAGTGCAAGGGCAAAGCCTACAACTGAGAAACCAATTATGTGAATGGTAATCAGAATTATGTTGTTGCCAACCGGCTGCAACAAGTAAGCCACCAGAACAATGCCCAGTGCCGCGGCTGACAACACCAGTGTGATCTTTAAGTGCGACCATCCCAAACGCAGCAATATGTGGTGTACATGATTCTTGTCGGGTGTAAACGGACTGATGCCATTCAGCATACGATAGGAAAACACCCGCAGCGTATCGAAAAGTGGTATGAACAAAATAGCAAAACCTACAGCCGGCGCCTGCTCAATATGCCAAACAGGAGCGCTGCCTGCAGTTTGAATAAACCGCATCACTAATACCGCATTCACCAGCCCAATCATTAATGAACCGGTATCGCCCATAAAAATGCGGGCCGGTGGGTAATTGAAAATGAGGAATGCACCCAATGCACCTAACAGGGATGTGGCAAGGCATGCATATGAATAATCGCCGTTGATGGAAAAGTAGACTGCAAAAATGGTAAGCGCAATGAAGGCCAGTGTTCCAGACAAACCGTCAATTCCGTCAATCAGGTTAAATGCATTGATGATAACAACAATAGTTACCACTGACAACGCCTGTGCTGCAACTGGTTGCAAATCGTACACACCAAGTATGCCGTGCATGGAAGTGAGTACCAATCCGCCTTTGAAAACCAGTAATGCTGCAGCTAAAATCTGCCCGAGAAATTTCTTGAAGGGCGAGATATTAAGTAAGTCATCCTTGAGTCCAATAAAAAACATGATGATGGAGGCAGCAACAAAATATTGAAATACATAATTGGAACCAGAAAATACTACCGTAAGCAGGAAGGACGTGATGAAACCCGCATACATGGAAAGTCCGCCAAGTGATGGAATGGGATTGCGATGCACTTTGCGGTCATCGGGAAAGTCGAATAATTTTTTTTCAATTGCAATATGAATAATGGCAGGCAATGCATAGAAACTTATCCCAAATGCCAGTGCCAGGCTCATGAGCATTTCAATCATAGGAGTGAGGTTGGTTTTTCTGGCGGATATTCTCGGGTTCGTTTCATGCTTGCACTACCTCCAGTTGTCCAATTGGCAAAATAACAGATCAATTTTGAGTATCCAATTAGACATGCTCAACTTTTCGCCCTGCACGTACCATTTGATGGGACGATTATGACAAATATCAACAAGGCAGTTGCAATTTTCCACCGATTGCATGGCCGGTTTTTGGTGCCAGAGTTAAGTTTTTCCATCAAACTAAAAAAACGATGGAACGCCAGCCAAAACCGCTTTCGAAGTATAAATATGGAAAGTGGTTTGGCCCAACTTCCCGAACCACTGGGTGACTATTAATGGCAGAAGAAAACTAAAAGAAATATTGCCGACTGGTCTCGATTTATTCAAAGGCTAACGCAGCGAAATTTTAATACCCATGGCTCTCCGGGAAGGAAAATAACCTGCCACAAGGGCAATAACCAGGATGATAGCTCCCACTAGTGCAAAGTCAGAGAAACGCATGGCAACCGGGTAATAATCGATAATGAAACTCTCTCCTCCTAGTTTCACCCAATGAAATCGCTGCTGGCCTATGCAAATGAGATAGCCTATCGCGAAACCTGCAATCCCGCCGACTCCAGCCAGTATGCCACCTAGCTTGAGATATATTGCCGAGATATCTGCACCGGTGGTGCCCATGGCATTCATTACCCCAATGTCAAGCTTTTTTTCAAGTACCATCATGGTAAGTGTGCTGATAATATTGAAAGCTGCAATAATGAGAATGAGAAAGGCGACTGCAAAAATGATTAGTTTCTCCACCTGCATCGCCACAAAGAGTGCTTGGTTTTGCTGGTATCTCGTTTTAACAACAAACCCATTTCCCAGGTGCGTCTGCAAAGCAGCTTTCACATCATCGGCATTTGCATCGCTGTTCAGTTTCACTTCTACCGATGAAGCCTGGCTACTTTTCAAGTCCAACATATACCGCATGAAACCAATGTTGGTAAAAGCGTACTGGTTATCAAATTCCTGCTGAATTCCAAAGCTGCCCGCAGGATAAGCGTTGGCCGAATGCAGTGCATCCATTGCATCGGCATTGTTTCCTGCCAGCCTGTTTGGCAAATAAACTGTTGCCGGAAACAAGGCTTGCCCAGCAATTACCTGCAAAGCGTTTTCAACCCCGCCGCCCAACACAAGGGCAGGCTTTAAACTATCACCTGTTTCAAAGTTTCCACGGATGAGGTGGCTGCTAATGCCAGAAAATGACTGATACTCGTTGGTTACGCCTTTGAGCCAAACGATGCTTTTGTCATCACCATCCATGATTATGGCCCGTTCTTCCACTACCGGCTCCATTCTGGCAATGCCCTGAATGTTTGCAGCCACTTTGATGGTCGAATCAGCATCCGACATCCATTTGCCATTTGAGGCCGTAATACTAATGTCGGGGTAGAAATCAGAATAAAGGCTTCTGACCAGGTCTTCAAACCCGTTGAAAACACTCAGTACCACCACAAGCGCTGCTGTAACTACCCCAATAGCAACCATGCTTATCCAACTGATGATGTTGATAGCATTGGTTGATTTTTTTGAACGAAAATATCTCCAGGCAAAAAGTGAGGTCAAATCGGCAGGTATTAGAAACAATCAGTTGTTCAAAAGTTGGCAGGTCCACTACCCTTCGGTGGGATTGTCTCCTGTATTTTTCGTGGCGTCTTCCTTATGAATTTTACCGAATAATTCCTCCATTTTGAATACATATTCCAATGTATCATCGTGAAAGAAATGTAATTCAGGCATGCGGCGCAGTTGCTTGCCTACTCTTGCAGCAAGCTCTTTCTTTATTTCCCAGGTACGCTCTTTAATCTTGTTCAGCATGGCTGTCGGGTCGGCAATCTGGAAAAAACTGAGGTATATTCTTGCCTCCAGCAAATCGGGCGTCATCTTAACTGCTGATATAGAAATCATGCCATTATCAATGATATTCAGGCCATGCCTCCTGAAAATATCGCTGAGTTCTTCGTTCAACAAAGCTGCCACCTGCTTTTGCCTTTTGCTCTCCTGCATATACGCCTCCTGAATTGAATTATAACATTGTCGAATGGTATGGCCATCCGCAAGGCCGCTGTAAAAGTAGTTACTTTGGCGCCTGAAATTTAGTTAAACGGATTCATGAAAAAATACGCACGGGTCTTTTCATTGCTCAGTGCCTACAAAGGCAAACTCGTTTTATATTTCGTCTGCATCGTCCTCAGCACATTATTTTCCATTCTTTCCATTGGCATGCTGATGCCTTTCCTGGAATTGATTTTTGTAGGAAAATCCGGAGCGCTCAGCACATTTGGCAACAGCGGTGGCGGCATTATGAATGTGGTGAGAAACAGCATGAACCATTTCACAGCCAGCCACAGCAAATTCGATTTGCTTATATTGATTTGCTTGCTGATGCTTACCTCTATCGTGCTCAAAAACATCTTCCTGTATCTCTCCTACTATATTCTCAATCCGCTCAAAAACACTATAGTAAACCAACTGCGGATCCAGATGTACGACAAGATTCTTCAACTCCCCATCGGCTATTTTACCGAACAGCGCAAGGGCGACTTGATGAGCCGTATCACCAATGACGTTGGCGAGGTGGAAAGTAGTGTGGTGGGCACTTTGGAAGGATGGATACGCGACCCTCTGCAAATCATCATGAATCTTGTAACGCTGATAGTCATTAGTCCGCAACTGACTTTGTTTCTGCTGATATTGCTGCCTGGCCTTGGCTTTATTATTGGCCGCATCAGCCGCAGCCTAAAGAAGCAAAGCATGGTGGCCGCATTGAAACAAGGCGAGTCGGTTTCTATCCTCGATGAAACCCTGGGTGGCCTCAGGGTAATCAAAGCCTTTACAGCGGAAAGCCTGCTGCGTGGCCGCTATTTTGGGGTAAACGAACAACTGCTTCAAGCGAAGAACCACATTGGCTACCGCCGCGACCTGGCCTCTCCCATGAGTGAAACCCTGGGCATTTTTATGTTCTGCTGCATTTTGCTCTACGGTGGTTCACTCGTACTTAACCAGCACATTGGTCTTCAGGGTGCAGCCTTCATCACCTACCTCGGTCTGTTTTACAATATCATCAACCCGGCAAAAACGCTGTCCACTTCTTTTTACAACATGCAAAAAGGAACTGCCGCCATTGGCAGAATTGAAGAAGTGCTGAAGGCCCCATTGGTTATTAGCGATTTGCCCAATGCAAAACCACTGGATGGATTTAATGATAGTATTGAATTCAGGAACGTGAGTTTCAGTTACGATGACTATGCCATCCTCAAAAACATCAACCTCACGATAAAGAAAGGAACAACGGTGGCCCTGGTTGGCAGCAGTGGTGCAGGCAAGAGTACACTGGCCGACCTGGTTCCGAGGTTTCACGATGTAACTTCTGGTGAACTGTTTATTGATGGGCACAACATAAAAGAGTACACGCTCAATAGTGTGCGCAGCCTGATGGGGATTGTAACGCAGGAACCCATTCTATTCAATGATTCCATTGGCGCCAACATTGCACTGGGGCAACCCACCGCATCGGAAAATGAAATAGAAGCAGCCGCCCGGGTGGCAAATGCACTTGCGTTTATCAACAATAAGGAAGATGGTTTTAATACCAACATCGGGGACCGTGGCAGCAAACTGAGCGGGGGCGAACGCCAGCGACTTACCATCGCGAGGGCTGTTCTGAAAAACCCACCCATCCTTATTCTCGATGAGGCAACCTCATCGCTTGATACCGAAAGTGAGAAGCTGGTGCAGGATGCCATTAACAACGTAATGAAGGACCGCACCACCATTGTCATTGCCCACCGCCTGAGCACCATTCGCCATGCAGATGAAATTATTGTGATGCAGAAAGGCGAAATCATTGAAAGAGGGAATCACGATTCACTGATGCAATCGGCCGGTTTCTACAAGAAGCTGGTGGAAATGCAGGAGTTCAAATAGAGGCTTTAGCAATTGATGATTTGTAACCACAATCATGTTGGCTTTCCTTTCATAAAACAAGAATCGCCGGGAGCAATGCTCACCGGCGATTTTATTATTTACAGGGAATGAACCTTCATTATTTCGGTTTGCCAAGCTTGGCTTCCATGCTCAAAGTGGCATGTGGCACAGCACGAAGACGGGCTTTGTCAATCAACTTGCCTGTCACCCGGCAAATGCCATAGGTTTTGTTTTCAATACGAATCAGCGATTTTTCCAAGTGGTCGATGAACTGAATCTGGCGGCTGGCCATCTGGCTCAGTTGTTCACGTTCCATGCTCAGCGAGCCATCTTCCATAGTCATATATCGGCTGTCATCGTTATCGCCACCCATTTCGTCTTTACGGGTTTTGAGTCCGTGCAGGTAAGCAAGTTCCTTCCTGGCAGCTTCCAACTTGCGCATAATAAGCTCTTTGAACTCATGCAAGTCCGAATCGCTGTAACGCTGCGATGGAGAAGATTGCACCATCTCTTCTTTGGGTGAATCCAAAACCGAAACAGTGAAATCCGGATCATATGCCACTTTGCCCTTGGCTGTAATAGTTGGCATTTTCACATTCTTTACCTCTTCCTTCACCGGCCTTTTCTTTTGGGGCGGTGGTGGCGTCATAGAACGCATCGGCTCTTCGGCCTTTTTTACAGGTACAACCACTTTTTTACCCAAAGCGCCCGGTTTCTTGGGCAATGTGCCTTTCGGAACTATTGTTCTAACATTGGCTACCTTTTGTGTGGAAGGAGTTTCGTGTACCACTGGTTTTGCAGAAGCCTTCTTCGTCTTCGCCTTTACCGGCTCAGCCTTGGCAACTTCGGCATGCTTAGCCGGGGGTGCTACTTTTTTCTCAGGTACCGCTGCCTTTTTGGCAACAGGAGCCACAGCCTTGGCCACTGGTTTCTTAGCGGGAATTTCAGCTTTTCTTGCTGGTGCAGCAGCATGCTTGGCTGGCGTTGCTGCAGCCTTTTTGGCAGGAGCAGCAGCTTTCTTAGCTGGTGCGGCCACTTTTTTTGCAGGAGCTGCTTTTTTTGCGGGTGAACCCTTTTTCACGGGTGGTTTGGATGCTTTTTTTGCGGTAGCCATCGTTATTTTTCCTTTTTGGATATTTTAATCCTCAGATTGACATCATTCACTTCAATTTCAATGCCGTCATTTAGGTCGGGGACAAAATCCAGCGAATCTGCCAAAATTTCGGCGCAAATATAGGATTTGAAGGCATCGAATGAATTCTTAATATTTTCAGGTCCTGTCCATTGCACGACAATCCTGTCCATCAGGTCAAAATCGCTGTCCTTCCGGATGTTCTGAATGCGATTAACCAGTTCACGTGCCTCTCCTTCCATTTTCAAAGCCTCGGTGATGGTGATATCCAGCGCCACAGTTAGTTGGTTTTTACTGGCTACGCTCCATCCAGGTATGTCGTCGGCGCTTATTTCCACTTCGCCAAGGCCAATTTCAATTTCCTGGCCGTTGACCACCATTTTGAAGCTGCCTTCTCTTTCCATCCGGGAAATATCCTGCTGGGAAAATCCTGCCAGGGCCCCTGAAACAGCCTTCATATTAGCTCCCAGCCTCTTGCCAAGGATGGCAAAATTGGGTTTCACCTTTTTGTTGATAAACCCTTCTGTATCAGCCAGGTATTCTACTTCCTTCACATTCACTTCGGCCTTCAGAAGGTCCTCTACTTTTTCCAGTTGGGCCTTCATGGAGGGGTTAAGTACGGGAATGAGTACCCGCTGCAACGGTTGGCGCACTTTGATGTTCACCTTTTTACGGATACTCAACACCAGGCTACTGGCATCTTGCGCCAACTGCATGCGTTCTTCCAGGTCTGTATCGATAACGCTTTCGTTTACCATTGGGTAATTGGCATGGTGAACACTGGCAACATCAAAACGATGGGTTGTGTTGTTTAAGTTGGTAAAAACAGCATCGCTGAAGAATGGCGAAATGGGTGCGATGAGCCGTACCACTGTTTCAAGGCATTCATACAATGTTTGGTAAGCGCAAATTTTATCGTGGGAGTAATCCCCTTTCCAAAAGCGGCGGCGGCATAGCCTCACATACCAATTGCTCAGGTGCTCATCCACAAAAGTTTCCACCAACCTTCCTGCTTGGGTAGGTTCAAAGTCATCCATGCTTTCGTTCACCTTCCGCACCAGTGTGTTTAGCGACGACAAAACCCAACGGTCAATTTCGGGCCTGTCCTGCACTGGTATGTAGGATTCAGTAAATGCAAAACCATCCACATTGGCATAAAGTGCAAAAAACTGGTAGGTATTGAACAAAGTGCCGAAAAACTTACGCTGAACTTCCTGGATGCCGGCAAGGTCAAACTTGAGGTTATCCCAAGGACTAGCATTGGTTATAAGGTACCAGCGGGTGGCATCAGCACCATAGGTTTCAATGGTTGAAAACGGGTCGACAACATTGCCAAGGCGCTTGCTCATTTTGTTGCCGTTCTTGTCAAGCACCAGACCATTTGAAACCACCGTCTTGTAAGCTAGGCCGGTCAATTGTTCCGGTGGAGCAGGGTAAAGACCTGCCCGCTCAAGTTCTTCCTCAATATCCTCCTTCAACAAGGCTGCAATAGCATGCAGGGTGTAAAACCAGCCACGGGTTTGGTCTACGCCTTCTGCAATGAAATCGGCCGGGTAATTCCGCGAAAAAATATCCTTGTTTTCAAATGGGAAATGCCACTGGGCATATGGCATGGCCCCGCTGTCGAACCAAACATCTATCAGGTCGGGTACACGCCTCATTGGCTTGCCACCCGGGCTGGTGAGAACTACCTCATCTACCTGCGGCTTATGCAGGTCGGTCACGGTTTTCACAGGGCTGTCGGCATGAATCAGGCTTTCCAGTTCGGCAATGCTGCCAATGCAGATTTCCTCCGTCCCGTCTTCGGTACGCCAAAGAGGCAAAGGAGTTCCCCAAAAGCGGCTTCGGCTCAGGTTCCAATCCACCATATTCTCCAGCCAGTTGCCAAACCGGCCGGTGCCGGTGCTTTCCAGTTTCCAGCGAATGGTTTTGTTTAGTTCCACCATCCTGTCCTTCAGTGCGGTGGTTTTAATAAACCAGGCATCCAACGGGTAATAAAGAATGGGCTTATCAGTGCGCCAGCAATGGGGGTAATTGTGTTCGTATTTTTCAACCTTGAAGGCCCGGTTTTCCTTCTTCAGCTTTACGCAGATGTCAACGTTCACATCTACGTAATCCTTTTCATCCTTGTAGTTTTTTACATACCTGCCGCTGAACTCACCCATGCCCTCCACAAATTTTCCTTCGCGGTCCACCATGGTCAGGATGCCAATATTGTACTTTTTGCCCACCCTGAAGTCATCGGTACCAAACGCAGGGGCAGTATGCACAATGCCCGTTCCATCCTCAGTGGTCACAAAATCGCCGAGCAACACCCGGAATGGGTCGGCATCGGGTGTAATCTTCAGTACTTC
>JBBIOQ010000017.1:0-47273 GCA_037443285.1 Sphingobacteriales bacterium | reverse complement strand
CGGTGGCTCACCTGTTTGGCATGGACCATCCCGATTACAACGAGCCATGGAACTATGGTGAAGAAGCGCTGCGCATTTTTAAGAAATACGATTCGCTCCGTTATCGCCTCATTCCATATTTGTACAGCCACCAGTATGAAATGTATAAGACTGGGATGCCCATAATGCGGGCACTGGTGCTGCCATATCAAAACGATGTGAATGTGTACGACATCACCGACCAATACCTGCTGGGTGGCAGCCTTATGATTTGCCCCGTGACTACCAAGGGTGCTAAAACACGTACGGTGTACCTGCCTGAGGGAGATTGGTACGATTACCATACCGGTAAGTTGTTTCATGGAAAACAATACATCCATGTAGTTACGCCGCTCGACATCATTCCCATGTTTGCGAAAGCCGGCAGCATCATACCCATGCAACCAGGCATGACATGGGTGGGACAAAGGCCGGCAGACGTCATTACACTCGATGTGTTTGCAGGTAGTGGATCATTCACGATGTATGAAGATGATGGCCGCAGCCTGGAGTACCAGCAAGGAAAATTTTCGGAAACAAAACTGGCTGTTATCAATGAAAATGGTGCGATGAAAATAACAGTCGCCAAGCCGGCCGGAACCTTTACACCCGAAAAGCATAACTACAGCGTGAATGTTGCCGCAGGCAAACTGCCGTCATCTGTTTCTGTCAATGGAAAAGCAATGGAAAAAGGCAATGCAGCAAAGGCAGGCAACTGGGAATACAAAGAATCAATTGGTAGAATTACTATCAATACCGGGGTGGGAAATGATGCTGAATTACAGGTGGAAGTGAAGTGGTAGCGATATTAAACCACAGTGTGCACAGCGGTTCACAATGATTTTCTCCGTGCAACTCTGTGAACTTCTCTCTTTCCTCAGTGGTCAAAAAGATGTCATTTCACCACCCAATTATAACTGCCGGAACTACATGCAATTTCAACTTCCGAACCATTCACTTTGAAAGCGCCATTCGACATTTGTTTTCCGTTTTGCCAGATGGTTCTTCCTTGTTGGTAAGGTAATATTACCACAGCACTTGTATTGGCAGGAACTGTTGCATCCAATTGAAAAATGCTTTCATCTTTTTTCCAATCAGAACTTATGATGCCGTAGGGTGATTCGAAGCTGGTTTTTGCCCAGGTCAAATCGCCCACTGCCTGTGGATGAATCCTGATTTTCTTCCAGGCCACCGAACCGGCATCTTGCTGAATGCCGCCGATACCGGCATAAAACCATTCCATCACATGGCCCAGCATCAGGTGGTTGTTCGACACAATTTCCAAAGCCTGCCAGCTTTCGGTGAGTGCCGTGGCTCCATGTTTGAGTTGAAATCCATAGCCCGGCACATCCTCGCGGTTGTTCATTTTGTAAAGTACTTCAGCACCGCCATTTTCGGTGAGTGCCCGCACCAGGTAGTGAAAGCCGATATCGCCTGCAGTCAGGGCATAGTTTGAAGTTTTAATAGAATCCAGCAGATTTTGAAACACCCTGCCTTTCAGATTTTCCGGCACCAGGTTGAGGCATAGCGGCATGGCCATGGAGGTTTGACTACCGGTGGCATAAACGCCTGTTTCTGTTTTCAGGTACTTGACATTGAAAGCTGTTTTAGCTGCTTCCGCCTGCTGCTGGTAGTAGCTTGCCTGCTGCGGCAAGCTGAGCAGGATTGCCATCTTTGCCATCAGTTGCAGGTCGTAACAATAGATGGCAGTTGCTGTTACACCTTTTGGCGTTAGTTGCGCTTCACCGGGCCGGTTCGGGCCAAGGTCGTACCAATCGCCGAGGCCTTGCTGCAGGATGTATCCATCAGTTTTCGTTTGCAGGTAGCCAATATATTTTTCCATCATGGGCCAGGCTTTGGCCATAGTGCTGCTGTCGCCGTACCAGTTGTACAACAGCCATGGCAGTATGATGCCGGCGCTGCCCCATTCAGGCGAGTCCAGAAAGCCGGCATCAAACCGGGTGAATTCTGGTGCGATGTCGGGTATCAATCCATTGTGCAGTTGCGCATCCATCATGTCCTGAACAATTTTGCGGTAAAAGGTGGCGATGGGGTAGTTGTATTGAATTGCATTGCCCATCAGGAAGGTTTGCTCCAGCCAGCCCAGTTTTTCGCGGTGCGGACAATCGGTGAGTACACTTACAAAATTGGATTTGATGCCCCAGTTGATAAGGGTAAAGATTTGGTTGAACAGGTTGTTGCTGCACGAAAAGCTGCCGTGTTGTGGTGCGCTGTTGCCCATGTGCAGCAGGCTGATTTGTTTGATGGCAGGCAAAGTGCTGGCAAACGCTGTGTCGGGCCTTGCACCACGCACTTCCACGTATCTCATTCCGTAGTAGGAGAAAGAGGGTTGCCAGCTTTCAACGCCATCGCTTTTGCAGGTATAGGATAAAAAGTAAGGACTACCGGTAGCACTTTGGTTAGCGCCGCCTTCCTTGTTGCGCAGTTCGGCAGGGAAGAGGCGCAGTTGTTCGCCATGCTTTCCCTCTACTTTCAGTTGCACAATGCCTGAACAGTTTTGCCCGAAATCGTAGAGCCAGGAACTGTCGCTCAGACGGTCAATTTTCACAGGCTCAAAGGACTGTTTCACTGTCACCGGGTAATCATATTCGGCAACCAGTTTGCCGTGCGGCGCTTTAACTACCAGCGCAGCCTTCCAGTTCTTTGCGTCAAAGGAGGCTGTGTTCCACCCAGGTTGTTCTTTTGTTGCATCATAATCTTCGCCACCGTAGATGCTGTTAAAAGTTGTGGCCGATGAAGCCGTTTGCCAATCTGTTCCTGAAATAATATTTTGTTCACTGCCATCGGTGTACTTCAGCAAGAGTCGACATATCATTTTGGGATAGCCGTAGGCAATGACAAGTTTTTTGTAACGCTCCCTGTTGTTGTAATGAAATCCATTGCCCACCACCACACCAATGCAGTTGTTGCCATTCATGATTTTGGAAGTGAGATCATAAGCATTATAAAAAACCGTAGAGTCGTAATTGGTCCAGCCGGGTGTAAGAAAATGGTTGCTTATTTTTTCACCGTTCAACGAAGCTTCATATTGTCCGAGGCCGGTAATGAACAAAGTGGCGGATGCAATACTTTTTGTTGTTGCAAATACTTTTCTGAATTGCGGTGTCACCGGGCGGTACCTGCCGGCCCAGGGTTTCATGCCGTAGCCGAGGTGTATGCCAGGCACCATGCGGCTGGTGTCAGGCATGGACTCATAGCCAATCCACAGTGCACCCTTCCAGTCATCCATATTCCATAGCCCGGTTTGCCATTCTGCAATTTCACTCCATGCCGAAGGTTTGCCTGTTTGATCCCATGCCCTCACTTTCCAATAATACCGCGTAGCCGGTTGCAATGCCTCACCTGCATATTTTATCCGTAGGCTTTGGCCGCCCTTCATCTTTTTGCTATCCCAAAGATTGCCGATGTCTTGCTGCAACGCTGTTTTGTTATCGGCCACCAGCACCTGCCATGCAGTTTGCTCCGACCCGGTAAGGGTATCATCCATTTGCCAGCTTAGCAGGGGACGAGCATTCATTCCATTGGGGTCAATATGGTCATTGCAAAGCAGCCTGAAAGTGTGCTGTGCCTGCAATGGCATCGAACTAATCAGCATCAGGGAAAAAAAAGCAATTAAAACAAGGACAGGTGACGATGGCAACATCTTGTTTTTCATGGCGGCAATGCTGGTGAAATGCTAAGGTGAAACATAAATGCATGGCAGGCATCCTGAACTTACCTGAAAAAAAGGAGACCACTCCGTTCTTGAAAATAATAAGCAGGACACGTCAGGATGGTTAAATGCTCAATGCAGGTAACTTGCTTTGCCGAAATGTTTGCATTCCTGTGGCTGAGCCATAGCAACCATTTAAAGCTTGCAATTATGAGAAAAATCCTGTTGAGCCTGCCGCTGATGGCTTTAATTTCAGCGAATGTTGTGACTGCCCAATATGTACCCAAGGCCGGAAGCGATGCTACCACTCCGCTGCATTTATTGCGGCCCAATTACCCGGTGCCATATTCCATGCCTCAACCCGATTCCATCATGGCATTGGCGAAACGCATTTTCAATTACCTGGATGCTGCCACGCCTTTTGAAGTGGTGAACAAAAAAACGGGCAAGCCTGTCACCGATTTTTCACAACCCGATACCAATGTGACCATCAAGCCGGGCGACTTCCGCCTTACCAGTTACGAATGGGGTGTTACCTATTCGGCCATGCTGCGAATGGGCCATGCTTCGGGCGATGCGAAGTTTACCAAATACACCACTGACCGCCACGCATTCCTGGCAAAACAGGAACCTTATTTCAGGAAAATCTCCGAAGCATTTCCCGACTATACCAACCCGTTGAAGCAGGTGATAATGCAGCATGCCCTCGATGATGCAGGTGCTGTTTGTGCCAGCATGATTAAAGGAAATGCAGTGAGCAGGAATGATGCACTGCTGCCGCTTATCAACCGGTATATCGATTACATCAGCAACCGTGAATTCAGGCTCACCGATGGCACGTTTGCACGCAACCGGCCGCAGCCCAATACCCTCTGGCTCGATGATATGTACATGAGTGTGCCTGCGTTGGCACAGATGGGCAAAATGACCGGCGACAAAAAATATTTTGATGATGCGGTGAAACAGGTGTTGCAGTTTTCTGCCCGCATGTTCAACGCATCCAAAGGCATTTACATGCACGGATGGGTGCAGGGCATGGAACCGCATCCGCAGTTTCACTGGGGTCGCGCCAACGGGTGGGCCCTTATGGCCATGAGTGAGTTACTTGATGTGTTGCCTAAGGACCATGAAGGCTATACCAAAGTACTGGCTCAATTCAAATTGCATGCTGCTGGATTAGCCGCCTATCAAAGCGGTAGCGGCTTCTGGCACCAGTTGCTCGACCGCACCGATTCGTATCTCGAAACATCGGCCACAGCTATTTACGCTTATTGTTTTGCCCATGGCATTAACCAGGGCTGGCTTGACGTTCGTGCTTTTGGGCCGGCTGCGGTGCTGGCATGGAATGTAGTAACTACAAAGGTGAACAAGGAAGGACAGGTAGAAGGCACTTGTGTGGGCACGGGTATGGGCTTTGACCCGGCCTTCTATTACCATCGCCCGGTAAGTGCATATGCTGCGCACGGATACGGACCGGTGCTGCTGGCCGCCGCCGATATGCTGCTGCTGGTGAAACAACACAAGTTTAGTTTGAATGACAGTGCGCTGATGTTTACGGAGTAGGATGGAATGAGGAATAAGAAATAAGGAATAAGAAATAAGGGATTGGGAAGTAGAGTGTAGGAATGACCATTAAGCAAACAGAAGTCAGAAATCATCATTCAGAAATCAGAAATCTGTTTGTGGTTAAAATGTATCGCTAGTATCAAATCACAATGAACATTTTTCGAAATAGCATTCTTTTTGCAGCCCTTTTTGCCACAGCGTTTTCGGCAAAGGCACAAACCACCCGGAAGTTTGATTTTGGCGGTGGAAAGGTGAAGGCTGGCTATCAGCAAGTGATTGCTGCCGATGTGTACAATGATGCCAAAGGATTTGGCTTTGAACCAGGCGCAGAAATTGAGACCATAAATCGAAAGGCGAATGATGCTTTACGGCAGGATTTCATTACGTCGAAAAAGCCATTTTTCTTTTCAGTAAAACTGCCTGAGGGGAATTACAACATCAGACTCATCACCGGAGATGCCGATGGGGAATCACATACCATTGTTCGTGCAGAATGCCGAAGGGTAGTGGCTCCGGTTATTGCAACAAAGAAAGGGCAGTTCGCCGAAACCTCATTTTCAGTGCATGTACGCGACACGTTGATTGCAGGCACCAACCTGAAAGTGCGCATCAAACCAAGAGAACGCGAATACTGGCACTGGGATAACAAACTCACCCTGGAATTCAACGATTCCATGCCAAAGGTTTGTGGTTTGGAAATTGAGCCTGCACAGGATGTCACTACAGTTTTTCTTGCAGGCAATTCCACCGTGGTGGACCAGGCCGCAGAGCCTTATTCAGCCTGGGGCCAAATGATGCCACAGTTTTTTCTTCCTGGAAAAGTGGTTGTTGCCAACTATGCCGAATCAGGCGAATCGCTCAGCAGTTTTAAATCGGCACACAGGCTCGACAAAGTACTCAGCCAGATGAAACCCGGCGATTACCTGTTCATAGAATTTGCCCACAATGATCAGAAGCAAAAAGGCGAAGGCATTGGCCCCTGGACCAGCTACACCGCCGACCTGAAATATTTCATCAGCGCCTGCAGGCAGAAGGGCGGTAATCCTGTACTCGTGACAAGCATGCACCGCCGCAATTTTGATAGTACCGGCAAGGTGGTGAATACCCTGGGCGATTATCCTGCGGCCATGCGGAAAGTGGCTTCCGAAGAGCATGTTCCATTGATTGACCTCAACAACATGAGCGAAGTGCTTTATGAAACATGGGGGCCAACAATATCGCAAAAAGCATTTGTAATCTACCCGGCCAACACATTTCCCGGGCAGGACAAGGCGCTGCTCGATAACACCCATTTCAATCCTTACGGAGCCCTGCAAATTGCCCACTGCATTGTAGAGGGAATACGTGATATAAAACTGCCGCTGGCGAGTATGATTCGGCCGGATGTGCCCTTGTTTTCACCAAAGGTTCCGGATAGGTTCGAAGATTTTTATTGGCCCCTCAGCCCTTTGCTGGCGAAGTCAAAACCTGATGGAAACTAATAACCATTCAAACAAAAAAAAACAGGCATGAAAAGGAAAATTATTTTAATGAGTGTGACGTTTATATCATTCGTTTCTGAGCTTTTGGCCCAGCCTGTGATGCAAACCGGCGGCCAAAAAATGCCTGCAGAATGGATTGACCAGGACACCCATCACCGGGTAAAAAGGCTCACCCAACCGGGCGGTAATTTTGCGAGTTTCTATTTTCACAACAACCCTTTTATTAAATCGGTTGACGGCAAAAGCACCCTCATGATTTTCTACGGTAACGATGCTTACCATGGCGACGGCCGCGGCAGACAGTTGTGGAGGATAGATTTGCAAAGTGGCAAAACAGAACAGCTGACCACTTCACCATCACCCAAGTCAGGTGAAATTGTTGGCACCAAACGCCGCGAGGTTTTTTACCAAACAGCTGACAGCGTTTTTGCTACCCATATCGACACAAAAGCAACACGCTTGGTTTATGTTTTCCCCGACACATTCAAAGCTTCTATCACTACGCTCAACGCCGATGAAACGCTTTTGTCCGGTGCAAAAAGCAGCGAGGAGGAAAAAGAGATTTACCGCAAGTATCCCGACAAGAGCAACTATTTCGAACGCATTTATGATGCCCACCTGGAGCGTGTATTGTTTACCCTGAATGTAGACACCAAAGCGCTGAAAGCCATCTATCGTGAGAATGCCTGGCTCAATCATATCCAGTTTTCGCCAACCGATCCCAACCTGCTCATGTATTGCCACGAAGGACCCTGGCATAAAGTGGACCGCATTTGGACCATCGACCTCAAGACTGGCAGAACACAACTGATGCACAAGCGCACCATGGACATGGAGATTGCCGGGCATGAATGGATTGCAGCAGATGGAAAAACAATTTGGTACGACCTGCAAATGCCCAAAGGAGAAACATTTTATGTAGCCGGGGTAAACATTGCTTCGCAGAAAATGGTGAAGTATCAATTGCAGCGCAATGAGTGGAGTGTTCATTACACGCTGTCACCTTCGCAGAAACTTTTTGCAGGAGATGGTGGCGACCCCGGTGCTGTGGCCAAAGCCCCCGATGGCCAATGGATTTATCTCTTCCGTCCGCAAGGCGACCATTTTGAATCAGAAAAGCTGGTGAATATGAAATTTCACAAGTACAAATTCGAGCCTAATGTTCACTTCACACCTGACGAAAAGTGGGTGATATTCCGGGCAAATTTCGAGGGTGAGGAACAGATTTATGCAGTGGAAATTGAACCAGCGAAACAGTAACCATTTATTCAAAGACCTTCTTCCGTGAAGAGACTCCTGTTTTTCGTCGCTTTTAATTGTGCCAGCATCATGGTGATGGCGCAATTGAAATGGCCCGCAACCACCTATGAAAGCCGCCCATGGACACGATGGTGGTGGGAGGGCAGTGCGGTCAACAAAGGTGACATTAGCCGGTTGATGAAAATGTACAGCGATGCCGGTTTGGGAGGTGTTGAAATTACCCCCATTTACGGCGTACATGGCGAGGAGTCGAAATTCATTTCCTATCTCTCGCCGCAATGGACTGAAATGCTGCAGCACACACTGGCCGAAGGCAGCAAATTCAAAATGGGTGTTGACATGGCTACTGGCACCGGCTGGCCTTTTGGTGGCCCATGGATTACCTACCAAGATGCCTGCAAACAGGTAGTGTACAAATCATGGAAGTTGAAGAAAGGTGAACGGGTAAAGGACCGCATTTCCCTAATGCAGGAACCACTGTTCAGGAGCGCTGCCAACAAAGGCGCAGCCCTCAGCGATGTAAAAGACCCTGTGGAAAGCAATAATAACCTGCAGGAACTGGCCATTGACCAGGTGAAGTTTGCGAAGCCAATGCCCGTGGTGGCTGTGATGGCTTATGCCAATGGCCAGGCTCCCATGAATTTAATGGAGAAGATTACTCCCGATTCGGTGTTGAACTGGACTTCGCCCTTTGATGATTGTGAAGTGTATGCATTGTTTCAGGGTTGGCACGGTAAGATGGTGGAACGTGCTGCTCCCGGTGGTGAAGGCAATGTGATAGATCATTTCAGCCGCAAGGCTATCGATACCTATTTCAAAAAATTCGACGATGCCTTTGCCGGCAAAGACATCAGTACCCTGCGCAGTTTTTTCAACGACTCCTACGAAGTGGACGACGCCCGTGGGCAGAGCAACTGGACGCCTGAGTTTTTCAATGAATTCACTCAGCGCCGCGGTTATGATTTGCGCAACTACCTGCCTGCTTTGTTTGGCAAATCGGACAATGAAACAAATGCACGGGTGTTGTACGACTACCGTGAAACCATTTCTGAAATGCTGCTCGACAATTTCACCATTCCGTGGGCAGCGTGGGCAAAGAAGCATGGAGCATTGGTACGCAACCAAAGCCACGGCTCACCCGGCAATACCATGGACCTGTACGCCGCAGTGGATATTCCGGAAACAGAAGGCACCGAACTTCTGCGTTTCAAATTTGCGACCTCGGCTGCTCACGTTACAGGCAAAAAACTAGCTTCGGCTGAATCGGCCACATGGTTGGGCGAACATTTCAAAAGCACATTAGGCGATGTAAAACAAGCGCTTGATAAATATTTTATAGGCGGGGTTAACCATGTTGTCTACCACGGCACCAGCTATTCACCTCAGGATGCACCATGGCCCGGCTGGTTGTTTTATGCAGCTGTGCACTTTCAGCCAAACAATCCCTTCTGGCAGCAGTTTCCTGCCCTCAACAAATATGTGGAGCGATGCCAGTCGTTTCTGCAGGCAGGCAGCGCCGATAATGATGTGCTGGTGTATTACCCGTATGCTGATGCGCAAATGGAACGTGGCCGCGATTTGTTGAAACACTACGATGCCATGAAGCCTGAATTTCTGAACACTCCGTTCGAAGAAGTTAGCGAATGGATGCTTGGCAATGGCGTGGCTTTCGATTTTATTTCAGATAAGCAGTTGCTGAACGTAAAGAATGCAGGTAGCAAACTAGCCACCGGTGGCGTACAATACCAGGCTATCCTGTTGCCGGCCAACAAATTCATTCCACTATCCACGCTGCGCCATTTGCTTGAATTGGTAGAAAACGGCGCACAATTGTTGGTGTACAAATCATTGCCTGCCGATGTGCCAGGATTGGCTCATCACGAAGAGGATGCCGAAGCACTGAAAGCGCTGATGCAAACCCTTCAGTTTACGACAGCTGGCGGTGCACAGGTGGCAATATTTGGAAAAGGAAAAGTGTGGCTGGGTGCCGATGCAAAAACGCTTGTGGAGGCCTCTGGCACCCGCAAGGAAACCATCGCTTCGACTGGGTTGCAATTCATTCGCCGCAAGTACCAAAAGGGGCATGTGTATTTTGTTTCCAACCCTGGAACAAAAACAATTGATACAACGATGATGCTGCAGGTGAATGACAAATTCGCTGCCCTGTTCGACCCCATGACCGGCAGGATGGGAACCATAAAAGCGGTGCCTGGAAAAAGTGGGGGGCTGGCCATTCGTCTGCAACTCGGAGCCGGTCAATCGGTCATTGCACAAACGAGTCCTTCATCACTCGGAAATGTAACGTTCGCACTATATGCAAGTGCAGGGGCCGCGCAGCAACTCACCGGCAACTGGCAGGTGAAATTTGAAGACGGTGGCGCAGTGCTGCCGCCGGCAAAAACCGTTTCAACCCTCAGTTCCTGGACCACCTGGGGCGGACCTGAGTACCAATTTTTTTCGGGTACCGCCAGCTATACTACCAGTTTCAAAAAACCGGCAGGTGTTGCTGTGGCCTACACCATCGATTTGGGTAAAGTGGCCGAAAGCGCCGATGTGTGGCTGAATGGAAAAAAGATAGGAACCGTGCTTGGCCCCGATTATTCAGTGATAGTGCCGGCTTCGGCGTTGGTTGCCAGCAACACGCTGGTGGTGAAGGTGAGCAACAGCATGGCTAACCGAATTATCCAACTGGAAAAACAGGGAGTCATTTGGAAGCGATTTTACAATACCAATTTCCCTGCAAGGCTGCCCGAAAACCGCGGCTCCGATGGATTGTTCACACCCATCAAATGGGAGCCCTTCGAATCGGGTTTGTTGGGACCTGTGGCGCTGGTGCCTCTTAAAATGGTGAAATAATGATGTATTTACCCGAAGATTTTCAAAAGCAAAAGATGAAACGAACGATTTTATTAGGCATACTCCTGATGGCGAACAGCATAATTCTCTTGGCTCAAAAAACAGAGCGCCGATACCTCTCCGGAATAGACAATGACCATACTGTGCAATGGGATTTCTTTTGCACCGGAGGGCGGCAAAGTGGAGTATGGACCACGATTGCCGTGCCATCGCACTGGGAGCAACAGGGATTTGGTTTGTACAACTACGGCCGTGATTATGTGACCTATGGCCGCAACTTTCGTTTTGCTGATGAGAAAGGCATGTACCGGCACACTTTCACCGTTCCTTCATCATGGAAGGGAAAGAAAATAGAAATCGTTTTTGAAGGATCAATGACTGATACAGAAGTGAAAATCAATGGCAAACTTGGCGGCGAAGTGCACCAGGGAGCTTTCTATCGTTTCAGTTACGATGTGAGCGACAAACTCCTGTTCGGCAAGGAAAACAAACTGGAAGTAACGGTGAGCAAAATGAGCGCCGATGAAAGCGTTAACAACGCTGAACGGCTTGCTGACTACTGGATTTTCGGCGGTATTTTCAGGCCGGTGTATTTGCAGGCATCACCACCGAGCCATATCACGCACAGCAGCATCGATGCCAAAGCTGATGGCACTTTTGCAGCACAGGTTTTTATGGCAAATGCCAAAGCCGGCATGACGCTGAAAGCGGAGATCAAAGATGCAGCCAGCAAGTCGGTGGCTGTAATTCAACAAGCGTTGAAGGGCAGCGATAGCCTCGTGCTATTGCAAAGCAATGTGGCTAACCCCAAAACATGGACTGCCGAAACCCCTGACCTGTACACCATCACGTATTCGTTGTTTCAGTCGGGTAAAATCATTCATCAGTCATCGGATCGGTTTGGTTTCCGAACCATTGAGATCCGCAAGGGACAGGGAATATTCATCAACGGGGTGCAGGTCAAAATGAAAGGCATCAACCGCCACGTGTGGTGGCCCGAAACCGGCCGAAGCGTGAATGCCGGCATCGACCTCGCTGATGTGAAACTCATCAAGGAAATGAACATGAACGCTGTGCGATGTTCGCACTACCCGCCCGATAAATCTTTCCTGGAATATTGCGATTCGCTGGGGCTTTATGTCCTGGATGAACTGGCGGGCTGGCAAAAAGCATACAGCACTAAAACCGGCGCCAAACTGGTGAAAGAAATGGTGCAACGCGATGCCAACCATCCTTCCATCATTTTCTGGAGCAATGGCAACGAAGGCGGCCACAACAAGGAACTCGATGATGATTACGCCATGTATGATTATAGCAAACGGCCTGTAATACATGCGCATCACCGCCCGGGCAACGAGTTCAATGGCATCGATTGCAACCATTACGAAGATTATTACAGCAGTAAAAAAATTCTGGAAGACGAACCCAATATATACATGCCTACTGAATTTCTGCACAGCCAGGACGATGGTGGTGGCGGCGCAGCACTCTACGATTTTTGGGAGCTGCACTGGAAAGCGAAAAAATCGGGTGGTGGCTTTATTTGGGCGTTACTGGATGAGGGAATTGTACGCACAGACATGGGAAACCGCATTGATGTGAATGGCCTGAATGCCCCCGATGGTGTGGTAGGCCCACACCGTGAAAAGGAGGGAAGCTTCAACGCCATCCGCGAAATTTACTGCCCGGTTCGCATTAGTTTACAGCACTTACCTCAGGGATTCGATGGAAGCATCCCTGTAGAAAACCGGTATCATTTTACCAATATCAGCCAATGCAGATTCAGTTGGCAACTGGTGAAATTTGCCAAACCATTCAGTACGGAAAATGGGTATGTAGTGCATCAAAAAGGTGAAGCAACCGCGCCTGGCATTGCACCCCTGCAAACTGGCGCATTGAAACTGAACCTTCCGGCCAACTGGCAGGCACACGATGCGTTGCTGCTTACAGCTACCGACCCGCACGGAAGTGAACTCTACACCTGGAGTTGGAAGATACCTTCCAATCAAAACCTGCTGTCGAAAGTAGTCACGAGCAACAGTGTCGATTCAGTGCTTGTAACAGACAATGACACTTTGGTATCTATGAGTTCAGGAGGCATCAATATTGCAGTAAACAAAAGAACCGGCCTTCTTGAAAAAGTGGGCAACACATCCCGCGGGCCATTGTCGTTTACCAACGGGCCTGTGCCGGTGAGTGGCAATTACACGGTGAAAGGCGTAACCGGCAGTCGCGAAGGAAGGAACGGCGTTATCACCGTTACAACGGAAGGTAGCATGACGCAACTTAAATGGACCATGTATCCCGGGGGCTGGGCCAAGCTTGACTACACGTATTCTCTGAATGGTGCACAGCAGTTTGCAGGCATCAGTTTCAACTATCCCGAAAACTACGTGCTCGGCGCAAAATGGCTGGGCAAAGGGCCTTACCGCGTTTGGAAAAACCGAATGGTGGGAGTAACGGACAATGTGTATGAGCGCATGAACAACAATACGCAGGCCGGTAGTTTTCCCTGGAATTTCCCCGAATTCAAGGGCTACTATGCCGATATCGTCTGGATGGAAATGAATACTGTGGAAGGCAAGTTTTTGGTAGCAAGCCCGGACACTGGCATGTTTGTGCGACTTTTTAATTTTTATGCATTGACGGGTGTGAAACCACATCCCAGTTTGCCGGTGGGCGATATTTCTTTTCTTGATGCCATACCTCCCATTGGTACCAAACTGGCGCTCAACATCAACGCCAACACGCCTGTGCTGGGGCCGCAAAGCGAGCCGGCCAGGTTTGACGGCAAACCGGTGAAGCGTAGCCTCTGGTTTTACTTTGGACTGCCTAAAGCCGGAGACAGCAACAGTCAGTTTTCCATGCCATTGACTAACGAACTTCTATAACGGACTATGAAAGTTTTTTTTGTTTGGATTGGGATTTTCCTCACGTTGCAACTTACTGCACAGGACAGCGTGTACATGTTCAGTTACTTCAAAAACAACGGAGAAGACGGACTGCATCTTGCTTTTAGCCAGGATGGCCTTAGTTGGAAGGCGCTGAAAAATGATGAATCGTTTTTGAAGCCAGTTGTAAGCAAGGATAAACTGATGCGTGACCCTTGCATTATCCGCGGTGCTGATGGCCTATTTCACATGGTGTGGACGGTGAGTTGGAACGACCGTGGTATCGGCTACGCTTCTTCACCCGACCTGTTGCATTGGAGCGAGCAACAATTCATTCCAGTGATGATGCATGAAGACAGCGCCCTCAATTCCTGGGCGCCGGAGATTACTTACGATGCAAAAAGCAGTAAGTATTTTATTTACTGGGCCACCACCATTCCTGGCCGTTTTGCGGCAGGCTCCACTTCCGGCGATGACAGGTACAATCACCGGTTGTACTATATTGAAACCCGGGATTTCAAAAGCTTTAGCAAAACCAAACTCTTGTACGATAAGGGGTTTAACGTAATTGACGCCACTGTTTTCAGGGTGGATAAGCAATGGGCTATGATATTGAAAGATGAAACACGCACCCCTCCACAGAAAAACCTGCGGGTGTCTTTCAGCAAAAAGATCGGCAAAGGATGGAGTGAGCCATCAGCTCCCATCACCGGCAACTACTGGGCCGAAGGGCCTACGGTGGCAAGATTAGGCAACGAATGGGTAGTGTACTTCGATAAATACAACGAACACAAATACGGCGCAGTATCCTCACCCGATTTGAAAACCTGGCACGACATTTCGGATCAGGTTATATTTCCTGCCGGTACAAGGCATGGAACGGTATTCAAAATTTCCGCAAGGGAGTTGGAAGCATTGAATCAATGACCAGTTTTAGGAACCGGCAGATGTGTTTTTTTCCTGAGCGAGTATTTCGCACCCAACTGACCACTCTGTTTCACAGTGAACTTATCAGGGTTGATAGATAATTAGCGGGTTATTTCACAGCCAAGGTAACTTCCACTGACACAGTTTTTAAAATACTCTCGTTGTATGTGGATCCACACTCAAAAATCTCCCCAGCCTCGGATCGTAGATTCTCATGCCATAATCCAGTTGATTTCCCGTACCCTTCACTTCATTGTCATTTTCCTTGCCGTTAAACCCGTAACGGTAGGCTCCTGCTGCGTTAGAACGCTGTGGCATTTGCATCCCGAATGCATAATAATGGCCAGGCTATTCAAAGAACTTCTAAGGCTTTAAAAATAAGCGATTTGCGTATTCATTTTTGTTGGAGCAAAACAGTAAAAAGAGAGAAGAATTTTCAAGTTATTCGGGTGAACTGTTGCTTTCTTTTTGATGGCTTCAAAACAAAATTCTGGTTTTGCTTGATGTATCAGTGTTTGAAGTCAGGTAACTTCCGCTGACACAGTTTTTGAAATACTCTTTACAACCCTGGCGATTTGGGTTCGGGATTACAAATCCCGAACAGCAGGGATGATGTTGGATTTACCAACTTGCTTCAATCACTTTCTTCCAGCTTGAAAATGTCCTCCACGGGCACCTGGAAGAGCCGGGCAATTTTCAGTGCCAGCACCGTACTGGGCACATATTTGTTGCTCTCCATAGCGTTGATGGTTTGGCGGCTCACGCCGATTTTTTCAGCCAGTTCGGCCTGCGTCATGTTGTGAATGGCCCGCTGCACTTTGATGGTATTTTGCATGGCGCTTGTTTTAGTTGTTGGCAGAACGGTGGCGGTACAACAGGAAATGAAACCGCAGCAGGAAAATGAGGAGCACGGTGAGCATATTGTACACCATGAAGAAAAAGAAATGCTCATCGTAAATGGCCCAAATGGCTACAAACAACAATGCATAATTGATGACCACAGCCCATTGCCAGGCCTTGAGTCGCAGGGAGTGAATGAATTCGTCTTCGAATCGGGTGCGGGCAAAACTCATGAAAAGCAGGCCAACAATGATGCCACTGAGTGCCAGTTCATCGGTGAGGTTTTGCTGGCTGTGAAAAATGCCTTTGTTCGGAGTGCTCACTGAAAGCCAACTGAATTCAAAGTCATGATACAGACTCATGATTCCCAGGAAAGCAAAGGGGATCAGCAGGGCCAATCCTATCCAACGGAACCGGGTGGGGAGAAGAAGATATGGTTTCATGATGTCGTGTTTTATTTACCAAATGTAAAATAAACGTTACTTAAGGTAAAGCTAAAACGACATCTTGCAAAAATGTGCTATTCTGTTTCCTGTTGGTTGCTCAGTTCAAATTGGTGGGTAAGGCAAAACGCTTTTGCTTTGAACATCCAACCACCATTGTCGCCATGAATTTCAACGAAATACTCACCATTTCCTTCACCCTTTTTGCGGTTATCGACATTGTAGGTTCGGTGCCGCTGCTCATTTCACTGAAACAGAAAATGGGCGGCATTAATGAGTGGAAAGCCACCCTCATTTCGGGCGGACTGATGGTTTTGTTTTTGTTCCTGGGCGAGAAATTCCTGAACATCTTAGGCATCGATGTGAAGTCGTTTGCTGTGGGCGGCTCCATTGTCATTTTCATCCTTGGATTGGAAATGGTACTGGGCGTTGAATTTTTCAAGAGTGATGGTGATCCCAAAACTGGAACCGTGGTGCCCATTGCCTTTCCGCTAATTGCCGGCAGTGGTACCCTCACTACCATCATTTCGCTGCGTGCCAACTACGATGAAGTTCCGGTACTCATTGGCATCCTTCTCAACTTGTTTTTTATTTACCTGGTACTGCATACGCTTGATTTTGTGGCAAAACTGCTGGGACCTGCGGGCCTGCTGGCAGTGCGCAAGTTTTTTGGTGTGGTGCTGCTTGCTATTGCCGTAAAAATCTTTGCCACCAATGCCGGCGGCCTCATCCATTAAAAATTGGCAAACACCCTATTTTGACGCACATTTGCGGCCACTATTTGGCCTCGTAGTACAATGGATAGTATAAGAGTTTCCGAAGCTCCAGATACAGGTTCGATTCCTGTCGAGGCCACCACCTGATATTTTTTCTGGTCTAATATTCAGATTCCTGTGTTGGTTTCTATTTTGAGAAACGTATAGATGCCAGAAATCATTTTTCATTCCAAGGGTACGCTTTTTCCGGCAGACGCTTGCTATTGATGTAATTTTACGGAGGCTAAATGAAGAGGTTATGAAAAATGCCATCGTGTTGTTGATAGGCCTGCTGCTTGCTGGCCCCATCCTTGCTCAAACAAATAACAATAACCCGTCTGCCCAACCACAAAAGCCTTCCCAGGAAACAATCTTCAAAAAACCGACACATGTAGGGTGGTATATAGCTCCTGAGTTTGGCTACACCCGCTTCGACAATCGCGATGTGACTTTGGGAGGCCTCAGTGCCGGTGTTATTTTCAATCACCATTTTTCAATTGGGTTCAGTGGTTTCGGCATTATGAATAGCCTGAGCCTCAGTTATGAAAATGTGGTGCCTGATACATCGCTGCTGTTGTGTGGCGGTTATGGTGGCCTCAGGTTGGAATACAGAATTAATCCTGCTAAAAAAGTGAACATCAGCTTTCCACTTACCATTGGTGGCGGCAGCATGACGCTGGTGAAGGAAAACTCGTGGAACAACAGCCATTACAACAGTATCAACGATTATAGTTACGGTTGGGACACATATTTTGTGTTGGAGCCAGGTGTTATGGCAGGTTTCAATTTGCTGAAGTGGATGCGGCTCGATGCCGGTGTATCCTATCGCTATGCACCGGGTATTCATATAGAACCACTTCCTGCTGATTTCAACAGTTTTAATGGAGTAGTGTCGCTGAAGTTTGGTATGTTTTGATGCCAGGCGATTTCCAAAGTTGTTCTGTTTTTGGTGCTTTGATTTGAGCACTTGAGTGTGTCGTTTTCCGATGTCAAAATTGCTACCTGGTTGATATGACCAGTATTTATCACACTGTACTGTTTTCCCTGCTTTGTACGGGGTTTGGGTGTTTGCGCAACTCTGGAACTATCATGTGTGAGAAGGGCATGAATACAGGACAGTGCAGGATAATAATGCGAACAATGGAAGTAACTTTAACAGGACAATAACCAAATCACGTAAAACGATTGCTTATGAACTCCAATCATCGATGCAGGAGTTTGCTGTGCATCTCCTTGTTTTTCTTATTACCGTTTTCAATTTTGGCGCAATCTGTGACCGTCACAGGCCGGGTTACTGACAGCCAAAAGCAGCCCCTTGCTTCGGTAACTGTTTTGGTGAAGGGCACTAAGGTGGCCACCACAACTGATGTTGGCGGCCAGTTCACCATTAATACACCATCTGCCAATTCAACCCTTGTGTTTAGTTATGTGGGTTTTGTAACGTTGGAAATGCCGCTGGCAAACCGCACTACGCTCGAAGTAGCTTTAGTGGCAGAGGAAAAGGTGCTTACAGATGCGGTGGTGGTAGGCTATGGTACAAGAAAAAAGAGTGATGTGACCGGTGCTCTTTCCAGAATTTCGGAGAACACCCTGAAGGAACGGCCATCTTTCAATGCATTGCAGGCAATGCAAGGGAAAGCAGCCGGCATGAATATTTCCTCCAACATCAAGCCCGGGGAAACACCTTCAGTGCGCATCAGGGGCAATCGTTCGCTAACGGCTTCCAATGATCCTTTGTACGTGGTGGATGGAATCCCCCTGGTTTCGGCTCTGGGCGTTACTTCTTTCTCCATTAATGACATCAACCCTAACGACATTTCCTCGGTGGAAATCCTTAAAGACGCTTCGGCTACTGCTATTTATGGTTCGAGGGGTGCCAACGGCGTTATACTCATTACCACTAAAAAAGGTACCAAGGGAAAAGTGAGCATGAATTATAGTGGCACTGTTTCATTCGACCGTTACAAATCGCTGACGGACTGGATGGATGGTGGCCAATGGATAGACAGGTGGAGGGAAGGACTCATTAATGGCCGAAACTACCAGGCTACCACCAACACCAACCTCAACCAACCTGCCAATCAATGGTATCCCGATCCTTTTCTCGACCGTGACAAAATGGGGCTTGCTTCTGACCAGTATGCGCTGAGGTCGGTGTGGAATGGATATGAATGGGAACAGTATGGTGTAAAACCTAAAACAAGGCCTACCACAGCAGAGGAAAAGGCCATGGGCTGGCCCGACAACGTGCCGGTATACAACTCCGGCAACATTCGCAGCTACAATTGGATTAATGATGCAGTGCGCACTGGCATTACCCAAAATCATCAGTTGTCAGTATCGGCAGGCACCGACTTGTCAAGACTGTATATGTCGCTGGGGTACGATAACCAGGAAGGTGTGCAGCGCGACCAGGATTTTGAGCGTTTCAGCATCAACCTGAATGGAGATGTAAATGCCACCAAATGGCTCACCCTGGGCGTTTCGGTCATGAGTGCATTGTCCAAGCAGAATTTTGGCATCAGTGCCAACAGTTCGAATACAGGTTCAAAGGACTTGTATTCAAGGGCTACCGACCAATTTCCATATGCCGTACCGATGGATTCAAGTGGCAAGTATATCCGCAACCCTGGTGGAAACCTTAACCTGTGGAATCCGCTCATCGACATTACCCAGTCTATTAATGAAAGAATTTCTGCTGCCATGCTGGCCAATGTGTATACGGAGATAAAATTTACACCATGGCTGAAGTATCGCCTGAATTTCGGCGCCCAGCTTCGCGATTTCAGGACTGGCGCCTGGACAGGCCCCGATGCTACGAGTCACCTAACTGCCCGGCCGAATACTGCTGGCCAAAACAGGTCACAAAATTTCTCGTGGGTGGCCGAAAACCTGTTGTTTATCGACAAGACATTTGACAAGCATGCGTTCAATATTACGTTGCTCCAATCATCGCAGAAATCGAAGAGTGAGTCCATTTCAACAAGCGTTTCAGGAACCACCATTCCTCCCAGCCTTTGGTACGACCTTGCTTCGAATACCAATGGCCGGCCCGATAGTTATGGTTCAAGTTATACCGAAAACACCCTTGCATCGTTCATGGGGCGTTTGAACTATACTTTTGATGATAAAATTTTGCTCACAGCTTCCGGACGTTATGATGGCTCCTCCGTACTTGCACCCGAAAACAAATGGGAATTCTTTCCATCATTTGCACTGGCATGGAAAATGCAGGAGGAAGGCTTCCTGAAAAATGTTTCCTGGTTAAATGAACTGAAACCAAGGATAGGTTATGGCGTCACAGGCAACTCCGCAGTTAATCCTTATACTACCACCGGCCCGCTGAGCAGGAACCCCTATATTTTCGGAACCGTTCCAGGCATTGGTTATCTGCCACAACTGGTGCAAAATCCTGACCTGAGTTGGGAAAAAACAGCCCAGTTGAATGTTGGTCTTGACTTCTCATTCCTGAACAGGCGAATAGCAGGATCGATAGAATATTACGATGCTCAAACTAGCGACCTGATTTTGCAGCGTCCGCTGAATCCAGTTACGGGTTATGTCACCAAATACGAAAACGTTGGCAAAACATCCAACCAGGGAATAGAAATTACCCTCAGTACGGTGAACATCACCAACAAGAATTTCAGGTGGACGACCGATTTGAATTTCAGCAGAAACAGGGAGAAGATTGTAGAAACCCTGAATGGCAAACAAGACCAATTGAACCAGCGCTGGTTTATTGGCCAACCCCTGAGTGTTTTTTATCATTACGCCAATGATGGCATCTGGCAAAATACAAAAGCTGATCTTGATGAAATGGCCAAGTTCAACGCCAATGGTCACAAATTTTATCCGGGAACCATCAAGGTCAAAGACATCAACGGGGATTATAAAATCAATGCGAGTGATTATGTAATTCGCGGCTCTGCCGTTCCGAAATTCGAAGGTGGCATGACCAACACTTTTTACTACAAAGGCTTTTCATTGCTGGTGTTTATTTATGCCCGTGTAGGCCAAACCTATTTTGGAGGATATCCCAACTCTTATGGTGGCACCAACCCTAACGGTCGCGTTGAATACAATATGTGGAGTTGGACAAATACAAATGGACGCTGGCCAATGCCAATCATTGGGGCACAGGTAGACAATTACACGCCTGCCATGCAATTCAACGACGGATCATTTGTGTCTGTGCGCAACATATCGCTCACTTATGACATGCCTAAGGAAATCATTAAAAAGGCTTCCATGAAAAACCTGCAACTGAGTGTGCAGGTTCTGAATCCATTCCTGTTTGGCGGCGATATTGTGAAAATGGGCATCAACCCCGATGATTATACCAACTGGGGTTCACAGTCGCAGGCCAACAGCAATGCCACCAGCCCACTGGGAGGAACAAATAACAACACCATTCTGCCGCAAAGCCTTGTGTTTAGTGTAAGGGTAGGATTCTAAAACATGATTGTTGATCAGTAAAAATTGCCAACATGAAAATCTTTCAAATAATCTGCTGCATTGCACTGCTAGCGTCAGCAACATCCTGTAAGAAATTCCTTGAAGAAAAGCAGGTGTCGAACCTGACACAGGATTACTATAACAACGAAAACGGGCTCACTTCGCTCATCAACGGATTGTATGTGTATGCCCGGGTAAAACACGAATGGGAGGCCAACGGCGGCAGGCTGATAGAACCGGAAACTGATGCGTACCAAACCGCAACCGCGGCCACCGCACGAATGGGAGCCGGCGCCTATGGCAGCGACGTGAGTACAATTGCGGTAAACAATGTAAATAACTTCCTGGGGGCGGCTAATTCATCTTACGCACCCATGGGAGCGTACCCGCACATCAACAACTGCAATATTGCGCTGGATGTGATTGACAACATCAGGCCGGGCCGCTACGGCACTGATTCGGTATTCCGGAACCAGCGCAAAGCCGAGGTACTTTTCCTGCGTGCATGGGCGTATTACCTGGTGTCGAACCAACTGGGCGACGTTCCCTTGCTGCTAACGCCGCGTCGTGAAGACAACCGCATTTATTATTTCCCAAAAGCTCCGCTCGAAACCATTTACCGCCAAATCATAGCAGATGTCCGTTTCGCTTATGCCAACCTGCCTACTACCACCGACCGGGGCAGGATTTCAAAATTGGCGGCAGGTCATTTTCTGGCCAAACTCTATCTCAACAGGGCACAGGCTGCCGGCTTCCAAAACAGTTCGGAAACCCACTTGAAAATGCTGTATAAAGGCAGTGTTTCCACCGATCTCGATTCGGTTATTACCATAGCCAGCCAGGTAATCAGTTCTGGAACACTTGCGCCTGATTACTGGTCGCTGTTCGATCCAAAAGTTTCAGAAACCAGCCCTTCTCCTGAAGTGCTGTGGGCTGCCCAGTTTGATGTGAACCTTACCCTCGATGGGCGTTTTGGCGGAAACCGTTCGTGCAATTATCATACGGGTGACTATACAGCGCAAACAGGCGTTACGCGGAGCCAGGGCTATGGACGGCCTTTTGGCACCTTTAAGCCTGGCGACTGGGCCTACGATAACTTCACAGACAAAGTGAATGATTCGAGGTATTATAAAACTTTCCAGTATGAGTATATCTCCAACATGCCGGCTTCTACCTCCACTTCCTATACGTGGAGTGCTGCCGCTGCCGCCTGGTGGAACGCCAATAAACCTCCAAGTGAGGCTCCGGTTACTTCAGGGCAAAAGCGGATACGGGAAGGCAAACGAGCACTAATCTACCTGGAAAACCAACAATCTGAAGCACTGGACTCTGCAATGGTGATGAGTATGCCATTCCAGTTTATGGTGCGCTGGGTAAAATCGGCCACTACAGGAAGGTTGTATTACCGCTTGTATATCGACCAATCTTCCATGGGGTTGGCCACCACGCGTCTTGCGCCCTACCTGTCTTCAAAAAAGTTTGTAGATCCTTTGCGTGGCGGCAGTGCGGATGAGGCCAACTTCAACAGTGAGTCGGGTACCCGCGATGCCATTCTGATGCGGTTGGCTGAAACCTACTTGATCAGGGCCGAAGCATATGGTCGCAAAGGCCAGTATGCACAGGCTGTTGCCGACATCAATGTGCTGCGTCAGCGGGCTGCCTACAAATCGGGTGAAACCAGGCCTTCGGTATGTGTGCAATATGAGCCCGGCGCCGCTTCGCTGGATCCAGCAGAGAAAGTGTCACCCTACCCGGCATCAGGTAAGTCGTATGCCGCTATCACTGTTACTGAAAACTATTTTACTCCAGGTACTACAGAGGCGCAGCGTGAAGGATATATCCCTACCGCATCCACAAAGGACCAGATGTTTGTCCAGTTTATTTACAACGAAAGGTCCCGTGAATTTCTTTCAGAAGGTATAGCATGGGAGGACCAGCATAATGCAGGTATCTTGTACGACAGGGTGATTTATAACAACCAAATGGCTTCGCCGCTGCTCAGCCGCTGGCCAGTGGCCTACAATACTTCAGGTGGAAACGGGCAGGATGGAAATGGAAAAGGTCAAATGCAAAAGTTTCACACTTTCAGGCCTTGGCCTAATTCATACCTGACACAATTAACCGACCAGGATGGAAAACCGCTGGATGCCGCAGCAAGGGCTGCCTACCAGAATCCGGGTTACTAAACAGGCTACATTTTTTGTAGGAGTTAACCACCTGAAGGCAATGATAATTTGAAGCGAATCCCGGCAGCGAAAGTTGCCGGGATTTTTTTTGCCAATATGCGTTTGAATCAATTCATGTAAGTATGCCTGCATTCGCTTCCTTAAGCATTCTGATAAGGGGTTTTGTTTCTTACTTTTTTATTCGTGACGATTTTGCCAGGTCTGAATTGGATAGTGAACCATCATGCCTGCCTTTCAATCTGGTCTTCCTACCATAAGTGATATTCATAATTCGCCTGTCGCAACGCAATTCTCGTAAGCAGCACCACTATGTAAATCAGAAAGAAATAAATCGAGGTGCAACAAAGTTTTTATGCAGTCTTGAAGCAATAATGGTTGTTAGAAATTCTGGTAATGAACTTCGGAAAAAATTAAGTTAGGTGACGAAGGTCATTTGTTAGCATGGAGGTGATTTTTACTTTGAACGTGACCATCAGTATCAAAAATCACAAAGGTTGAAGCCAAATATTTTCACGTATGTTATTGTTGCAATCATGCAGTACCTGAGTTTTTCTTTGGTTTTCTCGGTTTCTGCTCAAGCTGTGCTGTTTGATTTCGACAATGCCCCTCTGCACTCGTCCTTTCCTATTAACCAGACAGTGAGTGGTATTACTGCACATTTCACAGCAACTGGCCAGGGTTATTCTATACAGGAGGCCAATGTGCTTGGATTTACACCTCAGGGATTTGCAGGCCGAATCATCTATCCCAACAGCATTTATCTGGCAGATTTGCTGGTTAGTTTTGACTCAACGCTTACTGATTTCTCGATTATGTACGCTTGCCAGGAATTGGGCTGCGATGACGCAGCCACTATGCGGGTAACTGCCTACATGAATGGCAGTTTGGTTGGCACAAGCACAAGGACAGCAACCAATCCCGGAACCTGGCCTGTTGATACGCTTCGATGTAGTTTTCCGCAGGGTTTCAACAGCGTGGTTGTTCACTATGACAAGCGGCCGCCTACTTGCGGGGACTATGGTGTTATTTTCATGGCTGACAACATGCGGGTAACGACCTATAATCCTGTCACCGTTCCTCTTTGCCCAAGTATTGCAAGTAGTACCATTGTATCAAACCTTTCAGGCACTCAATACCAATGGCAAACAAGTACGAGCACGGTCTATTCAAATATTACTGACAACACCTACTATGCTGGTTCAAAAACCCAAACGCTGCAACTTAACAATATCCCATCGGCTTGGACGGGCACAAAATACCGCTGTGTTGTGGATGGAAATATCAGCAATGTTTTCACGTTACAGTTCGCCGACACATGGATTGGCATATCTGATTCTGCATGGGAAAATCCAGCTAACTGGAGCTGCAATTCAATACCCGATGAAAATACGGATGTCATTATTGATCTCAGTGCACCGAACTATCCTACTGTAAATTCAAATGCTTCATGCAGAAGTTTGGATGTTGCATCCGGAGTTGCAGTGACCATTAATGCCGGCTTCGTTTTGCGAATAAAAGGTAGGCAGTAAGCCGATAGCTCACAACCTTTTTGTTGTTGCTGCTCTTCAAATTCAATCATCAAAATAGTTGAAAGAGGTATGCTATGAAAATTACAGAACAACCTGCAGGAAAAATGTCTGAAGACAATGGTGAGTAGTGGCCGGCTTTGCATTCGCCTTCAGCTCGAAGACCTTATGTCAATGCAGGTAGGCAATATCACTTTTTCAAATTGGGTCAACGGGTGCTTGCTTTCAATTTGCTGAATCAGAAGTGCCGTGGCTCTTTTGCCCATTTCAAACGCCTGTTGCGAAACAGTAGTAAGCGGCGGATTGAACAATTGCGGTGAACTGAAATTACTAAACCCGGCAACTGCCATCTGACCTGGTACTGAAATACCTTTTTCTTGCAATAGTGAGAGACATCCAACAGTAATTCTGTCGGATGCGGTGAAGATGGCATCTGGTGGTTTTGGCAACGACAGCAGGCGGCTGAGTGCAGCATCAATTTCATCCATCATCATCCCGCCATGCATACAGTATTCAATATAGTTTTCCGGACTTTTCAAACCTGCTTCACTCAATGCTTTGCGATATCCATTGCAACGCTCCCGAGCAATGGAAAGGGATGGATTGCTGGTAAGATGTGCAATGCGTTTATATCCTTTTTCCGCCAGGTGCTTAGTTATCTGAAAGCTTCCTCCTTCATTGTCGGAAACAACTGCATGGCCAATCAAATCCTGGGGTACCCTGTCAAAAAACACAATTGGAACTCCCTGTGAAATTATTTCCTGGATGGGTGAAAGATTGTCTGTTTCTGATGACATGGAAATAAGCAAGCCATCCACCCCTCGCCACATCAAGTGTTCCAGGTTTCGGCTTTCTTTTTCACTTGATTCGTGGCACTGGCTAATGATAACGCAATACTCCTTTTCAGCGGCCACATGTTCAATGCCATTGAGCACATCGGCATAAAAAGTGTTGTGTATCGATGCGAGTGAAACACCGATGCTGCGGGTTCCTTTGTTCTTCAAACGCTGTGCGCTCAGGTTGGGCCGGTAATGGTGTTCTGCAGCATATGCTTTCACCCTTGCCTTTGTTTCGGCGCCAATCATATAGCTGTCTTTCAGTGCCCGTGAAACCGTAGCAATGGACAGGTTGAGGGCAGCGGCTATGTCTTTGATGGTAATGGGGGAGGAACTCATATTGGCAGCAGAACCGGGTACTGATTCAGATTTTCGTTCAACCAAAAATAGAGCATTGATTCACTAAAGTGGCAGAATTGTCGAGGGCAAAAGAATTCGGGATGCTGCAATGCAGTAATCCGATGGAATTCTTTTTCTTATTGGTTGGTTGAAAATTCAATTAAACGATGGCCTGCTTTACTATCTTCCCTCAAAAAATAATTCCCCTATGAAAACAAGACTGCTGTTTGCATCATTTGCCTTTTTCGTTTGCACACAAATTTTTGCCCAGGAAAATGCAGCTGAAAAATTTGTAAAGGCATTGAGCGAAAGAAAAAATGGCTGGCTGGTAAAACCAAATTTGGACAGCCTGCAGGGTTTGATTGACAGCCGATGCCTGTACATCCACAGCAATGGCTGGGTGCAGTCGGCAAAGGACGTAGTGGATGACCTGAAATCAAAAAAGATAGTGTACAAAAAAATCTCCGGATCGGAATCAACAGCACGGCAATTTGAGAAAATGGTCATTGTTACCGGTAAGGCAAAATTTGAAGGAACCATGAAGGGCAACGATTTTAGTTTCGACCTGGCCTTCACCGAAGTATATGTAAACCGTGCCAGCGGATGGAAACTGGTGAGCCGTCATGCCAGCAGAATTGTCCCCTGATGCTAATCAGCAATTCACTTGGGAATCAGCTTAGCTAAGAATATAAACCCTGATGCATTACAGGTATGATGCTCTCAAAGTTTTTGAGGGCATTTTTGTTTGTACAGTTTACATGCCAATTGCGTCAAAGCCTCCTCCTCTCTCAGTACCTTTACAGTAGTGTATGCAGGCATTTTGCAGGTAAAAATGTCTTGAGATAGTGGGAGTTATTTTCAAAGTAAAATGGAAATGTTATGAACCTCGAAATACAAGAACAATGGTTTATTGTAGGTGGTGCCACTTCCGGCTTTGGCAAAGCTGTGGCCGAAGCGCTGCTGGCTGAAGGTGCCAACGTTATTGCTATTGCCCGAACCGAAGAAAAACTTCGGCAGCTCCAGCGATCGCATCCTTACAAAGTGGAAATTTTTGTAGGCGATATTACGAAGGAGGAAAATGTTAACGCCCTCAAAGCCATGCTGGGTGGCAGAAGAATTCATGGTATTTTGGTGAATGCTGGCGGTCCGCCTGCGATGACGGTGATGGAAACATCTTTACCCGATTGGGACAAGGCTTATGAACAAGTGTTGCGCTGGAAAATTCAACTTGCGCAGGCCTTTGTGCCTGGCATGATTGAACATCATTATGGCCGCATTGTATTTGTAGAAAGCTCCAGCGTAAAGCAACCAATGGAAAACCTGGTGTTGAGCAATGCCATGCGGCTTGCCGTTGTTGGCTTTGTGAAGACACTTTCGCAGGAAGTAGCACCTGAAGGGGTGACGATGAACGTGCTGGCACCTGGATATCACGCCACTTCTGCCATGGACAGGCTGTTCAAAAAGAAAAGTGAACAAACCGGAATCAGCATTGACGATGCGATGTTGCAATACGTAAGCCAAACGAGGGTAGGCTTCCTGGGTGCTGCGGAGGATTTCGCTTCCTTGGCTCTATGGTTGCTGAGCCCGCACAGCCGCTACCTCACCGGCCAGACTATTAGTGTGGATGGTGGCATTATAGCAGGTACTTTTTCATAAAGTTCAGACTATACCTGCACAATGTATTTGGTGGTGAAGGAATGCATTTCGCCGGGGTCCAGTTCTATCAATCCCATTTTGTTATTGAAGGCATCGGGTGCGGCACTGAGGTTTTCGATGGCAATGCTTTTGCGGTGCGGCGGAATATACAACTGCAGGTAAGGATAATTGTCATCGGGCCAAATGGATAATTGAATACCTGTATTTGGGTTGACCAATATGCAGGCAGGACCCATGAGTGGTTTTTTCAGAAGGAAACAATTGTCAAGTTGCGTGTCGGCGAGCAAAGCGGGCTGCACAAAACGTTCATCAGGCAGGAGCTCACCTGTGGGAACCAGGTCTTCATTAAATGCCACCTGCGTATTGGAAGCCACCTGCAATTGTAGCTGATTAATGGAAGCGCCCAAACTGAAATAAGGATGCCATCCATCGGCAATGGGAATGTGTTTGTTGAAAGTATTTTTTACTGTACTGCTCAGTGTAAGGCTGTTGCCCGCTGTCAGTGTATAGGTAACGGTGAGTTCATACGTGAACGGATACCCGGCATCCGTTGCCCTGTACCTGTAGCGCAATACCACCATAGCCAGGCTATCATTCGATTCCTGGCTGATGATTTCAAATGGCTCATTGTAAACCAAACCATGTATGGCCGTTCCATTCAGGAAAAATTTTCCAATGGAATAATCTGAGCCATCGTAGGTGTAATGGCTGTTTTGCATGCGGCACACATAGGGTGAAAGCTTAACACTGCGAAATCCTTTGGACTCAGCATTGGCCTTAAAGTCGTCAGCATCATCGTATCCCTCAATCACATCTACAAATCCGCCATCCATATTTATGCGCCAGCTATTGAGAATGGCGCCCTGCTGCGGCCAGATTTCTACGATGGAGGTATCTGAACTGAGCAGCACTTTGTCGGGGAGTATATTGGTAAAATACATAGTGCGCAAAGGTAAGCAAGCAATTCAGAAATGGACGATGCAGTTTGGTGAGCAAAAGATGAACTTTCCGGGCCTTCTGCCTTCTCCTGCCAATTGCCTTATTTTGCAGTAAACAGCAACCATGCAGATTGGAATACTTGGAGGAGGAAGTTGGGCCACAGCGCTTGCCAAATTGCTCACTGATAATGGACATACCATTTACTGGTGGCTGCGCAATGAAAAAGTTATTCAGCATATTCAGACACGCAAACACAACCCTCAATACCTGAGCAGTGTGTATTTCAATACTGCGCAACTGCACCTGACGGGCGATGTGACGGAACTAGTGAATGCCTGCGATTGTATAGTGGTTTGTATACCCAGTTCGTACGTGCTTTCTGCATTTTTTGAATTGTCCGCAGATATTTTTAAAGGAAAGAAAATTGTTTCGGCGGTGAAAGGCATTTTGCCTGACCATCATCAACTTCTTAATGAATACCTACAGGAATATTTTTCATTTCCCGTTGAAAATTATTTTACCATTATGGGGCCATGCCATGCTGAGGAGGTGGCAGCTGAAAAACTTTCTTACCTAACCATCAGTGGCGAAGATGTGGTGACAGCAGAAAATATTGCATCGCATTTCAAAACATTGTACCTCAACACCGTGGTAAATCACGACATCTGGGGAACACAGTATGCTGCTGTATTGAAAAACATTTATGCGGTGGGTGCAGGCATTGCACATGGGCTTGAATACGGCGATAATTTCCTGAGTGTTTATATTGCCAATGTGGCCGATGAAATGGCAACCTTCCTGCGCCGGGTGATGGAGTTGAAGCATGCGCCCGATTTGGGCAAAGTGAATTATGCCAGCAGCGTATATCTCGGCGATTTGCTGGTTACTTGTTATTCGCTTTTCAGCCGAAACCGCACATTCGGAAATATGATAGGTAAAGGATATTCGGTAAGAGTTGCTCAATTGGAAATGAACATGGTGGCCGAAGGATACCCGGCCAGCAAGGGGTTGTTTGTTACCAACCAGTCGGTACAGGCAGCCGCGCCGGTAGCTGAAACCATTTATCGCATTTTGTGGGAAGGACTGGAGGCAAGTGAAGGATTTCGCAGCATTGAAAAGCTATTGCATTGATGTGGGTTGCCGTTCTTCCAGTTTTTCGGCCAATTAGCTTTTCATTGTAAATACTGCACCCAAATGCCGCATAACTTTAATAGTGAAATTTAAAGAATGCCTTTTTCTTACACCATATTGGGAAATGAACTGACCATTGCTATGGTTGCTATTGTGTTTGCTGTGCATGGCATTCGCTACGTTTCAAGGAAAATTAAGTCGCACGGCCATTAACTTCAGAGAAATAGATCGGCAGCTATGCCGTCGGCAAAAAGTTTGCCTTTTTGTGTAAGTGTAATTGATAGTTCGTTTGCAGTCAGCATTGCATCTGCAACTGCTTTGTTGATTCTTTCACTGAAAACATTCCATTCCTCTTTTTGCAGGGTAATGCCGCAAACGGATTGTTGCGAAGGATTCCACGTCAAACCTTCGGCCGTTCGCAGGCCTGTCATGATGCCTTCATTGAGTTGTTGTTTTTCCGTGAGCACCTCGCTTTCAAAAGAAGGCAGGTGGTGCAAAACCTGTTGCAGGTAAATGCCATTATTGGCCACATTCCACCATCTTGTTTTATTACCATCAAACGAGTGTGCCGACGGGCCAAAACCATAATAAGGTTTGCCCTGCCAATAGCTGCTGTTGTGCCAGCTCCGGGAGCCCGGTTTTGCGAAGTTTGAAATTTCGTATTGCTCAAACCCTGCGGCACCTGCAGCTTTCATCAGTATCATGTATTGTTCTGATTGCAATGCATCGCTGGGCGCATTGGTTTTACCTTTCCTGATAAAATAGTCCAGCGCTGTTTTTTCTTCCACCGTCAGGGCATAGCAGCTCAGGTGTGGCACCTGCAAATCAAAAGCCTGCTCAAGATTACTTAGCCACTTTTTGTTTTCCATACCGGGAAGGCCGTAGATCAAATCGATGCTAATGTTTGTAATGCCATTATCCTGCGCCAGTTGAATACTGTTGTTCGATTGCTGCACATTGTGTGCCCTGTTCATCCAGCGCAGGTCCGCATCATCGAACGATTGCACACCAATACTGAGCCTGTTGATGCCAAGTGCCCGCCATTGGACAATTTTGCTTTGTGTAATATCGTCCGGATTTGCTTCAAGCGTTATTTCTGTATTGGGTTGGAGGTTGAAATGTTTGTGAATGGCATTGAGCAGGAGGTACAATTCATTATTGGTTAAAATGCTTGGTGTGCCGCCGCCAAAATAAACGGTTTCAATACTGCGTTCAATGGCGACATCATCGGGCAGCATCGGGCAACTTAATTCCTGTTGCAATGCCTGAACCATCTCCGCCTTGCGGTGCAGCGAAGTGGAGAAATGAAAATTGCAATAGTGACAGGCTTTGCTGCAGAAGGGTATATGAATGTATAATCCGGCCATGCTGAAAGAGGCAAAGGTGGGTATTATGATGGCAACAATATAGTTTTGGCAGCATGCGCTATGTTAAATGGTTTTGGTGTTGTTTACTTCTGCTGCCATTGTCGGTGGTTGCGCAGAAGAAATACATAGCGCATTATTTCTTTGCCGATAGTGTGAGGCCTGATGTTGCTCTCACCACCGGTTTCTCTGGTCGTGCTGCGGCTGAGAAATATGTGGTAACTCTTCCATCCATATTGCTTGCCAAAGGATTTCTTGCTGCAGCTATTGATTCTGCCCGGTATGATTCATTGCAATGCAGAGTATGGCTGTACACCGGCAACAAATACGAGTGGCAGCATTTGAACTTCGATAGCAATGCGCAACGATGGCTGCAGGATGCGGGATGGTCAGCCAGCTGGACACAAACATTTCTAAAAAACAATTCACCCGATAGCCTGCAAAGCATGCTTTTGAATGAACTTGCCAACAACGGGCATCCTTTTGCCTCAGTAGGCTGGGACAGCGTAAGCATCATTAACGGAAAAATTTCTGCAAGGCTTATTCTGAATGAAGGGCCGGCTTACAAAATTGACAGCATCAGCCAGCAGGGCAAAGCAAAACTGAAAGCTGCATTTCTATATCGCTACCTCGACATGAAAAAAGGAATGCCATTCTCACAACAGAAGGTGGATGCGGTGGATGCAAGGCTTGAACAACTTTCTTTTGTTGAAGCCCAAAGAACTGCGCAGTTACAAATGCTGGGTACAGGGAGCGTGATGAATGTGTACCTGCAACCCAGGCGCAGCAATACTTTGAACCTGCTGATTGGCGTGATGCCAGCCAGCACACAAACGCCTGACAGCAAATTGCAGGTGACGGGTGATGCCAATATTTTGCTACGAAATGCATTTGCTGGTGGCGAAACAATTGGCGTTAACTGGCAGCAGTTGCAATACAAATCGCCGAGGCTGAATTTGCTATTTCAACAGCCGTATTTGTTTGCATCCAATGCGGGTCTTGATTTTCAATTTGACTTGTTTAAAAAAGACACACAGTATTTGAACCTTCAATTAAAGGTGGGTGTGCCCTACCAGTTTAGTACTACCAAGTCCGGCAAACTGTTTTACCAGTTTCAGCAAAACAATGTGGCTACTACCGATACTGCCTATGTAAAAGCAACTCAACAGTTGCCCGACCTTGCAGACTTTTCGCTGAGCATGCTGGGCCTTGAGTACGAGTGGAACACCGCCGACCATCGCAATAATCCACGAAAGGGCCTGCAGGCGATGCTAACAGGGTTGGCAGGCCTTAAAAACATCCGGAAAAGCAATGACATTGTGAACCTGAAAGACCCGGCAAACCCTGGCTACAATTATGGAAGTTTATACGACACCGTTAAACTGAATACCTACCAGGTAAAACTCCATGCAACCATTGCGAAATATTTCCCGCTTGCCAAACAGTCAGCATTTAAGCTTGCAATGAATGCCGGGCTGCTGCAGAGTGCCAATTACTACCGCAATGAATTGTTCCAAATTGGAGGTTCGCGGTTGCTGCGTGGTTTTGATGAGGAGTCCATTTACGCCCGTTCCTACCTTACCGGTACGGCAGAATTCCGATATCTAACTGGTCGTAATGGATTCTTTTTCGCCTTCCTGGACGGTGGTACAGCCGCTTACAAAGACCAATTGCAGGAGTACACCCATAATTATTTAGGCAGCGGTCTTGGCCTCACTTTTGAAACCAAAAACAGCCAGGTGAGCCTGACATGGGCCGTGGGCAAACGGGATGATCTGCCGTTGAATATGCGCCAATCAAAGATTCACATCGGGTTTGTAAACTTTTTCTGAACAATTCGCACATGGGAATTTGCCCGTTAGCCTCAGCCGGTATTTTTGCAGCGAATGAACAAGCGGAATTTTCTACTGATCCTATTTTTTACCCTTTTCGGGTTTGCTGCCTCTGTAAGGGTTGGTGCACAAACAAAAGATTCCCTTCAGCAGCCATCGAACACCGATTCAACCTCAAAGTCTGAATCAACCAATAAGGCTAAAATAGATTCAGGTCGCATTGCGGTTGATTCATCCAAACTGCAAGCCAGGGATTCAGTTAGGCTTGAAAAAAAGGACACAACGCTGGTATTTTTCTACCATCTCAATAGCGAAATACCGTTGGACGGCAACATATTTTTCCGAGTGGAAGAGCCATTTGAGCCGGCCGGTAAAGACCACATGGTATATATTCTTGGCGGAATGTTGCTGGGCCTCGGTATCATCAGGGTAGGTTTTTCAAAATACTATTCCGACATGGTGCGCATCTTTACCCATACTACTTTTCGCCAAATGTCCATTCGCGAAAGGCTGGTGCAGAACTGGCTAGCCTCACTGCTCATGAACCTCTTTTTCTGCGCTTCGGCCGGATTGTTTTTATATCAACTGGCCATGCATAAAAATTGGTTGCCGCCCGGCGGGGTTTGGTGGCAGCAGTTGGCTTTTTGTGTGGGATTTGTGGCAGCTATTTACCTGGGCAAATTCATAACCCTGAAATTGAGTGGTTGGCTTTTTGACCTGGGCGATATTTCGGACACCTATACGTTTATGGTATTCCATATAAATAAAGTGATTGGTGTAATTCTGCTTCCGGCCACTATTGCACTGGCGTTAGGTGCAACAAACCTGCAACAAGTGGCCGAAGCTGCAAGCCTAATGGTGCTGGCTTTCCTGTTCCTGTACCGGTATATTCTGGCTTTTCCGTTGCTCCGCCAGCGTGTAAAAGTGATCCCCTTCCACTTTTTTCTATACTTTTGCGCCTTCGAAATTATACCGGTTCTTGTGATCTACAAGTTGATGTTGTTGATCATTATTGGATAATAGTAGTTTTGCACCAGCAACCATCTTGACCACATGAGCATTAAAGGAGAAAAAAACGGTCACAAAATGACCAAAAAGTCTTTGCATATTCTCATTACTCAACCCAAGCCAATTTCTGAAAAGTCTCCTTACTACGAGTTGGAGCGGAAATATGGTGTGAAGCTTGAATTTCAACCATTCATACAGCTCGAGCCCATTCCTGCCAAAGAATTCAGGCGTCAAAAAATTGACATTCCGAGTTTTACTGCAGTTATTTTCACCAGCCGTAATGCAATTGACCATTTCTTCAGAATGTGTGAAGAGATGCGCATTACAATTAGCCAGGATACGAAATATTTCTGTATCACTGAGGCTGTGGCACTATACCTCCAGAAGTTTATCCTTTACCGCAAGCGAAAAGTGTTTTATGGTGCCGATGGCACCAATAAGTCGTTGTTTGATGTGATAAACAAACACAAGGAAAATGAACGCTTTCTATATCCGTGCAGCGAAAACCAGCAGGATAACGACATTGTTAACTGGCTCAAAAACAATAAGGTGGAGTATGAAACACCTTACATGTACCGCTCTATCAGTGCGGATGTGAAATCGCTGATGGACAGCAATGAATTTGATGTGATATGTTTCTTCACTCCCAGTGGTGTACGTAGCCTTTTTGATAATGTGCCTAACTATGAGCAAAACGGTACCTACATCGGTGCCTTCGGCAATAACACTTTTAAAGCCATTGAAGATTTTGGTTTGAATCTTCATATAAAAGCACCCTTGCCCAATTCGCCCAGCATGATTACTGCCCTCGATAAGTTTTTAGAAGAGCGGGTCGGAAACAAGAAATAGATATGCTTAACAATAAAGAACTACTTGCCGGCGGATGATTTCCGCCGGTTTTTTTTCCGCTAATAACGAGGATAAGGTTAGGTAGCAGCCGCAAATTTGCCCTTCAATTATTTTATGCCAAACCGTCTCATTAATCAAACAAGTCCATACCTGCAGCAGCATGCGCATAACCCCGTTGATTGGTATCCCTGGTGCCAAGAAGCGCTTGACAGGGCAAGCGCTGAAAACAAGCCGCTGTTGGTAAGCATAGGCTATTCGGCCTGCCATTGGTGCCATGTAATGGAGCGGGAAAGTTTTGAAGATCCGGCTACGGCCGAGGTAATGAATAGCCACTTCATCAATATAAAAATAGACCGCGAAGAGCGCCCCGATCTCGACCAGGTATATATGGATGCTGTGCAGGCCATCAGTGGAAGCGGAGGCTGGCCGCTCAACGTTTTTCTCACACCCGATGCCAAACCTTTCTATGGCGGCACCTATTTTCCACCAGTAAGGGCGTATAACCGCAGCAGTTGGATCGAAGTGCTGCACGCCATTTCAACGGCATGGCAAGAAAAACCAGAAGAAATACTCGAACAGGCTGAAAATCTGACCAACCATATTGCTAATGCCAGTCTTTTCGGTAAGGCATTTATTGAACCCGTGATCTTCAATGAAGAGATATTGTCAGCCACCGCATCTCAAATATTGAAGGCTGCAGATACCACCTGGGGCGGATTTGGGAATGCCCCAAAATTTCCTCAAACCCCGACGATTCAGTTCTTGTTGAGGCAGTATTATTTCTTCAGAAAATCAGGCCCTCAGAACCTTCCATTCGAAATAACAGCCTTGCTCAAACAGGCCTTGCTCAGCCTCGACAAAATGATGGAAGGTGGCATTTACGACCACCTTGGAGGTGGATTTGCCCGTTATTCAACCGATACCAAATGGTTAGTGCCGCATTTTGAAAAAATGCTGTACGACAATGCTTTGTTGGTTTCTGTTTTGAGCGAGGCTTATCAACTAACTGCTAAAATGGAATACCGCGATACAATTGACCAAACCCTTGCATTTGTTGCCCGGGAATGGCAGGATGAGGATGGCGGATTCTTTAGCGCATTTGACGCTGACAGCGAAGGGGAGGAGGGATTGTTTTACACCTGGACAAAGCAGGAAGTAGCGCAACTGCTGGAAAATGAGGCAGATTTATTTTGCCATTATTATGACATTACTGAAGGGGGAAACTGGGAAGGCAAAAATATTTTCTGGGTAAAAAAGCCGCTTGAACAATTTTGCGCTGACAACCATTTGGAAGTTGAAAGCACACGGGAATTACTGCGTAATGCAAGGCAAAAATTGTGGAAACATCGGGAAGGGCGGCCAAAGCCTTTGTTGGACGACAAGAAATTGTTGGGCTGGAATGCACTGATGATAAGTGCTTGCTGCAAAGCTTCGGCCGCCTTAGGAAACAGCCATTACACTATAATGGCGCAAAAGGCCACGGCATTTATTGAGCATTTCATGGCAGATGAAGCTGGCAATTACTTCCATAACTACAAAAGTGGCGTAGCGGCCAACCCTGCATTCCTCGATGATCTTGCTTTTTACGTCGAAGCCTTGATTTTGCTGCAGGAAGCCACAGGCAGCTTCCATTATCTCGAAAGGGCAAGAAGCATTGCTTATAAAGTGATAAATGATTTTGGCGATGATGACTCCCCGTTTTTCTTTTATACGCCATCGTTTCAAACAGATATCATCGTTCGAAAAAAGGAAGTGTACGATGGAGCAACACCTGCCGGCAACAGCGTAATGGCCCTAAACCTGCTGTACCTGGGTACCTTGCTGGATATCAGGATATGGAAAGAGCGTGCTTTTCAAATGGTGGCACAGACCGAAAAGACGGTTTCCCGGTATCCGACCAGTTTTGGCAATTGGGCGCAGGCCATCCAATGGTTGGTGTATGGCTTGCACGAAATAGCCGTTGTCGGCCATGGGTTTGCATCAAAATCCGCTGAATTGCGGAAACACTACATTCCCAATAGGGTTCTGCAGGCTACAGCGGGGCCAAATTCAGAATTTCCTCTGCTGGATGGCAAGTCATCGTCTGATGGAAAGACCCTCCTCTATTCCTGCCGGGAGTTCGCATGTAATCAACCTGTGGAAACTGTGGAGGAACTATTTAACAACCTTTAAAGGGTCTAAGGATATTGTCTTCCGTGGATATTTGGCATCGATTTTACCCCAAAAAAAATAGCTGAGGAGATACTTTGGTGCAATTTTTGACGTTTTGATGCGTTACAGTATCCACAGACTGTTGGAAAATGAAACAGTTGAATGGCCATTGTAAACAATAATTTGCCAAGGTTGGGATAGAAGGATTTCGATTTCATAAATCCCTACTTTTGGCCGCCTTAATAACGCTGGTTATTAATAAAATGAAACAACACCTCATCCAACTTACAGCCCTTGCGCTACTTTTATTAGGAGTAGTGAGCTGCGGAAAATCCGGTAAATCAAAAGGAACGCCAAGTGACGGCCAGGTACACGGCGTGGCCCCCTCGGCCAAGCCGGGACTAACCAAGCCCATTGGGATGGTCTTTGTTCCGCCAGGCACATTTCACATGGGCCCGAGCGATGAAGATGTGACCTATGCACTTACCGCCCGAAATAAGCAAGTCTCCATTCAGGGCTTCTGGATGGATGCCACCGAAATTACCAATAACCAATATCGCCAGTTTGTCTACTGGACTCGTGATTCCATTGCCGCCAAAATACTCGGGTATGTAAAAAATGTTGACGGCATTGACTACGTGGATTGGAACAAAGCAAGAACCATCAAATGGAGCGACAAGGCTACCATTGAAAAGCTTGACCCCATCATCATTCCTCCGCCAGACCGAATCTATGGCAAAAAAGAAATTGACCCTGAGAAGATTGAATACCAGGTGGAATATTTCGATTTGAAGGAGGCTTCAAAGCGTGAAAACAAAGGCAAGCCCCGAAGCACTTTTCTTGTTAAATACAAAGAGAAAATTTACCCGGATACGTTGGTTTGGATGAGGGATTTTTCCTATAGCTACAACGAACCAATGACCAAAAAATATTTTTCTCACTACGCATTTGGCAACTACCCGGTAGTGGGAGTAACCTGGAAGCAGGCAACCGCCTTTTGCAACTGGAGAACAACTTACCTCAACACCTGGCTCGACAGCAAAAAGAAATCTACTGAATCTGATTTCAGGTTGCCTACCGAAGCACAGTGGGAATATGCTGCACGTGGTGGCAGATCGCAGGCCCCATTCCCCTGGGGCGGTATGTACCTGCGCAACCGCAAAGGATGTATCCTGGCCAACTTCAAACCGGGCCGTGGCAACTATCCCGAAGATGGCGGTTTCTACACAGTGCGTGCCGATGCGTACTGGCCAAATGATTTTGGACTTTATTGCATGGCAGGAAATGTGGCTGAATGGACCTCATCTCTTTTTTATGAAGGAAGTTTCACTTTCCAGCATGACATGAACCCCGATGTTCGTTACAATGCCAAGGATTCAGATCCTCCCCGTATGAAAAGGAAAGTAGTAAGAGGCGGCAGTTGGAAGGATGTGGGTTGGTTCCTGCAAACAAGTTCAAGAGCTTATGAATACCAGGATACTGCCAAATCATATATAGGATTCCGCACAGTTATCGACCTTCCTGTTTTTGGCCAGGGGGGTAAGACGCAAAAGCTCAAATAAAATCAGACACTGAATCGTATGTTCTGAATTATCGAATCGCCCTGATTATTTCCTGGTGATTCATCAATACATGCAAGCAATTATTTCCACAAAAAATATCAACCACAAAACAAAAAATCAAGTTCTATGGCTGGCGTTTCAAGAAGAACCGAAGTAATAGTAAACGTTGTAGTTTGCCTTGGTGCAACTATTGTACTCATTGGTGCATGGTCCAAATTGCTGCACAAATCATTTGCAGATGTAATGCTTACAGTAGGGTTGCTCACTGAGGCATTCATCTTTGCCGTGTATGCATTTCTTCCCCCTCCTTATTCAGCCCCACCGCCAACTGCTGTTTCTGAAACAGGAAATCCTGCACTGAAGTCTTTTGATAAGATGTTGCAGGAGGCAGATATCACACCTACAAACCTTCAAAAGTTGAGTGCCGGATTTGCCAAATTGGGTACAACAGTTGAAAAAATGGGTGAAGTAGGAGATGTGGTTAAAAGCACCGGTGATTTTTCAGCAAGCACCAAAGCTGCCGCAGAAGCAATGGGGCAGGTGAGAGGTGCTATGGACAAATCGCTTACAGCGCTCAGTGGCTTCAATGAGGCAAGTGAAAGCACAAGGCAGTTTCATGGACAGGTGCAGGCGCTTACTAAGAACCTTTCATCGCTCAACGCCATTTACGAACTGGAACTTCAGGATACCAATAACCACCTCAAGGCAATGAATAAGTTCTTTGGCAACCTTTCTGCCGTGTCGGAATCGATGGGCGGCAGCATTGAAGATGCTAAGGCAGCTCATGCACAAATCAATCACCTGGCCACTAATCTTGCCAAACTCAATAGCGTGTATGGCAATATGCTGAGTGCCATGCAGGGACGTGCCTGAAAAGAGTAAGAAAATCATATCAGGATTAGTTAAATTGAATCATTGCTTATTAATCTGAAAATCCAATCGAATTATGGCTTTACCTAAAGAGCCACGACAAAAAATGATCAACCTAATGTACTTAGTGTTGACCGCTTTGTTGGCCCTAAACGTGTCAAACGAAATTTTGAATGCATTCAAAACCGTTGACAACAGCCTTTTGAACTCAAACGATGTTATCAGGGGATCGAACCAGCTTATAGCAAGCTCCCTCAGTGAGCAGGGCAAGAAACCTGAACTGGCCGCCAAGGTTGAAATTTGGAAGCCGAAGGCAGATTCAGCTATCAAAATGGCAAACGACCTGTCCACTTATATTGAAGAGTTGAAAGTGGAGTTGAAAAAAGAGGCCGGTTTAAATATCCAGGATGGCAAGGAAGTGTTCAATGAAGACAACTTGGACGCAGCCACCCGCCTGATGGATGTGAAGGGCGAGGGCCAAAAACTGCACGACAAATTGCAGGCATTTCTAACCAATGTAGCTGCAGTTATACCGGCTGAACAAAGAGGGAAACTGCCTAAATTACCGATTGACCTTTCTGTGCCCAAATCCAATAACCTGGCCAACCGCACCTGGACAACTGCCTATTTCCATATGGCACCTACTGTAGCAGGTCTCACTATTTTGAGTAAGTTCCAGAATGATGTGTTGCGCTCAGGAAACCTGGTAGCTGAATTCTGTCAAAGCCAGATAGGAAAAGTGGAAGTAGTGCTGGACAAGTTTGAAATTCTCACCAGCCAGAATTCAACCTACCTCCTCCCCGGTCAGCAACTGGAAGTAAAGGCTGGTATCGGTGCTTTCAGCTCAGCTGCCAAACCTACCATTACAATTGGCGGAGTATCACAGGTTGCCAACGATAGCGGCTTTGCACGTTATGCCACTACTATCCAGGGTGGTTCAGGCGGCAGCATTCCTGTTCAGGTCTCCTTCAAGGACCCTAATACAGGGCAGGTAGTTACTAAATCAACCACTGTTAATTATACTGTAGGCCAGCCATCCGGCGCTTCCATCTTCCTTTCAAAAATGAATGTGATGTATGTGGGTGAGGAAAACCCGGTGACCATTAGTACGGGTAGTGGAAAACGCGAAAAAGCTACTGTAACCTTCAGCGGCGGCACCATTAGCAGCAGCGGCGGCGATAATTATGTAGCCGTTCCTAGTAACACAGGACCAGCAACCATCACTATCACTGTAGAGGGTCGCTCATTCCCATTCCCCATTCGCTGCAAACAGTTGCCAGATCCTGTACCTCTGGTAGGTACTATGAGCGGCGGAAAAATGTCTTCAAGCCAGTTTAAAGCAATGGGTGGTGTAAGGGCTCAGTTGAAGGATTCGGATTTTGATTCCCCGTTCCAGGTAATTAGCTACACAATTGCCGGTAATGGTGCAGGTTTCCAACAGTACACTCCTGTGAATGTAAATGGTGCGCAGTGGGGAAGCAATGCCGTCATTACACAGTGCAAACCAGGTAGCACAGTGTTTATTGATGACATCATTGTGAAGGGACGAGATGGTCGTCAGCGCAAACTGCCTTCCATTGCATTTCAATTGCAATAAGCAGGCAAAATATTTCGTTTCTTATTAGCCTGCGGAATTGCAAAAAGGAAGCAGCTAAAAGATAAAAAGGGATTTCAAACATTGTTCATTATGAAGCGGATTGCGGTTGTAGTTACATTGTTTTCGGCTTTGCTGGTTTGCCAGCAAGGAGCGTTTGCCCAAAAGAAGGGCAAGGCGAAGCCAAAAACAACCAACACCAAGGCCAAGACACCGGCACCTGTTCAACCTGCAGTGGTTGACACGCCAAAAATTGACACGCCAAAAGTGGTTGAAAAAGATACCATTCCCTTCCGTACGGTGCTTCCCGGCAGACGACCAGCCAGTACTGTTCAAGGCAACCTTACAGCCGACAAAACTCCGCTTGCCTATGACCATCTTCGCATAGATGACCAGGTTTATCGCCAGGTGATTTGGAGAGAAATAGATACCCGCGAAAAAATGAACCTTCCTTTCCGTTACGAAGCCGATGAGGATAATGGAAACCAGAAATTCTTCAACATCTTGCTCAAGCACATTAAAGAAGGTGACATTACTGCATTCAGCAATTCCAACGACCGTTTTACAACACCGCTCACGGTAGATGAAATTGCCACAATGTTGGCAGGCAAAAAATACACCATTTCAAAACCTGACTTTGAAAAGGACCCTGACGGCAGCAAAGGGATAATGAAGGATACTACCATCCGCGATGAATTTGATGAAAATTCCATTACGGCTTATCGAATCAAAGAGGAGGTAATATTTGACCGCGAAACTTCAAGGCTGCATTTCAGGATACTGGGTGTTGCGCCGGTGAAGACCATCCGTAATGATGATGGTTCTATCCGTGATTCCTATGCGCTGTTTTGGATGTATTATCCCGACCTGCGTCCCATTCTTGCCAAGTACGAAGCCTATAATCCCCGCAACATTGGCATGCGCATGAGTTGGGAAGAGATATTTGAAGCCAGGTATTTCTCGAGCTATATCTATAAGTCTACGCTTAATAATCCTTTCGACAAACCTTTGGCAGCCTATTTGCCTGATCCGCTCATGCGTTTGCTGGAAGGAGATAACATCAAGGAAACAATATTTAACTGGGAACAAAACCAGTGGTCTTATTAAGGGAGTTTATCGTTTAAACAAAAGCCGGTCCATAAAAAGGCCGGCTTATTTTTTTTGCTGGCTCAAGGCAAAGTAATCATGAATGGTTTTTGCTCTAGAAACTCCTACTACCGATGCTATCTCCTCCAGGCTTGCTTTTTTAATTGCATTTACAGACCGAAATATTTTCAGCAATTGGGTAGCTGTTTGGCTGCCAATGCCGGGAATGGATTCCAGTTCATTTTTGAAAGTGCCTTTGCTGCGTTTGTTTCTGTGAAATGTAATGCCGAAGCGATGCACCTCATCACGAATGCGCCTGATAAGCTTTAATGCTTCGCTGTCCCATGGTAATTTTATCGACTGCTGGTCACCGGCAAAAAAGAGTTCTTCAACATTTTTAGCCAAGCCCACCAAGGTCATTTGTCCCGACAAGTTCAGCTCGTCAATGGCTTCAAGGGCTGCGTGCAATTGACCTTTGCCACCGTCAATAATTACAAGTTGCGGCAGTTCAGCTTCTTCCTGTGATAGCCGCTTGTACCTGCGGAATACTGCCTCTTTCATGGTCGCAAAATCGTTAATCCCCTGTACGGTTTTCACATTGAAATGCCTGTAATCGCTTTTAGACGGAATTCCATTTTTGAAACAAACCATAGCCGAAACAGGATAGCTGCCCTGGAAATTTGAATTGTCGAAGCATTCAATGTGTGTAGGAATTTCAGGCAGCTTGAGCGCCTCCTGCAATCCTTCCAGAATATCGAACAACTGCTCTTCTGTTTTCTCTTCAATATTCAACATCCGTTTCTTCCTGATTTCTTCTTTGTACAACACCACATTTTTGAAAGATAGGTCAAGCAGTTTCCTTTTATCACCTGCTTTGGGAATGGACACTATTGTTCCTTGCTCAACATAATCAAGTTCCATGGGCACTACTATTTCCATTGCGTCGCTGCTGAAAGTTTCGCGAATGCGGGCAATGCCAAAGCTCAATACTTCTGCATCTGTTTCATCGAGGTGAGGGTTGAGCCTGAGTGTATGGGTTTGCACAATAGTGCCGTTGCGCACCATCAGGAAATTCACATAGGCAATGTCAGCTTCTTTCAATATGGTAAACACATCGACATCGCCAACGTTCTGGCTAACTATTACACTCCGGGCCTGGTATTGCTCCAGGTGTTCAAGTTTCTTTTTTACTATTTGTGCTTTTTCAAACTGAAGGGTTTCTGCGTAATGCTGCATTTCATTTTTGTAATGCTGGATTACTTCGCCCAATTTGCCTCTAAGGATTTGTTTCACCCAGTTGAGACCTTTCTTGTATTCTTCTTCAGTTTGCAGACCTGCGCAGGGTCCTTTGCAATTGCCCAGGTGGTATTCGAGGCAAACTTTGAATTTTCTGCCTTGTATATTCTTTTGCGAAAGTGGCAGCCTGCAGGTTCGCAGTTGAATGTGATGTTTTATGAACTGTAGCAGTTCACGCACTTTGGCTACCGAAGTAAATGGCCCGAGGTATTCGCTTCCATCGGCTATTTTTCTTCTGGTAAGAAAAATCCTGGGGAAGGGCTCTTTTTTTATGACGATGTACGGATACGACTTATCGTCTTTGAGGTCAATGTTGTATTTGGGCAGGTGCTCCTTTATCAATGCGTTTTCAAGAAAGAATGCATCCTGCTCGCTATCGACCACAGTAAATTCAATGCGTGCAATGCGCTGCACCAACTCATGAGTTTTGTAGCCAACAAAAGATTTGGTGAAATATGAACTTACCCGCTTACGCAGGTCTTTGGCTTTGCCAACATAAATAATTTCGCCATCCTGGTTGAAATACTTGTATATGCCCGGCTCATGCGGAATGGAAGGAGCAATTTTTCTGAAGGCATCAGCAGTCATAGGGGAATTCATCTTTTCAAACAATGTATTTGGTTCAGGTCACAAATTGCAAAAAGCTATGAACTCATTTAGTTAATTGGTCTGTCCCAAATGTAGTTAGTCACTTTTGTATAGTTGTGGCCTTTGCTTGTACTGATCGATTCACTTACCTGGCATTTCATGTTGTGTACCCATAAAACGTTTTGCATTATTGAACTGTCAGCATTCACTATATTCCTTTTCAGCATTACATCTTTCACCTTCTTGTTTTCAGGATTAAGCAACACATCTGCCTGTTGCAACTCTATATCAGGGTCTTTGGTTGAAATTGAAAAGGTGATGGTGTTTAGTGTAAGGTCCTGAAATGAATTCTCCTCGTACTTCTCTTTCCATTTTTCATCGTTGGGGTCAATGGCGAAAAATGGAGTTACACGATTTTTAAAATCATCTTTTTTAATGAAACCGGAATCCACCGTTTTGCCATCCACCGCTACCACCATTTGCACTGCAAGCGGCATCGAATCAACATATGCCACCTGCTCCTTCAGATATTGGGGAAATGGGTAGAATGGCTCCGGTTTTGTGACACCTTCAACTTGTTTTCCTTCGTTGCTTTCGCTGTTGTTTTTGCAGGAAACGAAAACGACCGCCAAGGATGCTGCAAGAATTATTTTGTACATAAAAAAGCCACCAATTAGGTGGCTAAAATTAGGTGGTGCTGCTTTAATGCATCGCTTTTGAAATGCCAATTTTGAAACCGTAGTCTATCAGGTGTTCATGCACCGTGTATTTGCTGTTGGCGCTTGGCATCATTTGATACCTGATTTGTGGCCCCAACTGCCAGTTCATATTCTTGCCACTGATGCGCAGGAAAGCTTCCACGCTTGTATTAAGGTTCCACCTGTTTAGCAAATCGGGGCGCTGAACATAGCTGCCATAGTCTGACGAAATGAGCCATACTTCTTGAGAAATCAGGTAAGTCGGTTGAATAGTGCTAGACAAGACAAATGCAGTATTTCTCGATTCGCTAATATTCAATTCAAAGCCAACTGGCATTGACAGTTGCAGATACTTGTTGGTCAACTCAGTGCTCTTGTTTGAATTCGGGTAATTTGAAATCCTTGCCACGGTCCTGATGGAATCGTAGTAAACACCCCGGTTAAGCCTGAGGATAGCGGGTTGAAAGCCGGATGTTTCGTAAGCATCAATTCCAAACTGCCTGTAGTTAACCTGAAGCCCACCTTTTACGCTGAACTTGTTATTAACCCTGTACAATACGCCTGCCCCTGCTTCAAAACCCAACTTGGCTTTTTGATTGACCATTGCGTTTACATTGTTGTAGTAAGTTGCAGGCATTAGGCCGTTCGTATAATTGTGTACATCCAGTTCCTTATCCTCGTACAACAACCTGTAGCTCATGCTTGGGGTAACATAGTATTGCATACTCCAACGTGAAGCAGGTAGTTTGTTGAGAGTAATCGATGTACCAGCATTGCCGCTAAATGCCGCTGCGGTGGCAGACACCATTTCCGAAGAATTGGCCTTATCTGCTGCATCAGGCATGTTAGTGGTAGTTTGAGCCAGGTCAGGTGGCGCAATTTGTTCCTGGGCAATGTTTAAATGGTTGTCTTGCACAAGCAAAGTCCTTTCAATAAGAGAATTGCCGGTGGTTGTTTCATCAGGCAATTCGCCAGCATAAGCACCGGCTGCGGATTGAAGGTTGTTTTCAAGTTGTGCAGGATTGCTGTTTTTCTCAGCATCCAATGAAGTAATATCTTCTTGCGGTTGTGACAAATCTGCTGAAACAGTCTGTTGGTTTTGCAATTCCTGCTTCACCTGCTTTCTGCTTTCAACCGCAGCAACAGCATCAGGGAAAGCTGCACTTACTTTGTTCTCAACCCTTGCAACACTAGAAGTATTCTGCCTGGCTTTTGCTTCAAACAAATCCTTCTCTGGCTTCAGCAATACAAGTCCTGCAAGAATCAGGGCACCGGTAAGAATTGCTGTGAAAGTGAGTGCAGGCCAGTGTTTATCGCCATGTAATTCACGGTCTATTTTGCGCCATACCTTGTCAGATGGGTACATGCGATGCGCATCTGCCGATTCAGACAGAAACGCCTCAAAGTCATCTTGGTAGAGCCTTTTTTTCATAGCAGGTTTACAATATCCTCAGCATTACTTTTCACTTCCTACGCTTCCAATCATTCGCGGGAGAAACTTCATCAAATTTCCTTTTCAAAATGCTGCAAGTATTTCCGGTTGCAGTTCTGGTTTGTCAATAATTCGCTTCTTAATCAAAACTTGTTCCAGCATGGCCTTAGCCCTTGTATACTGGCTGCGGCTTGTGCTTTCACCAATGTCAAGCATCTCCCCAATTTCTTTGTGGCTGTACCCTTCAATTGCATACAGGTTCAACACAGTTCTGTATCCTGTAGGCAACAGCCTTATACATTCCACCACTTGTTTTGCCTGCATCACTGAAGGAATGTTTTCCTTCACATGCGCCTGCAAGGCATATTCAATATCAAGCGCATCGTTGAACTTCTTGTTGCGCTTCAGCACATTAATGCAGGTATGCACCATTATCCGCCTGATCCATCCTTCAAATGCACCCCTGTTCTGGAACGTGTGCACTTGCGTAAACACTTTTATGAATCCCTCCTGCAGCATATCTTCAGCATCCTCCCTTGAATGAGCGAATCGATAACAAACCGCCAGCATTTTTGGACTGTACCTGTTGTACAATTCCCTTTGTGCCACCGGGTCGCTATGTAAACATCCTGCTATTATGAGGTCTTCAGTCATTTGTAGTTGTTGGTCAACTACACTAAAATAGACATTTTTCAACCTCAATCGCTGCTTACCCCGAAAAATTGAAAGTGACAGCGACTGGTTGTTCAATTTTATTAGCATTTTATCAACGGTTGACTCCATTTTCAGGTAAATATTTCCTGGGATTTTGGACCCGGCAGCATGGCTGAGAACGGGCTGCATTGGCGACGCTCCGTTCAACTAATTGCAGGTTTTTGCTATCATATTTCGGCCTTCTGGTCGTGCAGTGGCGGCTATCTTTGCGCCCTCTGCTCAAATTGATTTATTGTATGAAAAATTGCCGGTTTGCATTCTTTTCCCTCGTCTACTCTTTTTGCGTATTCGTTGGCTCTGTTGCTTTCTCACAAAATAGTGTTACCAAGCTCTCAAAGGAATGGCAGTTTCGCCAGCAGAGCACTGCCCAATGGTATGCAGCCACAGTGCCAGGCACCGTACACACCGACCTAATGAATAATCACCTGCTGCCCGATCCTTTTTTCAG
>JBBIOQ010000016.1:44054-47473 GCA_037443285.1 Sphingobacteriales bacterium | reverse complement strand
AAAAAAATCCCGGCCTGTACAACAAACCGGGATTTTGGAATTCAAATGTAATTAAGTCTATTTCTTCGGCTGGATGCGTTGGTATTGCAGCACCAGGTCGGCCTTGCCGTCTTTGTTGAAGCGCCATGTTTCCATGTAGTCTACCGTATCTTTTTTGCCTTTGGCATCGGTGCTGTAATCTGTCACCCACAGCAATGCCCAATTTTCTTTTTTGTCGGTGCTGTACACTGGTGTATAGGCGTTAATGGAATCAACTACTGTGGTAAGGCCTGCCCGTACTTTTTTCCACATGGCTATCAGGCTGTCTTTGGGGCCGATGATGGTGGAGCCATCGGACATGAAAGCGGTTACAGTGTCGGCAAAGAAATCGCTGAGGCCATCGAAATTATTGGATTCCCAGTCTTTCCAGCTGTGCTGTACGGCTTTTTCGGCAAGTTTCATATCGCCCATTTCAAACGAGGAAGAATAAGTGGCAGGAAAGCTTCCGGTGGTCGATTTTGATTCATCAGATTTGGGTTCTTCTTTTTTAGCAGTGTTGCAGGCTGCTGCCAACAAGGTAACTGCCATAACCAGGACTAATTGTTTCATGTTTTCAGGTTGTTTTTTAGTTAAGGAATGCGAGGATTGATGGAATACTTAAATGCTTGCTGCCTGTGGGCTTGGCATAAGCAACTTCTGATATCCGGGTAAGTTAATTGAATTTTTCCGATATCGTCAAGTAGGGGGGAGGTGACCGTTGGCCGTTGACGGTGATTGCTAAACAGTCGCAGCCCGATGATTCGGTGCTCGGCTTTCAGTCTTCCTGCCTGCATGAAGAAGAAGATGACAAAAAAAATCCCCCCTGCATAAAAGCAGGAGGGATGCTGTAGTAATTGCCTGTTATTGCTTCACAATTTTTTGAATGGTTTTGTTAGAGCCTTTTGACACTTCAACCATGTAAACACCGGGTTTCAGATCATCGCCAAAACGAACAGATTGGTTGCTTGCTGTTGTTGTACTCATCATCACTCGGCCACTCATGTCAATCACCCTGACTGAAGCTCTTTCAGCAGCGCCTGAGAAAATTTGAAGGTTGAAAAATGATGCAGACAGGTTGGGTGTAATGGTAACCCGCATGCTGCCCAATTCACCCGGGGCCATTGGCACCAGCTGGTTCGCACTCCTTGCCGTGATAGATGCAGCATCGTGCGGTACAGTCACCTGCATTTTTTGTATGCTGGTATTGCCTGCCTCATCTACAGCGGTAAGGGTAAGCGAATATATTCTGCCTTTTCCATTTGCTGCCCTTTCGGCACGGAGTTGAAATGTATGGTCGTTTAAAACATTCCAGTCGGGAGCAAAATCGCCATCACCGGTTCCATTAACAGGTTCGTTGCTGCTGATGGAAAGTGAAGTAGTTACCTTACCGCAATTATCCCATGCCTTGTAGGTTAGTATTCCGTCCACCATTTTGTGGTTGGCAGGCCAAAGCATACCTGGTGTTACAGTTACATCTGTAATTACCGGCGCTTCCTTGTCCAGTACCGTAACCGTGAAACTGCAAACCGCATATTTTCCCGTTTCGTTAAACATCACAAAACTATTGGTAGTAGTGCCTACCGGGAAGAAATACCCGCTTGGCAAACCACCTGTCTGGTAAACAGAAGGGTTGCCACAGTAATCAGCAGGTGTTGGCTGGTTGAAGAAAACCGTTGCTCCGCATTTGCCGGGTTCAGCCGTTACTTCCATGTTTGGCGGGCAATTCAGTACAGGGTCGGGGCAAACAATTTGGAAATAATAATTGCCCGATGGCCTGTGGAAATAAACATCGTACATGCCTGCAGCAATGGGAATATTTGCGCCTCCCTGTGTACCTGTACCCCAAGGAAAGTTGCTGCTGCCCCAGTTGATTGACCAGTTATGGTCCTGCCTGAATTTTATTTCGCCTTGGGCAAAACTGTGGTGTAGCAGTGTGTAATTGATGCCATCGGTTGTCTGCATATCTACATCTGTATTCCATCCACCTTCAGAACCAATCAGGCTGATAACAGGAATATTCAGTTGGAAGAAGTAATCGCCCGTAAGCCTGTTGAAACTGATATTGTAATTACCGGCTGTTACCGGAATATTCGGCCCATTAAGGGTTGCAGTGCCTGATGGGAAGTTGGTGCCTCCCCAATTGAAAGTCCAGGAATCATCCTGCCTGAACTTCAGTTCGCCACCTGCCAGATCGAAGTTGTTGAGGGTGTAGTGAATGCCGTCAGTGGTTTTCATTTTTACATCGGATGACCAGTTGTAAGGTGGCACAGCCGAGCCAATGATGCCTATGGCTGGCGGGCAATCAAGGCAGTGAAAAACATACTCTCCTGTATGCCTGTTGAAACTAATATCATAGGTGCCATGGCTCACCGGAATATTCGGTCCATCCTGGTAAGCTGTACCGGTTGGAAATGCGGAACTGCCCCAGTTGATGGTCCAGTCCTGGTTTTGCCTGAATTTCAATTCGCCATCAGGTAACACGTAATTGGTTAGCGTATAATGGAGGCCATCTGTTGTGGCCATATCGACGCCCGAGCTCCAGTTATAAGGTGGAACAGCCGACCCGATTATTTCAATTTTCGGCGTAGGCATAGGCCCCATTTTTTCGAGTTTTATATTGTCGAGATAAAAAGTGCCGTTAGTGCCGCCCATTTCAAAATCAAGTTTGTAGGAAGAAAAGGCCCTGGTGGCATCGAAATAGATGGTTTTTGTTTGCCAATTGGTGTTGGCTTGCTGGCTGTAATTGGCGCCATTGAGGTTAAACCAGTTGCCATGGTTTTCACCAATAAAAACACCGAAGTTTCTCACGGCATCGGCCTTAATGTCGAAGGTGAGGCGGTAGGTGAAGTCCTGGTCCAGCGTAAAGCCCCATTGTACCAGTTGAACAAAATAGCCCATGTAGCTGCCATATGTGATATTGTATTTGCAAACGCCATCGGCAGTTACCTCGGTGGTTACATTGGTGCTGTAGTCCAACCAACTGCACCAGGTGTTTTGCGGCTCAGCGCCGGTGTAGTAAGGTGTTATGGTAGTTGTAGTGCTGAAACTTCCATCTGTCAGCAGGTTTTGGGCCAAAATGGCCTGCGTGGAGAATAGAAAACCCCACAGGAACATTGTAAATAGTTTAAGTGTTTTCATAAGGCTGAGTGTTGAAATGAGAAAACAGCCCTTATTGCAGCGGACTTAACGGGGGCAAGGGGTTTAGGGAAAACAAAGGCTGCAGGATGGCATCGGGATGGATTATCCGGCAACTCTAAAGGGGATAATTATTGCATGCAAAAAACTACGGAGAATACTGCGTTGTTTTAATGACAAAAATCAGTGTTTCAGTATGCCTGTTCGGAATCCCTGAACGGTGCCAGACCGGATGACAAAGGGGTTAAGAATATCATCCTTCACTG
>JBBIOQ010000016.1:0-44035 GCA_037443285.1 Sphingobacteriales bacterium | reverse complement strand
TTTCGCATTTTGCCAACTACTTACTGATTCAACGAATTGGCCGCAGTGCTGTTCATAACCGTACTTTTGCCGGGCTTCAAACAAAGGGAGCCCACGCAACTGTATTATGAAGTTTATTGGAGAGCATCTTTTGCCCGGACAAATGGGCCATTTCCTGGTCATTCTTTCTATGGTGGCTTCGGCCATTGCCACCGTTGGATTTTACAAGTCGTTTAAAGTAGCAGACCCCGTTCAGCAGCAAAGCTGGAAAAGGCTTGCCCGCATGGCCTTTGCAGTGGAAACGGCTGCCGTGATGGGCGTTTTTATTTTACTGTACTATATCATCAGCCACAACCTGTTTGAATACAAATATGCCTGGCAGCACAGCAGCAAGTCGCTGCAGGTAGAGTACATGTTGAGTTGCTTTTGGGAAGGGCAGGAAGGCAGCTTCATGCTATGGGGCTTCTGGCATTGCGTACTTGGGTGGGTGCTTATTGCCCGCACCGGCAGCAAGTGGGAAGGACCTGTGATGACCGTTGTAAGCTTTGCCCAGTTTTGCCTGGCAACCATGATACTCGGTATCTATTTCTTTGGATTCAAAGTGGGGAGCAATCCATTTGTGCTGCTGCGCAACGAGTTGGAAGCACCCATCTTCAGCCAGCCCGACTACCTCAAGTTTGTCAAAGACGGTAATGGCCTGAATGCCCTGCTGCAGAATTACTGGATGGTGATTCACCCGCCTGTATTGTTCCTTGGATTTGCAAGCACCATTGTGCCATTTGCATTTGCCATGGCCGGCCTTATGAAAAAGGAACACGAAGGCTGGGCGGAAAAAGCATTGCCATGGGCTTCGTTTTCCGGTGCGGCACTTGGACTCGGGATCATGATGGGTGCTGCATGGGCTTACGAGAGCCTCACATTCGGGGGCTATTGGGCATGGGACCCGGTGGAAAATGCATCGCTGGTACCCTGGCTGGTACTGATAGCAGGCCTCCATACCAACCTCATCTACAAAAGCAGTGGCTACTCACTGCGCAGCACTTACCTCCTGTACATGCTCACGTTTGTTTTGGTTTTGTACAGCACCTTCCTCACCCGCAGCGGCATCCTGGGCGACACGTCGGTGCATGCATTCACCGACCTCGGCATGAATTTCCAATTGCTTGCGTTTATCGGAGTGTTTATGCTGCCTGCATTGTGGATGTATTTCCGTCAGTTTAAATCCATACCCAGTATTCAACAGGAAGAAAATGTGTACAGCCGCGAGTTCTGGATGTTCATTGGTTCGCTGGTGTTGTTCTTTTCAAGCATGGTGGTCATTGGCAAAACCTCGCTGCCGGTCATCAACAAGATATTCGGTTCTAAAATAGCGCCTCCTGCCGACCAGGAATTCAGCCAAAACCAGATACAGGTTTGGGTAGCGGTCATTCTTGGCATACTCACTGCTATTACCCAATATTTCAAATACAAAGACACACCGAAGCCTTTCTTCTATAAAAAAATTATGTGGCCAACGGCCATTGCCTTGACGATTAGCCTGGTGCTGAGCTTTGCCATGGGCATTGAATATGAAAAGCATGGAGCCGGTTTTTGGCTGGCCCTGCATATTGCTATGTTTGGTGCGGTGTATGCCATTGTAGCTAATGCCGGCTACATCTGGATTGGCATGAAGGGTAAATTGAAAGTGGCCAGCGCCAGCGTGGCCCACGTTGGGTTTGGATTGGTATTGCTGGGCATCCTTATTTCGGCATCCAACCGCAAGGTGCTGAGCATTAACACCACCGGCATTTCGCCGCTGAAAGCCACTGATAAGGAAAGTGCCTATGAAAACACAACACTCATCAAAGGTGTTGAAACCGACATGGGCCGCTACATGGTTACTTATGTGCGGGATACACTCAACTACCGCGACCATAAACGCTACTTTGAAATCAGTTTCAAGGCAAAGGATAAGTCTTCAAGTTTTAAACTTTACCCCGATGTAATTGAAAACAACAAGGGACAGGAAGGCCTGACGCCTAACCCCAGCGCCAAACACTATTTAAACCGCGACATTTTCGCCTACCTCACCTTCCTGAGCGACCCCACCAAACAGCAGGACGATACCACCAGCTTCCGCCATAAAATGGTAATCGCCGGCGACACCAACTACTACAGCAAGGGAATCTGGAAAGTGGAAAGGTTGCTGATTAACCCCAAAGCCGAAAGGTTTGCTGCCTATGCCAATGATACTTTGATGGCAGCTGAAATTACCGTTACCACCCGCGACGGCCGCATGTACAAAGCCATGCCCGCTTTCAGGCTGCAGGGCAACCAACTGATTCCGCTACCCGATACCGTCATGAGCCAGAGTCTCATTTTTGCCCTCATCCAACCGGGTAATTTTGAAAAAAAGGAAGTTGAAATTGGTGTTAAAGAAACAACATCGGTGCTGGAATTTGTAACCATGAAAGTGTACGAATTTCCATGGATAAACATACTGTGGATAGGCGTTTTGGTTACCGTGGCGGGCTTCCTCATGAGTATTTGGCAACGTGTTAAAAAGTTGCAGCGTACCGGCACACCGTGATGCCACTATTTATTTTGTTCTAAATTTACGGCAGCATGAAGCGCATAGTGCACATATTGCTGCCTCTCCTGGTTATTCAACTCGCCGCTAATTCGCAGGAGGTGAAGCCCCCGGAGTATGGCCCCAATGATACTATTGTGGTTTATGCTACGGTGCTGGATGACGGCACGCTGGTACCCACTTCCTCGCTTCCCATGGTTACCGTGATTGGCAAAATGCCGCACTGGATGGCTAAGCAACAGCGCAAGGCATCCCGATTGCGCAATGCCGTCTATGTTACCTATCCATATGCTACCGAAGCCGGCAGGATTATCAATTACATCAACCGGCGCACCATTGGGATGACCGAAAGCCAGCGCAAGGATTTCATTAAAAAGGAGGAGCAGCATCTGAAAGCAGCCTTTGGCGACAACATCACCAACCTGAGTGTTTACCAGGGCAAAGTGCTCATGAAACTCATCAACCGCCAAACCGGCGATAATGTATTTGATATCCTAAAAGAATACAAAGGCGGTGCCAATGCCCGTTTCTGGCAAACTGTTGCTTTCTTCTTCGGCAGCAGTCTCAAGCAACCCTACGACCCCAAAGGCGAAGACGCCGAAATGGAGGGTTATGTAAGGGAAGTACAAATGCTTTATGGGGGATAGGGTGAAAAGTTCACAAGTTCACAAGTTTGCATGCTCAAAGGTTTGCGAGCCAGCCTATTGACTCGACTTCAGCCTTAACCTTAAACCTTAATCCATTCACCTCAATCACCTCCTTAACTTCGCCGCCATGAAACTGGATATACTGGCTATAGCAGCGCACCCCGATGATGTGGAACTCAGTTGCTCGGGCACCTTGATGATGGAAAAAATGAACGGGAAAAAAGTAGGGATTGCTGACCTCACCCGTGGTGAATTAGGTACCCGCGGTACCGCTGAAAGCAGGGAACAGGAAGCAAAAGAAGCCCAGGCCATCATGGACCTTGATGCCCGGGACAATCTCGATTTGCCCGATGGGTTTTTCAGGAACGAAATGGAGCATCAACTAGCGGTGGTTCGGGTCATCAGGCGATACAGGCCTTCCATCATTCTTACCAATGCCCCCAGCGACCGCCACCCCGACCATGGCCGGGCTGCACTGCTTGTAAAAGAAGCCGCATTCCTGAGTGGTCTGCGCAAAGTGGAAACCTTAGACAACGGCTTACCTCAACAAGAATGGCGTCCCACTTATGTCTTCAATTTCATACAGGACAGGTACCTGCAGCCCGATTTTGTATACGACATTACCGCAGTGATGGAAAGGAAAATCCAATCCATAAAAGCGTTCAAAACACAGTTTGATACCCGCCCCGACCATGAACCGCAGACCTATATCAGTACGCCTGAATTCCTGCAGCACATCATTGATAGGGCAAAAATGCTCGGCCGCATGGTGGGGGTACCTTATGCAGAAGGGTTTATTACCGAAAAAATAACAGGTATCACCACCTTCGACAGTTTTATCCAAAATGTAACGTAAGTCATTGAAACATACGGCTACCTTCGCACAATTGTAAAAAGGAAATATCTGCCTTTTGTAACCGATGTCGATTTGTAATTTTTTAAATCTCTTTTTAGTTTGATGGTAACCCCAAAATTTCCCAAAGTCAACCCTTCGTTCCACAGTGTACTGAAGCAAAGGGTGAACGATTATTTCGAGCAGAACAACATTTCGCCCACAGGCGGATGGCGTTTGTTCACCAAAGGCCTGTTGCTCTTTGGCATGCTGGCAACCACCTACCTGGTGTTGCTGATTGTGCAGCCTGCTGCAGTGTATGCTATCCTCTTGTGCGTTTTGATGGGCCTGCTCATTGCAGCCATTGGTTTCAACATCATGCACGATGGTAGTCATGGCAGCTTCAGCAAATACGGGTTTGTAAACAAGCTTGCAGCCCTTACACTGAACATGCTTGGCGGCAGTTCCTTCATGTGGAACCAAAAGCACAACGTAATTCATCATGCTTATACTAATGTTCATGATGTGGATGACGACCTGGATGCAGGTATCCTGATGCGCATGAGTGTTCACCAGAAGAAACTGGGCCTGCACCGCCTGCAGCATTTTTATTTCTGGTTTCTTTATTGCCTGCTCTATTTGTTCTGGATTTTCTACTCCGATTTCAGAAAATATTTTTCAGGAAAAATTGGAGCGGTGCCTTTGAAGAAAATGTCAGTGATGGACCATGTTTATTTCTGGATTGGCAAAGTGCTTTTTGCTTCAGTGTTTATGATCATCCCAATTTATGAATTTGGTTTTGTTGATTGGCTGCTGGGCTTCCTTGCCATGACTTGTGTTGCTGGATTTGTGCTGAGCATCGTATTTCAATTGGCACACACGGTAGAGGATACAGCCTTCCCTTTGGCCAATGAAGTTTCGGGTAAAATGGAAGATGAGTGGGCTGTACACCAATTGAAGACCACGGCTGATTTTGCAACCCGTAACAAGTTTGTGAGTTGGTTTGTAGGCGGATTGAATTTCCAGGTAGAACATCACCTGTTTCCAAGAGTTTCGCACATCCATTATCCAGCCATCAACCGCATTGTGAAGCAGGCATGTGCTGAATATAAAGTCACGTACATTGAATATCGCAGCGTTGGCAAGGCTATTTTAAGCCATATGTTTTACCTGCGTAGTTTGGCTAAAGCGTCTTGATTATGCAATGGATTCGGATAGCATAAAACTATCCTGAGCCAGAAATAATACAAATGAGCCGGCTCCTTCAGGAACCGGCTCATTTTTTGTGCCTGCATGATATTCGTAGGTGCTGAAATAAGATTCAAATCATCCTTCATTCAGGATGGCACAGGCCTGTTGCAAACAGACAATTGATGCAAGCAACCAATCAGGGTTCTATGGCATGTTTTACCTCATCCAAAAGTTTTGATATCAACCCAATCAGGTCTGTGGTTGAGCCTTTAATGGTTCTATCAATCTTTGTTTCATTTCTACGTAACCGGTAGTCAACAATAATATCATTTCCATTGACCTTGTAGCTGCCACTCAATTTCCAGGCTCCCGGAAAACTCTTTGCTTCGGTAAACACTAATTCGGCACTACGACCCCGGGCGGTAATTTCACGAAACCGTGCATTTACCATGTCGGCAAATTTTAAGTCATCTTCATTTTCCATGCTGTTAATGAAAGAAGCAGCAAGCACAAATGGTTTGGGTGTTGCCAATTTTATTTCATCTTTCACTGAATCATCTACGAGGCCTACATCATAACTCTGCTGGTCATCAGGAGAGCGATAAAGGGGTTGCTGTATGCCGTCAATATCACGAGCCAATTGTGGCACTTCATCCACTGCAAATTGCATAAGCCTGGCAACGTCTACATACTCCTCGCTTCCATCCATGCGCAACGCAGCACCCCTGATGCCTTTCAACAACGAGTAAGTGAGAAGCCCTTGCCCAAACATGCTGGATTCATAACTCACTGCATCCGCCGCCGACCCGGAAAGCACATAGAATCCTGTCCGGTCGGCCATGCGGTCCAACGCTCTCGTTTGGCTTGCAGGAACATCCCGCATCGCTACCGTCATAGCTTCGGCAGCTTTGCCACTGGCACAGGCATCTAAAATGAGCACTTTTTTTCGGGCCACAATTTTGTTCAGCATTTGTGTGAGTTCTTTGCTACTGATAGCTACGGTGGTACGAATGGCAGGATCCTGCAGGTAATTCGCCTCCGCACCACCTGCAGCGGCCGTCAGGTAATAAAAATCACCATCCTGCCCGCCATAATTTACCCCATGCCCTGAGAGATAAACCAGTAGAATGTCTTCTGGTTGCATTACAGTTGACAGGTAATCCATGCGCTTTACAAAAGTTTGCCGGTATGGCAAAAGGCTGTCTTCCTTTGCATCCGAATGCAACAGGTAAATGTGTGTGCGGTCTTTTCCAAATAGTTTTGCTGCTGATAATTGAATGGCTGAAGCAAAATCCTGTGCGTCCTTGGATGCGAAACGTAAGTCAATTGATTCGCCCAAATAATCGGATGTGCCCATCACCAGCGCATAGAATGAAGGTGTGGCTTTAGCTGTTTTGGGTATGTAGTTCTTATTTAAAACACTTCTGGATGAAGTTGGTTTGTACATGATGTTTACCGGCCTTGAGCTCAGCCATTTTTCAGCATTCCATGCAACCACCTTTATTTCATTGACTGTGTCATAAGCAATAAAATGGGCATACTTGTTTAAGTCAATATTGAGGATGAAATTGCCAACGTGTCCATCATATTTTTCATCATTGTTTGATAGCAGGTTTTCGTCAACCTCAATATTGTCAATGTAAAGACTCACTTTTCCGCAGCCGCCACCAGCATTGCTCACCGAAATCTGCATCTTGTCGTTTTGTAGTTCAAGGTTCACTTTCGGCGGGAACTGCGTACGGTCAAGACCGGGCACCGTTCGCAAGGGTTCTTTTGAATATCCAAAAATTGCGGCTAATAGCCCAGGTTGGAAATAGCGTTCTTTTAGCTGCCTGAATTCAATGATACTCCAGGGATCCTCAGTATTAGTTGTATCATTCAGCACAAAATGCAGTTGCGAAGCGGTGTTGGCTGATACATCAAACAAGCCATTTGGATTCACGGCAAACCAGCCTTTGTCTTTCATCAAATAAAAAGTGGCTTTTTCACTAAGTGTTTCTGGGTCAAAAAACTTCACACCACCTTCCGGTGTTGTTGCTACCAGTACACTGTCGCCCGGTCCATTGGTTAAGTGTGATATCCCATTAAGATAGTATAGCGGCTTGAGGTCGGAACTGTTCCAAATGATTGCGGTTCCATCCGATCCCTGTGAATAGATGTATTTGCAGTTGTTGATGTACCCAGCAACAGGCATTTGAATATTCATTGCTACACTTCCTGCTTTAATGCCAGTTTTTGCATCTCTTATTTCTGCATCACCTCCTTTTATGGAAGTTGTAATTACCCATTTATTGTTTTTACTGAATTCAATATTTTCAAGCCATGCGTAGTGCTCATCATTGCTCCAAAGTATTTTCGAAGATTCGTAGTCAAGAACAGTAAGGTTGCCAAACATTTCATCATGAGACCACCAATAAATACACACCTTGGTGCCATCAGGACTTTGCATGATTGATTTTGGGAAGCGGTCTTTACCGATGAAAACAGAATCAATCAGTTTTCCAGTTGCGAGGTCAAACGATTTGTAAATGCTCTTTCGGTTCACGCAAAGCAAGTGCTTGCTATCTGTGCTCAGCATGGCAGGTTCGATTGCATCCTCTACAAAGGAACTATGGGCTTCCTGTTGTGAGTGAGGGACGGTTAGAACCGCTGTTTTGTAAGGAAGACTGTAAACAATTGTTTGGGCAACGGTTATCACCATCAGGTATTTACCATCAACGCTCATTTCTGCTTTCACCTGGTTCTTTTTGCCCGTATTCATTTCAAGCATGATGCTGCCATCCTGCGGATTTCGAACAGCGACAAGGCTGTCATCTTTCCACATCACCAGGTATCTTGAATCAGGATGCAAGGATGATAAATTGCTGTTCCATCCCTTAATGTCCAGTTGCCATGCAATCCTGTTTCTTGCAATTTCAAAACCATGAATTTCCTCCTCATTGTAAGAGAGAAGCAGGTTGTTTTTCAGAAGCAAAGAAGCATTTGCATTGATAGTAAGACTTTGCCCAATACTGCGTTTCTGAAGTTTCTGGAGGTCCCACATAGTCGCAGCTTCCTTTTCGGGTCCTGCAATGGCCAACAAATTGCCTTGCTCGTTAAAAACAACATGCTGGTAGCTGATATATTCCGGGAGTTTTGGCATGTCAACCATTAATTTTCCGGAATGCAGGTCAAATAACTGGCCATTGCCTTCACTGTCGGAAAGGAAACAATAATTTCCATCAGCTGTCGCTTCCAGTGAAAACACTAAGTATTGATGGTCGCTCCATTTTGACATTTCAATATGGCAGGGAGTTGAAAAATTTTCTTTTCCTGTCTTAAGGTCAAGTTTGTGAAGCATTCTGTCTTTCGAAACATACAGGAATACATCATCTCCCACAATGCAATAACTTATCATCAGGCTATCCTGAACAGCCATGTGAGTTGCTATTTTGCCAGTTTCCAGGTTTTGGATTTGTATAGTATCACTGTGCAGACTATATGATCGTAATCTGTCTTTGCTGAAATCAATGGCATATTTCAAACGCGCCAGGATGCCTTCTTTTTTCCAATCCCAAATGAAAATGGTGTCACCCCGGGTAACTCCAATTCTGTCAGTTTCACCAATAAAAGTGATGGCCGTATTCAGGTTGCTTTGCTCCTTGTACCTGGTGGTGCCAACCATTCTTTCCGTGTATACTTTTTCACCTAAAAAGATTTTCTTCTCTAATTTTTTCTCGTGCAGATTCCAAATGGTCAAGGTGTCTTCATTTGAGGAAGCCGAAGCCAGGTAACGCGAATCAGCGCTGAATGAAAAGAAGGCTGAACCAACATACATGGTGTGGTCAAAAAAATGGGTATACAAACTCCCGTCTTTCAGCGACCATACATTCACCTCTCCATTTTCAAGTGCACAGGCCACAAATTGATTGTCAGGTGAAACAGTTAGACGCTCAAATTTTTCTACAGCCTGGTGACCGGTGTGCAACAGTTTGCCGGTTGCTACATCCCAGAATTTTATCGTTCCCAAATCGTCACCTGTCACCAGTATCTTACCATCCTTGCTGAAGACAACTTTTTGCCCGCCAGCAATGTGACCGACCGGGGCAACTACTGTTGCCTTCTGTGCTCGCAACTGCATGGCAATACATAACAGCAACGATATGTTGGCAAGGGCTTTGACGAAAACTGAATGAGATCGGTTCATGACAGGATGAATGTTTCCGAATGTAGAATTCTTTTTTGTTTAGAGATACAAGGAGAATATATCCATATGCTGAATGTTCTTTTTCTAAAAAATAGTTTGAAAAACTGAATCGGGCAAGCACTTTGAAAACGAATGGCGGCATTAACTTATGAGGAGGCTGCCCATGAAAAGTCTGTAAAATAAAAAAAGCCGGCCCAATCTGAGCCGGCTTTCGATCAAAGTAAATACTGTTTACTGATTCTGGTTGTTGTTCGGGTCGTCGTTGCTAAGGTTGAGTGGGTAACCGTACACACCTTCAAATCCGGGGTAGATGCCTTCCAGCCTTACTGTGCCTTGGGATGAAGAAAGCATCTTCAATAATTCCTCCACCGATTTTACGGGCTGGTTGTTCACGCTGGTAATCACGAAGTCTTTTTGCATGCGTGTATTTTTCAGCAAACCATTACCAACGCTGTTCACCTTAACGCCTCCGGGAACGCCATATTTCTGGGCATCTTTTGCATTGAGAGTTTCCAGGTCGGCGCCCAGTTTTTCTTTAATGTCAGCCGTGGCATCGCTTTTTACTACATCATAATTACCCACCCTGTTTTTGAGTGTAGCTGTAGTTGTTTTTGTGGCGCCATCACGCTTGTAGGTCAATGTTATTTTATCGCCGGGTTTGTAGTTGGCAATCTGCTCCACCATTTCAGAACCTGATGTCACTTTGGTGCCATTGATAGAAGTGATGTAATCGCCTTTCTTAATGCCTGCTGCAGCAGCTGCTCCGCCTTCAGTCACTTTCAGCACATGCACACCATCGCCCTGGTCAATGCCGGCTTTGCGGAACTCTTCCTCGGGTGCATCATCGGGCATGTACTCAATGCCAAGGTAGGCACGTTGTACAGCGCCGTACTTAATAAGGTCGCCAGTTATTTTGCGAACAATGTTCACGGGAATGGCATAGCTGTAACCGGCATAGGAACCGGTTTGCGAAGCAATGGCTGAATTGATGCCAATGAGCTTCCCTTCCGTATCCACCAAAGCGCCGCCGCTATTGCCCTGGTTTACAGCAGCATCAGTTTGTATGAATGATTCAATCGGCGTATTGCTTTTCTTTCCGTTCAGTCCAAGCGTACGTGCTTTAGCGCTTACAATGCCTGCAGTTACTGTTACATCAAGGCTCCATGGATAGCCAATGGCCAACACCCACTGCCCGAGTTTCACATCATCGCTGTTGCCCCAGACAATATATGGTAGGTTGTCGCCGGTAATCTTCAGCACGGCAATGTCGCTGCTGGGGTCAGCTCCAATCAGTTCGGCTTTGTACGATTTCTTGTTTGCCAGCGTTACGTTTATTTCATCGGCATTCTCAATTACGTGGTTGTTGGTAACAATATAGCCATCCTTAGTGATTACAACGCCCGAACCACTGGCACGTTGCTCTGGAATGGTCATATTGCGGGGGCCTCCAAAAATGTCGCCAAAGAAATCATCGCCAAACAAATCGGCAAATGGACTCCGCTGGCGTTGCGTGCTTACGGTACGTGCATTAATTTTTGTTTTGATATGCACTACTGCCGGTGTTGCAGCTCCTGCAGCCCCGGTAAAATCTACCTGGCCTGCACCGTTTTGAGTACCATTTTCCAAAAATGCGGCATAATTGGCCGGGAGTTTGCCCGCATCCTGCGTGCCGCTACCAGGCGAATAGGTGTAAAATTTTCCAAGCGACCAAACACTTGCAACTGTTGTGAGGGCGCTGATTCCTACAATCAGCATAATGGATTTCCACTTCATAGTTTTCATTTTTCTTTTTTCACGAAAGCGTTCGTAAATCTACTGTTGAATGAATATATCAATTCAGGATACACCTGCGAATTAAACTTTGTTTAACCGCCATTTAACAACGCCTTGCAATTGCTGTGCCTCAAAGAAAACTGCTGATTTTTTGTCAGCCTTTTTTCAAATTCGTCAGTAGCGGCAATCAAAAGGATGTCAGGAATTGCATGGTATCTACACCATCGGCAAAATCGGCAATGCCGGGAGCTTGCGCATGTCCAAAGCCTGTGGCTGTGCTGCCCGAAATGCATTGCAATTCATCGGCATGTTGCATGAGCAATTCTTTTGTATCAAGCGTGGTGTAGTACTCATAATTCACCTGGCTGATAGGGGAGAAGAGTTGCTGGCTTTCAATGAGCAGCACCACGCCATTCGTCATGTAATATTTGCTGTTGAGCAGGTGTATGGCAAGGTGGTAATCGTAGTTGTTTTTGTACTTGTGATGGTCAGCCATCCAATTGTAACTGTCCAATGCCTTCAGCAGCGGTTGGAAGTTGTAACCAACAGGAACATACAGTTTTGAAACGTTTCTGCACCCAAGGCCAAAATACAGCATCAAATCATCGGCAAGCAGGCCGAGTTGTTCGGTTGTTTCATTGCCGGTAAGTACCGCAACTGAAGTACGGTTTTTGCGAATGATGCTTGGGTAGTTGCGGAAGTAATAATCAAAATAGCGACCTGAATTGTTGCTGCCTGTAGCAATGTAGGCATCGCAGCCTTTGAGCTGCGCCGCAAAACGGATATGCTCCGCCAGCGATGGTTCCCATTCCTGCATTTTTTCCACCAGGTGCTTAATGAGCACTTCATCTTTTGAAGAAGGTTTCAGCAGCAAAGCATGGCCACTGAGAAAGCCGCACAAGAAATCGTGGAAACCTACCAGCGGTATGTTTCCTGCCATTACAATTCCAACGGTTTTAGATGCGGCTTGCTCGTCTGCAATATTGTAGCGCGAAGCAAAAGCACGCAGTGTTTGTTCCTGCAAAAAGTGCAGTGAAATATTTTTGCAGGCTAAATCAACAAACTCAGGCACAAACCACCCGTTTTCATGAGTGGTTTTGTTTTTGGCAGCCTGCCACGCTTCCGCGTTTTTGTCAATATATGCACCTAATTGTGAGAGTAACAGAATACGTTGTTCAAGATTCACGATTGCTTCCTATTTTTGGAAGGACAAAAGTATATTTCATCAAAATCAGTTCACGTTATGGCAATTAAAATAACCGAAGAATGCATCAACTGTGGTGCTTGCGAACCCGAATGTCCGAATAATGCGATTTACGAAGGAGGCGTTGAATGGGCTTTGAGCGATGGAACAACTGTAAAAGGAACTTTCACATTGCTTGATGGTACTGCCTTGGATGCCGATGTAAAGAACGCTCCACTCAGCACGGACACCTACTACATTGTGCCCAACAAGTGCACCGAGTGCCAGGGTTTCCACGAAGAGCCGCAATGCGCTTCGGTTTGCCCTGTTGACTGCTGTATGGCCGATGAAGCCTATGTGGAAACAGTAGATGAGCTGATGGCCAAGAAAGAAAAACTGCATGGTTGATTCCTGCAAATTTTTTGGCTCAGATTATTGTTATTTAGACGGTTTTATTACCTACCTTACATACCGAAATGAAGGGGTGAAACCCTGAAAAACGACGGGTGATATGTTCCGTCAAAATGGTGAAGGATGAGAATTCTTCACCATTATTTTTTTGTGCAATCATTGTCTCATTCAGTGGCAACATTTTTTGATTCACACCCGCATTAGCCCTTTTCTTTGTGTGAAATAAGTACACCATGTCAAAACCGGTAGTAGCGTTTGTAACCGGCGGCTACAGTGGCGAAGCTGAGGTTTCGTACAAGAGCGCCATCACCATTAAAGCCAATATCGATACAGAGAGGTTCGAGTTTCACACCATAGACATCCGCACCGATGGTTGGTGGCATTTGTCAGACGATGGCAAGGAAACAGCCGTAGATAAAAACGATTTTTCGGTTTCGCTTGGTGGCCGCAAAATCACATTTGACACCGTGCTCATCGGTATTCACGGCACACCGGGTGAGGATGGAAAATTGCAGGGCTACTTTGATATGCTGGGATTGCCATATACCAGTTGCAATGCTGCCACCTCAGCGCTCACTTTCAACAAACGCTATACGGTGGCGGTGGCTGCCATGAGTGGCATTCATGTATCGCGTTCCATTCATTTCTTCAAGGGCGATATGGTGGATGTGAACCTTGTTGCTGCAAACCTAAAATTTCCCTTGTTTGTAAAACCCGCCAACGGTGGCAGTTCAATTGGCATGAGCAAAGTGCCAGATGCTGCCGGTTTGCCCGATGCTATCAAAAAGGCTTTTGATGAAGACGACCAGGTGTTGATAGAAGAGTTTGTGGAAGGCCGTGAATTTACCATAGGAGTGTGCCGCTTGCGGGGCGAGGTAGTAACCCTGCCCATGACAGAAGTCATCAGCGAAAACTATTTCTTCGATTTTGAAGCAAAATACCAGGGCAAGAGCCAGGAAATAACCCCGGCCGACCTGGATGAACTGAAAGCGAAAAAAATACGAGCCGCAGCCCGCAAGATTTACCATGTTTTCAATTGTGATGGTGTTATTCGCATCGATTTCATTTACAACGAATCTATGGGCGAACCCTTTATGCTGGAAGTAAACACGGTGCCTGGGCAAAGTGAGGCAAGCATTGTGCCCATGCAGGTGCGGGCTATGGGCATGGACCTCAAAACTTTTTATTCACTGCTGATTGAAGACAGCCTGCAGAGAATAAAATAAAGCCTGCTTCGTTTAAAATCCCGGTCGAATTGTTTTGGATGCTATTTTCACGCACTAAAAATATCTGAGTGTTCCGATTTATTACCAGGCAACCCTTCATTGTAAACCTTCTGGCAGCGATTGTCCTGGTGCTTGGTTTGCTTTTCCTGACGCTTTGGATGCTGGGTTTTATAACCCGCCACGGCCAATATGAAAAAGTGCCAATGGTGATTGGTAAATCTGTAGATGAAGCCGTAAAAATGCTGGAGGACAAAGGATTCACTGTAGAAGTGCAGGATTCTGTTTGGGAAGAAACCGAACCCAAACTCTCCGTACTGAAACAGCAGCCAGGTGGCGATGAAATGGTGAAATCAAAACGTACTATTTACCTTACTGTCAACCGGGCTCAGCCACCTGTTATCGAAATGCCCAACCTGGTCGGCCTTTCATTTCGAAATGCCGAACTGTACCTGAAGCAATTAGGATTGAAACTTGGGGATACATTGCGCAAGCCCGATATTGCCAAGGATGCAGTGCTGGAGCAATTGTACAATGGGGCGCCCATAAAACCGGGTACCAAAATTTACCAGGGAAGTTTCCTCAGTTTTGTGCTGGGCAGTGGCCTGGGTGAGGATGCCATGGAAGTGCCCATGTTGCTGGGGCTCACCTTCAACGAAGCAAAGGCACAGTTGGAAGGTATGGGCCTGAATGCGGGTGCATTGATTGTTGATGCCGATGTATCTGATACCGGTACAGCCTACATTTACAAACAAGCCCCCGATGTACGCCAGCAGGCCGCAGATGGAAGCTACCAAAGAAATAAAATAAGGCCGGGGCAGAGTATTGACCTTTGGCTGGGAACCACAAAAATAGAAGCGCCCAAACCCGATTCAACTGCCGCGGAACCTGTGCAGCAATAACGTAATCAATTCAGTAACCTATCAATTCTATTATTATGACCCACATGACCATTGAGGAACTCAAGGCCAGAATAGATGCAGGCGAAAAAGTAAACCTGCTTGATGTGAGAGAAAATGATGAGCGAACCGATTTCAATATTGGTGGTATTCACCAGCGCCTGGGCCTGATACAGAGCATGCAGTTTGATGATCTTGAAGACATGAAAGAGGAGGAAATTGTAGTCTATTGCCGCAGTGGCAGCCGCAGCCAGATTGCCGGTCTCATCATGGAAGCGGCAGGGTTTAAAAATGTTGTGAACCTTACCGGAGGTATGCTTGCCTGGAAAAACAAGTACGGCGGATAACTGACACCATCGCTTGAACTGAATAAAAAAAACGCTTCGAAAATGAAGCGTTTTTTATTTCCCTGAATCTGTTGCATGAATCCATCATTCAGGAATATTGAATCATACAGAGTCATGCATTCATAAAGCCGGGACTCAGATGCAATTGTGTGGTTCATTTTGATCCATGCGTATCCTAGAACTTAATATTCAATGCGACCATCCAGTTCCTGGTAGCCATGGGGTAGTAATAGTTTTCGGTAGTAAGTGCATTGTTGTAGTAGTAGCTGAAGGTGTAGCCACTGGGTTCATATTTCACATCAAACAAGTTGTTGACCTGAAAAATGAGCCGTGCTTCTTTGAGAATTTTTCTGCCATGGAAACTGTAAGAAGCACGCAGGTCATTCACAAAATAAGGGTCAAGGCTACGGCTTTGCTGCGAAGTGTTGTCAAGGAATTGTCGGCCAACATACTTGGCCATCCATTGCAGTTCTGTTTGCTTCAATGGAACAAAAGAAATGGTTCCCTGCTGCACTACTGATGGCGACAAGGCGATGTCCGTTTTGGAATAATGGTTCACTTGTTGCTTGCCGTTGTCATAGTCATCAATGTATTCGGTAAAGTCAAGAATCTTGTTGCTGCTGAGGCCGGCGCTGTATTTGACACTACCACTTTTCCAACACCATGCAGCTTCCAGTTCTGCGCCGGCACGGTAGCTTTTCGGAATATTCTGGCGGGTGTAAGAACCAACGTCGTTCACCTTGCCGGTGAGCACCAGTTGGTCGCGGTAGTACATGTAGTAGAAAGTAGCAGCGAGCTGTAAATTCTTCAGCACTTCTTTTTTTGTGATGTTCAGTTCAAAATCATGCAAGTGTTCAGGCTTGGGCATTTCATTTTTACCTGCTTCAAAATCATCACGGTTGGGTGTGTTGTTGGACATGGCATAACTAAGGAATCCGCTCCAGTTCTTTTTAGCATAACTGATACCTGCCTTGGGGTTCAGGAAATTCCATTGTTCATCAATTTGTATCGCGGGGTTGTACTGAAAGCCATCAATCTTGTAATGCACATACCGGTACTGAAGATCGGTAAAGAGTTTCCAGTTGTCATTGAGATGATGCGTCCATTTAGCATACACGTTGGCATCGGCTTTGTTTGCCTGCTGGCGGTAATATTCATGTTGCAGGTTGGGTTGCACTTCTGTCCAGACTACTTTGCCAAAATGACTTCCGGGGTAATAGCTCCAGCCACCACCAAACGCCCATTCATCCAGCCCTTTGTTTACCTGCAGGGAAATAATTTGTCCCCACAATTTATTCTGCAGCCACAGTTGCCTGATGAGGTCTGTTTCTGTAGTTCCATTGATGGGTGCAATGCCATAATCGGCCAGCGTTTGGCCTGCTTTGTATTGCTCATAATAGCCGCGGCCGGTGGTAAGATAAAAAGCGGTGTTGAAAACAACATTCGGGTTGAATTCGTGGTTGAAGAACAATTGGTAGTGGTTTTGCCAGTAATTATCGGTTTCGTTTTTGTAAGGGTCGCCCGGTTTTTCCGTGCCTGCATAATTCACGGTCCTGTTGGAGGCGAGGTCGCTTTCCTTTACGCCATACCATGCCTGGTAGGTTTTTTCCTTGCCCAAAATGGCATTGAACCGCAGGGATGATTTGCCGGCCCAATAGCCAAGCGTAAACTGTCCGCTTTGCAGGTGGCTGGAAGCACGGTCAATATAACCATCGCTTGAAATGTTTGAAAGCCTTGCATCGAAAGTGAAATGCTTACCCATCAGACCGCTGCCCAGTTTTACCGTGTTTTTCAAAGTGTTGAAACTGCCATAACTATTGTTGAGTTCTGCATAGGCTGCAGGGTTGTAAGCATAGGTACTCAGGTTGAGTGTGCCGCCAAAAGCGCCTGGCCCGTTGCTGCTGGTACCCACGCCCCGTTGTATTTGTATGCTCGATGTTGACGACAGAAGGTCGGGCAGATCAACAAAATAAGTTCCCTGGCTCTCTGCATCATTGTACGGAATGCCGTTGATTGTCATGTTGATGCGAGTAGCATCGGTGCCGCGGATGCGGATGCCCGTGTAGCCAACGCCATTTCCGGCATCGCTGTTGATGACAACGTTGGGAGTCTGGTTCAGCAAGAAAGGAATATCCTGCCCTGTGTTGTTCTTTTCGATGTAGGACCTGGATACATCTGTTTTTGCAAATGGTGCATCATTGCCGGCACGCAGCCCCCTTACTTCCGCAGGCAACAATGCCGAGGGCAGTGATTGCAGGGTAAGCGTGACTTCGGTATTGGCTGCAATTGTTATGGTAGTATCGGTTGCAACCATGCCGGTAAAACTGGCGTGCAGGATAAATTTTTCAGCCGGAATATTGCGAAATACAAACCGGCCATTTTCGTTTGTGAGGCCATTGCGAACGGTACTGCCTTTTAGTTGAAGCGAAGTACCTTCAAGCCAACTGCCATCAGCAGATTTTATGTTTACTGTTACAAGGTGCTGGGCAAAACTGAATGCAGACAACAGCACCAAAGCCAGCGTGGGCATCATTTTTTTCATAACCATTAAAAATGTTTGGTAGCCCGGAATGAACAGTCAGAAAAAGCCGGAACGGCTGAAGGTGGCTGCCTTCCCTTCGCAGGTATTACCCTGATCAGGTTCAACGGGTGATTTCTCAGTCTCTGGGATTTTTTCCCTGAAACACCCCGGGCTAAATTCGAGCCAAAGGTATAGTTCGAAAATGTTTTGTTGCATTCTTTTTAGCCAAACTGTAACAATTGGAATGCATTGGTCGTACAATATCAAAACGGAAAACAATGAAATACTATTTCTGGATAATCCTGGTTTGCTGCAGTTTCGGCTATTATTCAGCACACAGCCAAAAGACCATTAATGACCCCAATGTTGAACCAAGGCAAACCGGTAGCTTCAACAGCGTAGTGGTGAGCAGCGCCATCGACCTTTATCTTACTCAATCAAAAGAAACTGCTGTTGCGGTAAGTGCCAGCGAAGCGAAATATGTTCCCAACATTACTACCGAGGTAAGGAATAATACCTTGTACATAGGTTACAAAGGCTCAGGAAATTGGGGGCCCAAGTATATGAAGGCTTATGTGTCAGCGCCTGCCATTTACAAGATTCAGGCTTCGGGTGCCTGCAATGTAAAAACCGAAGGTGCTATCAGTGGTTCTGACCTCGAAATTGGCATCAGCGGTTCCAGCGATTTCAAAGGAACCGTTAAAGTCACCAATCTCAAACTCAACGCATCTGGCAGCAGTGATTTTGTTGTGGATGGTTCTGCAGAAAATTTACGCGTTGATGTGAGTGGCAGCAGCGATGTGAAAGCATTCGAATTGGCTGCAGATTACTGTGATATCACTGCCTCGGGTGCCAGTGACGTAAGCATTACTGTAAACAAAGAGTTAAAGGCAAAAGCTTCGGGCGCCAGCGATATTTACTATAAAGGCAATGGAGTGATTAAAGAAATTTCTAGCTCTGGTGCATCAGACATCAAAAAAAGAAATTAGGCTTGGCTGGTATAACTGCTGCCCTTATCTTCGCCACCCGAAAACAAAATCGCGAAGTAGAGCAGCGGTAGCTCGTCGGGCTCATAACCCGAAGGTCGGAGGTTCGAACCCTCCCTTCGCAACTGAAACAGGCTTCTGCAACGGAAGCCTGTTTTTATTTGGGCAAACAATCATGATCTCATTGTTTCTTTGTTGTAAAACCAACAGCATCTTCTGTGCATGAAATTTCAGTCGGGTTTTGTATCAATTCTTGGCAAGCCAAATGCCGGCAAAAGCACCCTGCTCAATGCGCTGGTTGGTGAGAAAATGGCGATCGTAAGCCCCAAAGTGCAAACCACAAGACATCGCATCAAAGCCTTTCTCAATACCGACCAATACCAGGTAATATTTTCTGATACGCCGGGCATCATTGAACCGCAGTACAAACTGCACGAAATAATGATGAACCAGGTAAAGGCTGCCATGGAAGACGCCGATGTGGCCTTGCTGGTGTACGACCTCACGGATAACCAACAACAAGAAGCGCTTGAGTTGTTCAGGAATCTGCGGCTGAAAGTGCCTGCTGTGTTGGTTTGCAACAAGACCGACAATTTCCCCAAGGCCGAATTGCCCAATGTTGTTGAGTTTTTTCAATCAAGCGGGTTGTTTAAAAAAGTAATGCCGGTTTCAGCCTTGCGTGGCAAAGGATTGAAAGAATTGCTGGAAGCCATTCTATCCTTTCTGCCGGAAGGTGAGCCATTTTACAGCAAGGATGACCTGAGCGATTTGCCTACTCGCTTTTTTGTGGCAGAACTCATCAGGGAAAAAATTTACGACATCTACCACCAGGAAATACCTTATCACACAGCAGTTGTCATCCAGGAGTTCACTGAAAAAAGTACGCTCATAAAAATAAGGGCCGATGTGGTGGTACAGCGTGAATCGCAGAAGGCAATCATGATAGGAGATAGGGGAAGCCTGATAAAAAAACTGGGGACCGAAAGCCGCATGGAAATTGAAAAGTTTCTGGATGCAAAAGTGTTCTTGGAATTGTTTGTAAAAGTGCGTCCCAAATGGCGCGACCAGGATTTGTATTTGAAAGAATACGGCTATGAATAAAGAAGTTCAACAACTGTTCATATCCGCGATTTGAAATTATTGAAGGAAATTTTGTTATGAGTTATACCGTAGCTATTGTAGGAAGGCCCAATGTGGGCAAGAGCACATTTTTCAATCGCATGCTTGAAACACGGAAAGCCATTGTTGACGACATCAGCGGCGTAACCCGCGACCGTCAGTATGGTGTGGCAGACTGGGCAGGCAAGTCGTTCAACGTTATTGATACCGGTGGTTTTGTGCCCGATAGCGAAGATGTGTTCGAAAGGGAAATAGAGCGGCAGGTGCGCATTGCCCTGGATGAAGCCAACGCAATAATCTTCATGACGGATGTTGCTACCGGCATCACCGACCTCGATGAAGCGATGACCGGTGTTTTGCGCCGCTCAACCAAGCCTGTATTCCTGGTGGTGAACAAAGTGGACAACTACGACAGGCAATTGCTTGCCAATGAATTTTATGCACTTGGCTTCGAAAATGTGTTTTTCATTTCTGCCATGTCGGGCAGCGGCACAGGTGATTTGCTCGATGCGGTTACAGCAAATATTTTACCTGAAGAATCGGAAGAAGTGGAACGCCAGGATGCGCTGCCGAAGTTCGCCATCATTGGCCAGCCCAATGTTGGCAAGAGTAGTTTGCTGAATGCGCTGGTAGGGCAGGAACGCACCATTGTAAGCGACATTGCCGGCACCACTCGCGACAGCATCCATACCCATTACAATCTTTTCAACAAAGAATTTGTTCTCATTGATACCGCCGGCATTCGCCGCAAAACAAAAGTGAACGAAGACCTGGAATTCTATTCCGTCATTCGCGCCATTAAGGCCATTGATGAAGCCGATGTTTGTTTGTTATTGCTGGATGCAGGAAAAGGCATAACAGCGCAGGATTTGAAAATATACAGCCTTGCTGCTATCAAGGGCAAAGGAATTGTAGTGCTGGTAAACAAATGGGACCTGATGGAAAAGGCTACCAACACTGCAAGGGATTATGAAAAGCAGCTGAAGGAAAAACTTGCACCGTTCAATGACGTGCCCATCATATTCATTTCGGCCAAGGACAAGGTGCGTATTTTCAAAGCCATTGAAGTTGGACTTGAAGTGTTTGATAACAAGCGCCGAAAAATACCTACTTCACAACTGAATGAAGTGATGTTGAAAGCGGTTGAGGCATACAAGCCACCTATGATAAGGGGCGACCTGATCAAAATAAAATATGTAACGCAATTGCCAACGGCTGTGCCTTCGTTTGCCTTCTTCAGCAATCACCCCGATGATTTGAAGACACCTTATAAGAATTATCTCGAGAATCAGCTGCGCAAGAATTTCAATTTTATGGGAGTGCCCATCAGGATATTCTTCAGAAAGAGTTGAGCAATAAAACGAAATTTATAAATGGCCTTGCGGATATTAGTCTGCAAGGCCGTTTTTTACAGCAAACATTACAAGGCCTGCTGTATTGCGAACGCCCACTTTTTCAATCAGCCTTTGCCTGATGCCTTCCACCGACCTCGGACTCAGGAAAATCTCCTTACCAATTTCAACCGCAGTTTTCTCTTCACAAATCAATTTCAGCACTTCAAGTTCACGTTCCGTTAGCTCCACATTGTGGTTAAAAGTGGGCTTCATATTTCCCTTTAGGAAAAGTTTTTTCAGAAGAGCCTTGTTTACAATATCGTTAAAGTAATAACCATTCTCATGCACGCTGTAAATAGCTTTTTTGATTTCATCAATTTCTGAATTCTTTACCAGGTAACCATTGGCACCTATTTCCATGAGGTGAATAATGAATTTATCATCTTCATACATGGTAACCACCAGCACTTTCACTTCCGGAAAACGGCTGCGAATAATTTTTGTAGCTTCCATACCATCGAGTACCGGCATTTTCAAATCCATGATGACCACATCGGGTTGTTCCTGTGCCAACAACTGAATCAATTCATCACCATTGTCGGCTTCCATTAACACCTGAAGGTTTTGGTCGGAAGCCAATCCGACTTTGAGGCCCTGCCTGAAGATTTTGTAATCATCGGCGATGGCAATTTTGATCTGGTTCATGTTCAAGGGTTTTGTGGTATCCTGATGCGCACAATGTTCTCTCCATCACTCTTGCTGAAAAGGATGTTTCCGCGCAACAGAATGACCCGGTTCTGAATATTCTTCAATCCAAGTCCTTTAGTGCTGAAGCGTAAAGTTTCAAACTGCTCCTGCGACAAACCATCGCCGTCGTGTTTTATTTCCAACACATATTCACTTCCTTCATCCCGGCTTTCTATTGTTAGTTTGCTTGCATGTGAATGTTTGATGATATTGTTCAATAACTCCTGTACCATTCTGTAAATGGTGATTTCTTTTTCAGCAGCTACACGTTCTTCATGATCGAGGTGGGAAGTGTATTGAATGCTCCCACCTGCAGTGAGTTTGTTGGCAAAGTGGTTTATGGCTTCATTGAGGCCAAGTTCTTTCAGAATACTGGAATGCAGGTTGTGTGAAATAGCCCGTACTTTTTGAATGGATTCATTTAGTAGTTCCTTCGAATAGGCAAATAATTTCCGCTTATCCTCTTTCATTTCATGAGTTTCCACTGCCGAAAAATGCAGTTTGGTAGCCGATAGCATAGCACCCACTTCGTCGTGCAGTTCTTCGGCAATGCGATGCCGTTCCACTTCCTCGCTTCTGATGGCAGCTTCTATCAGTTGGTTTTGTTGTTCCTCGCGGAGTTTTTGCATTTCAAACAGCAGCCTTGTTTTTCTTTTCTGGCTCAACAGAAAAATAAGGAGCATGGCAGCAATGAGCAGCAGCATTACCACAATGGTGATGATGACATATAATACAAGGCTATTTTTTTCGGCATCCATAATATCCAATTGCAGTTAAGATACAGAACAATAAGAAAAATGCATTGTGCACATCCCATATGCCGAAAGCGAAATTGGCAAAGCTTACCATGAGTTGTGTGTAAATGATAAAAATGGCGAAGTTGCAGGCTTCATATACAATAAGGCCTACCGCAATCCAGAACGAAGGTTCCTGCCGGTAGTAAAGTATCGTATCATCCGCCAGCAGGTTAAACAAATACAGAATGCAGGTTAGCAGTAAAACCACTGATTCCAATGTGAAGCCCACACTGCTGAAGGTGGAAAAGTTTTGAATGAATGAATAATTAGTAACAATAGCAATGCCGTATGAAATTCCTGCAATAGCAATGATTTTTCTAAATCGCCTATGCAACAACCTGTGGAAGTAAACCAGGAATATTATGGTGCGCAGAATGGATTGAAGATTGTACAACCAATTATTATCCTGCAGATAAGGAGGCATATACATCTTGTACATCCACATAATGTCACTCATCACGTTGAGCAACACCGCTGCTATAAAATACCACCATGTAGGGCTGACTATTTTGCGTTGCCTGAAGATGGAAATCCAAAAGGCAATGGGTATGAGCGGAGCCCATACTTCGAGCCAGTTGAGCGCAATGCGAATGAAATGATGTTTGTCCAAATTGTAATCGAATTTCCGAGTGGTGAAGACTTGTTAGCTATCACGCAGATGTCCGGTATTAATGTAGGGAGGTCCTTGATTGTATCGCTGCCTGGTAGAGAATAGCATGAGCGGCAAATGACATTGCCGCTCATGCATTGATTAATCGTTTTGTGGAGGTGCGGGTGGTGAGGGATGGAGTAGGTCTTCATCACCGCCAACCAGAGTATTTGGATAAATATCCATTTGCTTTCCGTTTACATCAATAGCTGAAAGGTAATAAGTCAGTGCATTATTGCCGATTACATCTTTTATAATTGCAGGAGTCAGTTTCAGATAGCTAAAACTTTTATCCGTGAGTAAGTCTTTGATAGCTATAACCAGGTTGTCTTTTATGCTGGCATGCTGATTCCAGCTTTGCAGGTTGCCAAGTTGCAATGAATCGGGTAACTCAATTGATACCACTGAATCCTTATGGAGCCTGCCTGAATAAACTGGACCGAATATGTATTCGTTTTTTTTGTAAGTATAGCCAGCAAGCAGGAGGTTGTCAAAGGGCGCATTGTAATCTGTAATTACATACCTGAATACCAGTTTAAGGGCTCCGTTTTTGCTCACCAGTGATTGCAATTCGTTTCTTCCAAATTTCAGAATCGGAACCTTTGCTTTCAGGGATGTAGCTATTGTGCCTTCTTTCTTTGGAGCAAGTTCATCCTTGTTTTCTTTTTGCTTTTCGCCTGGGGCGGTGCATGCCGCTAACAGCCATAGCATGCATACAAGCATCAGTAATTTGTGGTTCATAGTGGTTGATTTTACTCCAAGATAATAGTTGCCCTCAGAAATTGAAACCTGAAAGGGCCCGTATTTCTTCGTTTCTGCGTAAATGCGTAGAAATACGCATACCATATCGCCTCTCTAAAGTGGATTTCCGCATCTTTCAAAAGCCGCATTTCCCACCTTGATTCACCCCCATTCTCCGGGCAAGATTTGTGTTATCAAAATCATTCACCATGAAAACACAAATCATCCTCCGCTTCATCGTTTCCTTCTTTTTTCTCTTCGCCAACAATGGTGAAAACAAGTCGGCCAGCTACAACACCAGCGGAGTATGGAAATCGCACCATGCCATGGTGAATGCCCCAAAACCAGCATTTGTTGTGCTGATGCCAATGAATGCTGATGACAACAGTCCGCATATTTACACCGGGCACGACTTTCAAATACTAACTGAAGAAACAGTGCATATCAATGATTTTTGTTTTGATCGCATTCGCCGCAGGCGCAATATCATGACTGCTTTGTACTGCGCCTGCACCAAACTTCTCCTCATGGTTATTCATATCACAGTGATTGCCTGCCATTTCGATCATATCATTCATAGCCAGTTTCATTACCTGCTCAAAACCTTCTTCATTTGATGAAAACTGCTGCATTAATTGTGTAATTTCATTCAGGTACTTTTTCTAGGATATTTTCACATCCAAGCATCCACCAACGTGTCGCCTCAAGATGAAAATTTGCTACCAGAACAGCTTAGCCGTATGGCTTCAGAAAAGGTAGCAGCACATTTTGCAACAGATGTTCAGCATGGCCTTTCAGATGCTGAAGCTCAAAAGCGAATTAATCAATTTGGTTTCAACCAACTTGAAACACACAAGCGCCGCAATGCAGGCATGGAATTGTTGATGCATTTCAGGAATCCACTTGTGATAATCCTGATGGTGGCTGCCACCATTTCTTTTTCATTGGGTGAAACAGTGAATGCAAGCATTATCATGTTGATTGTTATCAGCAGCGTGGCAATTGATTTTTTCCAGGAATGGGATGCACGCAATGCTGCGGAAAGGTTGAAGAACACAGTGAAGAGCAAAGTGACAGTTATAAGGGATAATGCAAAAAAGGAACTGATGCCTGAAATGATTTGCCCCGGTGATATTATACTTCTCAATGCAGGCAAAGTAGTTCCTGCAGATTGCAGGGTGATTTCTTCGAAGGATTTTTTTGTGAACCAATCTGCTTTAACAGGTGAGTCATTCCCTTGCGAAAAATACAGTGATGCCATTGCTGATGCCAATGCTGATCTTACTTCACTCGACAATATTGCTTTCATGGGTTCGAGTGTTATTACAGGCTCTGCAACAGCCATTGTGATTTACACAGCCAAATACACTGAATTTGGAAAGATTGCAGAGAAACTGGTAAGTCGCGAAGAGGAAACCGATTTCTCCCGAGGCATAAGGTCATTTGGAATGCTTATCATGAAAGTGACCATTGTACTTGTGCTGTTCATCTTTTTGATAAACGCCATTTACAGGCACAACCTGTTGCAGGCATTCATGTTCAGCATTGCAGTGGCGGTGGGGCTTACGCCGGAATTGCTGCCAATGGTGATGTCGGTAACAATGGCGCGAGGCTCGCTTCGCATGGCCAAAAAGGGGGTAGTTGTCAAACGGCTTTCAGCCATTCCCAATTTTGGCAGTATGGAAGTATTGTGCACCGACAAAACAGGAACACTTACCGAAGACAGGATTGAACTTATCAAATGTGTTGATATAAATGGCGCAGATTCTGAGCATTTATTTCTGCTTACCTATCTCAACAGTTTCTATCAATCAGGCATCAAAAATCCATTGGATGATGCAGTCGTTCAATTTAAGCAGCCTAACATTCATGAATTCAATAAGGTAGATGAAGTGCCTTTCGATTTTTCGCGAAAACGCATGAGCGTAGTGGTTGAGAAAAATGGGGAATGCATGCTCATCTGCAAAGGCGCACCTGAGGAAATTCTTCGGGTGTGTGTAACTGCAGAAAACGATATTCTCCATGCTACTAAACTGTATGAACAGCTGAGTGCAGACGGTTTCAGGGTGCTGGCCATTGCTACAAGAATTGTACATCAAATGGGACGGTTCAGCAAGAAGGATGAAGTGGAATTGGCGTTCTGTGGTTTTGTAGCTTTTCTAGATCCGCCTAAAGCTGATGCAGATGAAACTATTGCCGAGCTTGCCCGCATTGGTGTGGAAGTGAAGATAATAACAGGCGATAATCACTTAGTGACGCAAAAGATTTGCAAGGAAATCGGTCTTTCCGTGAAAGGTATTCTTCAGGGTTTCGAGATGGAACATATGACGGATGATGCATTGCGCAAGCGGGCTTTGAATACTACCATCTTTGCACGCTTTTCGCCCGATCAGAAGAACAGGATCATCCATGCATTGCAGCAATTCCATCATGCAGTGGGTTATATGGGCGATGGCATAAACGATGCACCTTCGCTAAAGACTGCAGATGTAGGTATTTCAGTAAACAGTGCCACTGATGTGGCAAAAGATGCGGCAGACATCATTCTTACTGAAAAAGACCTGTTGGTTTTGAAAGAAGGAATCTTGGAAGGGCGAAAAACTTTCGGCAACACCATGAAATATATTCTCATGGGGCTTAGTTCAAATTTCGGCAACATGTTTTCTGTAGCTGCTGCCACCATTTTCCTTCCGTTCCTTCCCATGTTGCCGGCGCAAATTCTTCTCAATAATTTCCTGTATGATACATCACAGGTTACTATTCCTGGTGACAATGTGGATGAGAGTTATACCCAGCGACCTCAGCGCTGGAACCTGAAAATGATTTACCACTATATGCTCAACTTCGGGCTAACAAGTTCGCTGTTTGATTTGGCAACATTTTACCTCTTGTACCACGTGTTCAATGTCAATGAAATTCATTTCAGAACCGGATGGTTTATGGAATCGCTTGCCACACAGATTTTAGTAGTGTTTATTATTCGTACTAACCATATTCCTTTTATTCAAAGCAAGCCATCAAAGTACCTGGTGCTGAGTGTGCTCATTTGCCTGGTTGTTGGCTGGGTTTTGCCTTACACAAGTATGGCAACCATCTTAGGTTTTTCGCCACTTCCTGCTCACGTGCTAATTGCAATTGTGATATTGGTACTTGTTTATCTTATCTGTGCCGAATTTGTAAAGCGATTTATTTATCACCGCCTTCAAACGAGTGTACATTGATTTGACAATGCAGCGAAGTCTTCGTTGAAGGTTTTTGCATTCTCAATATCTTTACAACTATCAGCCAACTTAGCTCAGCTGGTAGAGCATTTCATTCGTAATGAAAGGGTCGTCGGTTCGATTCCGATAGTTGGCTCTCAACGAATTCAGGCCGGTGTTTGCACCGGCTTTTGTTTTGATTTGAAACGGACAGCCATTTTCCACAACTCCATCCATAATGTGCCTGCAAATCCTGCAGCAGCGCATAGCAGCACAGTAGAAAAAGGAATTTTCTTAAGCATGAATAATTGCTGCACAAATGGAACAAAGAGTGCAATGACAATGAAAAAAAGTGTGATACCTATAATCAAAGGGATGAGCCTGTTTTTGTGGCCAAGTGTACTGATGGCAGAATAGTAGAACGAGCGGTTGACAAGCGTGAGAAAAATATTACTGAAGAGAAGTGTGATAAAAATAACTGTGCGCACCGTATTGGCATCAGCGCCATCCTGTATGAAGTAATACCCAATGCCGAGACAACCTGTTGTAATTGCAAGCCCTTGCAGTATGCTGGTGGATAACTGTCGGAAGGACAAAAAGGTCGAACTCATCTTTCGTGGAGGCCTGAGCATAGTGCCTGGTTCCATAGGTTCATTCTCGTAAATGATGGAACAGGTAGGCCCCATAATCAATTCAAGGAAAATGACATGCACAGGTGAAAAAATGTCGGTGAATTTCCAGGCAAGCACAAGGGGAACTGTTACGATAAGGATGATAGGAATGTGAATGGAAACGATGTATTGGATGGCTTTTTTAAGGTTGTCGTAAATTTTGCGGCCCATCGCTACTGCTTCGGTCATGTGCGAAAGGTCGTCATCGGTGAGGATGAGCGATGCAGCGCTTTTGGCCACTTCGCTTCCGCGTTTTCCCATGGCTATACCAATATGTGAAGCTTTGAGTGCCGGTCCATCATTCACTCCATCGCCTGTCATTGCAACTATTTCTCCGTCTTCTTTCAATGCATCTATCACTTTCAGTTTTGCTTCAGGAAACATGCGGGCAAAAATGCTGATGCTTTTCACTTTTGCTTTCAATGATTCCTTGTCGAGGTGCAGTACTTCCTTGCCGGTAAGCACTTCATGGTTATGACTAAGTTCAATTTGTTCAGCAACAGCAACAGCGGTTTCTGAATAGTCGCCGGTAATCATTTTTACCGAAATGCCTGCATCGCCAAAGGTTCGGATGGTTTGTGCCATGTTTTCCTTTGGAGGATCGTGAAAGGCAATCAGGCCGAGAAATTCAAAAACAAACTCCTCCTGTGAAACCGGCCAGTGAACCTCGTTCCAGGTCCCTTTACCAACACCAAGAACACGATATCCCTGGCTGGCATATTGCATAGATTGTTTTTCATATCCCTGCTTTAATGTTTCCGGCAGATTGCTTTGCCGGAGAATGGCCTCAGGAGCTCCTTTTGCTGCAATAACTACGTGGCCATTTGCATCGCTAAATATGTGCGTCATCATGGGAGGCTTGCCACCGACAGGGTATTCATGTATCTGCGTATAGTCTGGTCGTTTGTCGTGCACAGTGCATTGCTCATACAAGGTGTGAATAGCTTTTTCCATGGGGTCGAATGGATTGGTTTCGCTGCTCCACATGGCATATTCGACTATTGAAGCAGGCAGCAATTCCGGTTTGTCTGCCTGGAGGGAAACATGATTTGCTGCATCGTACACAAATTCAATACTCATCTTGTTTTGTGTAAGCGTGCCTGTCTTATCGGTGCATATTGCTGTTGCAGAGCCCAGTGTTTCCACGTACTGTGGCTGCTTCACAATAATGTTTTGCCTGAGCAGCCTGAATGCGCCCAATGCCTGGAATGTGCTGAATGCAACGGGGATTTCTTCCGGCAAAATACTCATAGCCAGGGTAAGGCCACGCAATAACGACTGTATGAAATTGTGCGAATGGTAATAGTTGATGCCTATTACAATGCAGAATGCAACTGCCCCCAGCCATACCATGTTGCGAACAAAATTTTTCACCTGGTTTTGAAGTGGCGTTTTTAAAACACTGATTTCCTTGAGTGATAATCCGATTTTGCCAAACATAGTTTGCAGGCCCACAGCATTTACTTTCACAGTAGCACTGCCACTTGTTACCAAAGTTCCCCGGTAAACGTTTGTGTTATTATCCGCATTCTTTATTACAGGAAAAGATTCACCGGTAAGGATGGATTCATTGAGCGAAAAATCGTTGGCAGCAACAATCAATCCATCTGCTGCTACCACTTCACCTTCTTCTAACAGCATCAGGTCGTCAACAACAATTTCTTCAGTAGCAATTTTTATCTGAACGCCATCTCTTATTACTGTTGCTTTTGCGGCGGATAGTTTTTTGAGTGCAGCAATGGCGTTCCTGCTTCTGTAATCCTGGAATAGTGAAATGCCTGCCACAATGAAGATTGAAACCAGCATGATGATTCCTTCCTGCAATTCGCCAAGGATAAAATAAATAATGCAGGCCACCAGCAATAAGACAAACATGGGCTCTGAAGCCACCTCTTTTAACACCTGTAGAAACACTTTGTCTTCTTGGAGATCCAGGTTGTTGCTTCCATGCTGATTGCGTCTATCTTCAACTTCAGTTGATTCTAACCCGTTGAATTGCTCTGCTGTAGTCATTGTCATTATCAAGAGTTTTCCTGCATTCGGCGATATTCATGTACAGGTGTTATTACTATTCCTTTTGTTGCAGCAAATTCTTAAAGAAAGGTTGCAGTTCCTCAGCCAGCACTGCATGGTCCTGCACACTTGGGTGACCTGAGCAGCCACCTGCTTTCATGGGGCGGAAGAAATAGACAGCAACAGGTTTTGATGAAGGATTCAATTTATCTGTTTCTTGCTTCACAGCTGTTATACAATGCTGAAGCAATTCGCGTCTTTCACCATTCACCATCGGACTACTCAGCAATGCAATGATGGCACGTGGATAGTGTTGTTTCACTTTCTGAACAAACTTTATGTAGTTGCTTACAAACAAGGCACTATCAAACGGTAGCCGTGCTTTTTTGCCGTCACCATTACTGAAGTCATTGGTTCCAAGCGCAATGCTTACAATGGTTGGGTTGAATTTTGAAAAATCCCAGTTGCCATTTTTGTCATTAAGCAGGTTGGTGTAATCATACACCTGTGGCATGGTGGGCCCATCGCTGTTCCAGTTTCGGTAGATGCCAATGCCACTAACGCTGCTCAACATGAAATTCACTTTCAAGGCTCTTGCAACCCGTGGGCCGTATGCAAAATAGGCGTTGTGCTGGTCGTGATAAAAGCCGCCTCCACAGCGGATTTCAGTGGTATCGGCTGCTGCGCCACAGGTAATACTGTTTCCAATGAATTCAATGAATGGAGCCATAGACGGCGCAAGTGGTTGCACAAGTTCTGCTTCAATTTTATCAATGATAATGGGTCCTGTATGCGCTTCGGTGGTTTTGTACAACCATACGGTGTGTTTGCCGTCTTTTGCTGAGGTAATGGTTAAGGTGTTTGTTGCTCCCGAATCAATTCTTATACGCTTCTGATATTCCCCATCCAACTCGTATTGAATATAGTTGCGCACCTCATAACCATTGAGGCGAATCATTACGTTGCATGTTTTGCCTTCAAAAGTGAAGCCCACATGCGAAGCAGAACTTATCAGTTCCAATTGCTGTTTTTCATTTACAACATAGCGACCAATTGGTTGCATCTTTTCAACAAACTGGAGACCTGTGGCCGAAGTTTGTTTCGCATGCCTTGATGTTGAACAGGAAAAAATAATCAGTGAAATTGTTAGTAAGCAAAAGCCGGATATTGCTTTCATGATGTTTGTATTTGATTTTTATCTGCCTTCATTTACTAATCTTTTTTCAGGCTTGCAATGTCAATTACAAACCTGTATTTCACATCATTCTTTAACATGCGTTCGTAAGCTTCGTTGATGTATTGCATGGGAATTAACTCCACATCAGCCACAATGTTTTTTTCAGCACAGAAGTCAAGCATTTCCTGCGTTTCCACTGTGCCGCCTATCATGGAGCCAATGATGCTGCGGCGGTTTTTGATGAGTTCAAATGGGCTTACTTCCGGATTTGTTTTTGGCAAACCCACTACGAGCAGTTTTCCATTGAGTGAAAGTAATTTCAGGTAGATGTCAAAATCATGGTCGCCGCTCACCGCATCCACTACCACATCAAAATGACTATCGAGTTTTTTCATGGCAGCGCGGTCTGTACTCAGTACAAAATGATGGGCACCCAATTTTATAGCATCATTTGCTTTGGACGGAGAGGTGCTCAGCAGCGTGACTTCGGCTCCCATTGCAACGGCAAATTTCACTGCCATATGCCCAAGTCCGCCAAGGCCGGCAACAGCTACTTTTTGGCCTGGTTGCACATTGGCATAACGCAACGGTGAATAAGTGGTGATGCCTGCGCACAGCAGTGGTGCAGTGCCTGGCAGATAGAGTTTGTCGGATATATGGTAAACCCATCTTTCATCGCATACAATTTGTGTGCTGTAGCCACCCTGTGCAACGGTTGTCTTGTCCCTTTCATATCCGTTGTAAGTGCCTGTCATACCTTCTACGCAATACTGTTCAAGGTGGTGGCGACAAGGATTGCATTCACGGCAACTGTCTATCATTACACCAACACCAGCTGTATCGCCTGGTTTAAATTTCTTTACATGGTTGCCAATGCTCAGAACCCTACCCACAATTTCATGGCCCGGCACCATGGGGTAAATGGAACCACCCCATTCATCCTTCACCTGGTGCAGGTCACTGTGGCAAACTCCTGAGTATAGGATGTCCACCAAAACATCGTGAGGTTTCAGTTCTCTTCTTTCAAAAGCGTATGGCACCAATGGCGAAGTGGGGCTCATGGCGGCAAAACCTTTGACTGTTATCATGGTAAGATGTCTATTTTGATTTTTGTAGTTGTTACAAACACAGTATGTATTTTTCCAAAAGGAATCAGGACTAGCCTGTTGCAGCATTCATAGTAAAATATCGTAAAACGAGAATAGCCGCTGCTGCAAGTTTAGTGCAACAGCGGCTATTCAAAAAAGGACATAGATCATGGTAAGCGGGAAGAATTGAACGGGTTCAACACTATTTGACCAGCATGTCAATGCTATATGCCAGCATGGTTGGGGGGCCGTCTACTCCAGCATCTGTCATTATTTTTTTCAGTTCAGGTGAAGAACCTCTTGCTTTTGCCTTTTCCATATCTGAAATGGCAAAAACAAGATAAACCATGTTGGGGTCATCTACGCCTCGGGCCAGGCCACGGTCAATCATGCCAAAAGAAGCCCTGGTTTCCTTGCCTTCAGCATCGTAAACCTTAAGCCAGGCGTCAAAGTCTTTTACATGGTGGGCTACCATCATGCGATCTTTGTAAGGAATGTCGGAATTGTCGTTGCGGATTACTTCGGCATAACTGATCGAAGGAGCTCCAACAACGCCGGCATTTTTCATGGCATCTTTTAGTCCGGGTGAGCTTGAAAAATCCTTTGCCTTCTGCATGTCGCTCACTTTGTCAATTACCACAACCAAATTAGAATCTTGAAGCCCACGGCCTAAAACCATTTGCGTTATGCCGTAGGCTGTTCGAACGGAATCATGTGCCAGGTAACCTTCTTTCCATTTTGCATAATTCTTAACCTTGTGTTGAATCATGATCACTTTAAAAGGTGTGAAAACTGCTTCTGCAGCCGGAGCTACGGCAGTAGTGTCTGAAGTTGTTTTTTCTTCTTTGCTTTCGCCGCCACTTTTGCATGCGGTAAACAGAAGTACAGTTGCTGCAGCAATGAATGCTGAAAAACGTTTCATTTTCATTTTGTTTTTGATGGTAAAAAATGATTGATTCCAATGACCACTTTCTCCAACGAGAAGCGGCCACTAGTTTGGGCTACGTAAATCTAACTGATATGCCTATTTATTCAATGGCGAGCCGGACATTTATTGCAAAGCTGTTTTTACCTGAAATAGAATTGCAATTCAATTGCTGTAACAAGGCTATAAATGAGGGCAATCCTTTGGCTTGCTCATTCAACATCCGCTCATTTTTTTTCAGCAACATATAGTTCATGCAGTTTGTCATAAAGCGTCAGCCAGTCGTTGGCCTTTCCCTGCCTGTCGAATATGGACTCCCATGTATTGAGTGGTTCCCAAATGCAGGTGCCTTTGCCGCCTTTGGTTTCAAATCCAATCTTATTCACTTCTGCCTTACGGGCAGAATATTCTACCACAATCACATCCTTTCCATAGCGGCGTACAAGGTCGTTCATGTTGTACTGCAGATCATCCAGCGTGCCATGCCACTTGGGGTAGTACGACAAGCCAATCACATCAAAATGTGCAGCACGTGCAAGCATGTTATCGATGAAAAAAACTGATTCTTCATTTTGGCCACCCAGCGCTACATGCAGCATAATAACAACTGAGGGGTCTACCGATTTAACTGCTGCTGTTCCTGCATTAAACAATTGAGCCAGGCTGTCAATGTGAGCTACGTTTCCTTCGGGCCATACCATGCCATGGTTTATTTCATTTCCCACCTGTACCATTTCGGGCACAGTGCCTTGCTTTTGCAATGCTGTCATCACTTCTTTTGTGTAATCAAACAACGACTGTTTCATTTGGTCGAAGTTTTGATTGCGCCATGCTGCGGGTTTAAGTTGATGGCCCGGGTCCGCCCAGTAATCGCTGTAATGAAAATCGAGGAGCAATTTCATACCGGCAGCTTTTACCCGCCTGGCCATTTGCAGGGTATGGGCCAAATCGCAGAAACCTTTGCCCGGTGAATAGCCGTTATATGTTGAAGGATTTTGAAAAACCCGAAGGCGTATGTAGTTGAAGCCATGTTGTTTCAACAATTCTACTGCATCTTTTTCAGTACCGTTTTCAGAAAACTTAATTCCACGTGCTTCCAATTCGGGCAAAAATGAAATATCGGCGCCCAGCATTTTTGTAGCTTCCCTTGGCTTGGCCGCTTCACCTTTCAGTTCATATTTCTTGTCAATGTTGATGGTTGCCACGCTTGCCGGGTTTACTGTCTGAATATCAGTTGAGCCGGTCCACAATCCTGCAGCAGTTGCTTCAATCTTTATCATATCGGGCGTTTTGCCTGCCTGCACTATCAGCTGGCATTTACCGTTGAAAGCACTACGCTGCCATGTGCCATCTGCACATTTGTCGGGTTCATGGTTGCTGGGGTCACCGTTGGCAACGCCAATGATTTTTGCATCACCTGCAATGCTGAAGTGAATCATGTTATCAGCATCGGGTACTTCGCGGCCTTCGCGGTCAATGAGTGAAACGTTGATGACTGCAGCATCCTTCCCGTCTGCCAGCATGGTGGTCTTGTATGGTGTGATGACTACTTCTGCAGCCTGTCCTGTGGTTTCAACTTTGGCGGAGAGTTTCTTTCCTTTTTTAAAGGCAACGGCTTCCAGCTTGCCGGGAGCATAATTCACACTCCATTGAAGGTGACCATTGCGTGGCATTTCTTTTTTGCCGAGACTTTTTCCATTCAGAAATAATTCCACATCATCGGCATTGCTGTTTACCCAAACATCAATGGGCTTGCCTTCTTTGCCGCGCCAGTTCCAGTGTGGCGAAATGTGCAGTACATCCAAATCGGTCCACCAGCTTTGATAGTAGTAGTAAATATTTTTTGGGAAACCGCAAACATCCATCACACCAAAATGTGAGTTGATATTCGGCCATTGGTAAGGCGTTGGCTCCCCACGATAATCAAAGCCTGTCCATATAAAACCACCAAGCCAGTAGTTGTTTTCAGCTGCGGGTTTCCACCATTCTTCCGCACGGCTTGCCCACCATGGTGCTGTAATGTCCTGGTCGGGTACATATGCATGAATGCTGTCTTTGGTGTAGATGCCACGAGTGGTAACAGTGGAGCCCATCTCGGTGCCAATGACAGGTTGATTCGGGTGGTCGCGATGATAATCGGCCACTGCAGAATGCCGATAGTTGAATCCACGAACAGGAATCACTTCGTTTACTCCGTTAAACACGTTTGGCAGGTCGGCTGCATAGGTGCATGTGCGGGTTGGATCCAATTCTTTTTGTTTTGCAATGAGCGTTTGCGCAATACGTTTGCCAACACTGTTTGCCTGTATCCATCCTTCTTCGTTTCCAATGCTCCAGATAAAAACAGAAGCATGATTGCGGTCGCGTTTGATAAGGCTTTCAAACTGGTCTATGTATTCAGGGCTGCTGTTGAGCAGGCGTTGTTCATCGAGCACCAGCATGCCGAGGCTGTCGCAAGCTTCGAGCAACTCGGGCGTGGGGGCGTGGTGGCTTGTTCTGTAAGCATTGCAGCCCATATTTTTCAGCAGGCGAATGCGGTAGTACTGCAGATAATCGGGCAGTGCAGTGCCTACTCCGGCATGGTCCTGGTGATTGTTGGTGCCCTGAATTTTCATGTGTTTGCCGTTCAGGAAAAATCCTTCCTGCGCATCAAATTTGAAGGTGCGGATTCCAATACGTTGCATTGATGAGTCAACAACCTGTCCACCTGATTTTACAATAGTAACAATGCGGTACAGGTATGGGTCATCCAGGTTCCAGAGATGAGCATTGGGAACATTCAATTGTTGCTTCACCATGCCTTTGCCATTTATTGCAATACTTAGCGGCTGCTCTTTGGTCTGGGCAATTCGTTTACCATTGCGTTCTGTGATGTAAGCATACACGGTGCAGTTTGCAGCAGACGGCGACAAGTTCTCCACCGTTGCCTCCACCGAAACCGCCGCGTTAGTGTTCTGTACATTTGAATAAGCAAACAAGCCGTCATTTTCAAAATGGATGTTGTTGAATTGCTTCAGCCAAACATGACGGTAAATGCCTGCACCTTCGTAAAACCAACCTTCATATTGAGTAGCGTCTACACGCACAGAGAGCACATTGTCCTGATCGAAATGCAGGTAGTCGGTTAAGTCATAATTCACGCCAACATACCCGCTTTGGTTTTGGCCGAGAAAATAACCATTGAGCCAAACAGATGCGTTACGAAATATGCCATCGAACTGAACCATCATTCTTTTGCCGGAATCAGCTTTAGCAACGGTGAAATGCTTGCGGTACCAACCTATGCTGGTTGCCGGAAACAAACCTCCAACGGGTTTGAAGCCATGATTCTGTACATCATGATTCTCCACATTTGCAAATGGTAATTCCACTGCCCAATCATGCGGCAGGTTGAGCGTTCGCCATTTTGAATCATCAAATTTCAAATCAATGGCAGTGCCACCCACTCCGCCACTCTTTACAAAAATTGTAGCAACACCATAGTTGAAATCCTTTGAAGGATCGGAGGCATTTCCAAAATGAAATTTCCAACCTTCGTCAATATTGATGCGTTGCTGGGAAAATGTTTGTGAACAGAAAAGCAACAAAGCAAGTATAAACGGATAAGGAAGTATGTTGGCGGTGGTAGTTCCTGCGTTTCTCATAGTCTGATTTTGTAGATGCATAAAGGTAGTGGCAGGCTGTCTTATTACCCGCCAACGAAAGCATGAATCATGTGCCTCGCTTGTGATTGCAAGAATGAAAGAATTGAAAACATGAAATAAGGAATAATCGTCAGTGCAATGGGTTAGCCTTCACACCATCCATTGTAATCTTCACTGGCAGTATTTTTCCGGCATCGTCAAATTGCATGACATCGATGCAGGTAGCCCTATGGTTTGCATCAGTTTCTCCTAATGGCCGCCGATGGTAAACAATGTACCAACTGTCGGATGCGGCAGGATGCAACACAGAATGATGCCCGGCTCCGGTAGCCACCTTGGGATCCTGTTGCAATATTTTTCCTTCTCTTTTAAATGGCCCAAATGGCGAATCGGAAATAGCATAAGCTACAGAATAATCGGGGCCACCCCAGCCACCTTCGCTCCACATAAAATAATACCTGCCATGGTGCATAAACATGAAAGGACCTTCCACATATTGGTCAGGAGTAATTTCTTTGAACATCTCTCCATTTGCCATTGGCACCAGGCCGGTGAAATTCTCATTCAGTTGAGCAATGTTGCAATGCCGCCATCCACCATAAATGATGTAATACTTTCCGTCTTTGTCTTTGAAAACAAACTGGTCAATGGGCTGTGCACCGTTATGAAATTTGTCAATCAGCGGTTTGCCCAAATTATCCTTGTATGGCCCTTCAGGACTGCTTGCAACCGCCACTCCAATGCCGCCCTGCTGGTTATCGTTTTGAATGTCGTTGGCAGAAAAAAACAGGAAATACTTTTCATCTTTTTGCACAATGGCAGGTGCCCACATGGCCCGCTTTGCCCATTTGATATCGGAAGTGTCGATGATGTGTGTATGTTTTGTCCAATGGGTAAGGTCATTGGAGGAAAAAGCATCTAAGAAAACCTGCTCATTATAGGGGGCAGAATAAGTGGGGAAAATCCAATAGTTGTTTTGAAGGATGGCTGCTTCAGGATCGGCGTACCAGCCCTTTAGAACCGGGTTGCCCGATTTACCGGATGGTGCTTGCTGAGCTTGCAGGCAACATGATGCCACCAAAAAAGCCAACATCAAAAGGTTGCTTGATTTCAGGTTGCAGGATTTAGGTGATGATGAATGCAAAATGATGTCAGGTTATTTGGCAGGTGTTATGACAATATTGCGATAATCAATAGGTCCGTGGTCTCCCTGCAGGTAAATAGGACCGGGTTCTGCTTCATTGCTGCTAAGCGCACCACCGGTGATGCCCGGGATTTCCTGGTTACAGATCACTGTTTTTCCATTTACCACCAGTGTGATCATTCGACCTACCAGTGTAATGTCGTACGACTGCCACTCACCGGGTTTCTTTGCCATGTTCTCGCTTGGCTTGATGAAACCATAAACACCACCGAGCAGATCTTTTTGCGGTTCTTCACCATAACAGTCGATCACCTGAACCTCATAACGCCCCCGCAGGTAAACCCCGCTGTTGCTTTCAGCCGGATATCGGAATTCGATATGTAGTTTGAAATCTGTAAACGTTTTGTCGGTAACGAGGTTGGAGCCTGATTTTGGGCTGCGCATTATTCCATTTTCGGCCACCCATTGATTGGTGCTGCCAGTGGCATGCCAGCCATCCATATTCTTGCCATTGAAAAGTGTAATAGGTTTGTCCCAAACTGGTGCTTTGTCACGCTTGAGCAACGGAGCACGGGTTGCGGTCCAGTTGAATTTTTTTCCATTCGATGTAATCATGGTGCCGGTGAGCACATCATTGCTGAGCGTAGCTTCAAACACCATGTCATTGTCTTCAGCTTCCCATTGTGGGGGAATGGTAAAACTCATTTTTCCATCCTTGAAATTTATTTTTGAAATGGGCCTGGCGCTGCCACCAAAACCAACAAACTGCCCTACTAGATGGTGCGAGCCGCTGTGATTTACTTCCAGCCATGATGGTTGCTGGTTTCCCTCCGTTTCCACTGTCATATCCCAGCGGCCTTCGATGGGAGAAGAGGCGCTGGCAACTGGCGGTCTGCCTAGAAATAGAGTCAGCAAAAAAAGAAAAGACAAAACACGGAAAATCTGCTGGTTGATGGAGGGCATATTTGTCAATTTTAATGAGAAAAAAAATGCGAACGGCTAATGTATGAAAGCCCTTTCAATGAAGATTGATTTTCCCTTTTTGGCGGAGGAAATGCAACGGTAGAGGCAACAACCTATGAGGTTCAAAAAAAAGCCATGCCAAAGATGAATTCGGCATGGCAGTTATTTCTGTAATTTCTTTAGAACCGGTACGCTGCCGAAAGGTTGAGTAAATTCGGTGAGATATCGAAGTAGACGAATCTAGAAAAGCTGCCGATCAGCAGGTAACTGGCATTGATCTCCCAGTGCTTCAGAAAAATGGCGCCAATTTTTGCATTTATGTTAATCCAGCTATTTTCAAAGGCGTAATAGTTGTCGAAGGTGCGGGTGCCATCGCCTAGTTCACTGGTTTTTGTAAAACGATTGACCGGATAGCTGGAAAAGCTGTAGCCAAGCGAGAGGCCTGTGAAAATGCGTGAGGTGGGTTTTCTGAAAAAGCCGTAAAAGAGACCGAGCGCAGGGGTGATGCTGTTGACCTTCAACTCATAGGTTTCATACACAGTCGGATTAGGATAGTCGACTCGGGTGGCATTTCCTGTGCAATGCATGCTTGTATACTGGGCTTCGAGGCGGACCATAAAGTCGCCCAGGTTTCGCTTGGAAAACATATCCACCCCAATATTAAAACTGGGCAATGTCGAACCTGAGAAATCCATGTTGGCAATTCCAGCGTCCCCGCTTACTTGTAGGTTGGCTATAGATGCTCCACCACCCACAAAGAAAACCGTACGTTTCAAGTCCGGAATTGTTTTGGTAGTCAATATTTCACTCCCGCCCGGGAGTTTTTTGAAGAAAGAAGTCAGGCTGCTTTCGGTGTATTGCAGGATTTCCAGTTGCCGGTTGAGCGCATCAAAATTTGGCATCCCCACTATGAACGGACTGAGTTGGGCTTTGTAAAAATGTTGGTAGTTAAGATAATTGCCCGAGGCGTTTTCTACATAGCTCACTTTGTAGGTCAATTCCACAAAGTCTTCATCGGGTTTCTGAATAAAATAATGTTCTTTATTGTCAGTTAATGCAAACAATGATACTGCATCTGCCTGGGCCAGCCGGCGAAGAAACACCGTGTCGTTCATGAATACATCATCTTCAGATTGCTGTTCTTTCAGCGTTGCATAGTCCACCGGCCTGATATCTTTGCGCACCACAGCTCCTATGTAGGTATCTGCCTGATTCACCTGAAAACTGATGAGGTCAAGCGGTGTAAAGGTCTCGGCAGCAGATTCTCGTGTTTTTCTGAAGCGGATTGATTTGGGGTTGTTATTCCATTCCTTGTACTCGACAAAACCTCGTAGAGTATCGTTTTGGCGAGATACCAGTATGGCCGGCTGAATAACAACTTGGCAAAAAATGGAGGAGCAGCTAATTAAGCCGGCGGTTAGAAAGAACGTAATTCTGTATAGTGGTTGAGTTAGCAAAGCGGGCATAGTACTTAATTTTCTTTTAAGAGGCTCAAAAATAGAGGAGCGGCATAAATTCATATTTGATGAAGCAAAATAAGAGGGCGGCATGAGCCTGAAATATGATATTTGTCAGTCGATCACCTGAATTTCATAACGACCACGCAGGTAAACGCCACTATTGCTTTCAGCCGGATATTGGAATTCGATATGCAGTTTGAAATCGGTAAACGTTTTGTCGGTAACGAGGTTGGAGCCCGATTTTGGGCTGCGCATTATTCCATTTTCGGCCACTCATTGATTGGTGCTGCCTGTGGCATTCCAGCCATCCATATTCTTGCCATTGAAAAGTGCAATAGGTTTGCCCCAAACAGGTGCTTTGTCACGCTTGAGCAAGGGAGCACGGGTTACGGTCCAGTTGAATTTTTTCCCATTCGATGCAATCATGGTGCCGGTGAGCACATCATTGCTGAGCGTAGCTTCAAACACCATGTCATTGTCTTCAGCTTCCCATTGTGGGGGAATGGTAAAACTCATTTTTCCATCCTTGAAATTTATTTTTGAAATGGGCCTGGCGCTGCCACCAAAACCAACAAACTGCCCAACAAGATGGTGCGAGCCGCTGTGATTTACTTCCAGCCATGATGGTTGCTGTTTTCCATCAGTTTCCACTGTCATATCCCAGCGGCCTTCGATCGGCTGCATCGGTGCGGCCATTTTGTTTTGAGTGAAAAGCAACCACAGTTCTGCCTGCCAATTTCAGTTTGAGTGTCATGGCATTGATTTTTGCGTTTTTCATATGTCGATAGATCGTGGGAGATACAAATATTTCTGTGTGGGTTAATGTAGTTGAAAATGCCTTTTGAAAAATGTGCAGCAATTAAAATGAAAGGTGAATTTGCATCGTTTCGCGGGGAAGCGGATGGTCATTCTTTTCAAATTTGCCCATTTAACCACTATCTTTCTTCAAATCAATTCATCATGAAATCTTTTAACCAGAAAACTAAAATGGCCATTTTGGCCTCCTGTGTATTGTTTGCTGCCGGCAATCTGATGGCGCAAGCGCTTAGTTCAGACGATATCAAAGCGCAATATGTAAAGGAATGGACAAGGGCAAAAAAGTACACCGATGCCTACCTGAAAACAATGCCTGCAGGCAAGTACGATCTGCGACCGACAGACAGCATCCGCACATTTGCACAACAAATGCTGCACCTGGCTGAAGCCAACACTTTTTTCATTGCTCAAGCAACAGGTGCCAAGCCGCCGGCCATGCCGCAGGATGCAGAACACAGCGCATCGGCCCAAACCCCTGATTCGGTGAAGTATTACGTTGACGCCAGCTATGACTTTTGCATCAAAGCGGCCAGCGAAATGGATGTGAACAAATGGGGTGAGAAAATCAAATTCTTTGGCATGGAAATGACTCGTTTTGCGATCCTGATTAAAGGATTTGAACATCAAACACACCATCGCGGGCAGACTACCATTTACATCCGTCTTGCAGGTGTGAAGCCACCGAACGAAATGCTTTTCTGATAACTGCATGGAAATAAAGAAAGTGATCCTAAAACGGGATCACTTTCTTTATTTACTTCTCTTTTCCAGTTATTAAAGCGGAATATTTCCGTGCTTTTTTCTTGGTCGTTTGGCTACTTTGTTTTCCAGCATAGCAAAGGCTTTGATGAGTTTGCGCCTGGTTTCCCTGGGTTCAATCACTTCATCAATAAATCCACGTTCGGCTGCCTGGTAAGGGTTGGCAAACAGTTCGGCATACTCAGCTTCTTTTTCAAGCAGTTTCTGGGCATGATCCTCAGCTTCGGCAATTTCTTTTTTGAAAATAATTTCACTGGCTCCTTTTGCACCCATTACAGCTATTTCGGCAGAAGGCCATGCATAGTTCATATCGGCGCCAATATGTTTGGAGTTCATTACATCGTAAGCACCTCCATAGGCCTTTCTTGTAATCACGGTACAGCGTGGCACGGTTGCTTCGCTGAAGGCATACAGCAACTTGGCTCCGTTGGTAATGATGCCATTCCATTCCTGGTCGGTGCCTGGCAGGAAGCCGGGTACATCTACCAGCGCCAACAAAGGGATGTTGAAGCAATCGCAAAAGCGTGTGAACCTTGCTCCTTTTTTTGAACTGTCGATATCGAGTACACCCGCAAGGCTCATGGGTTGGTTGGCCACAATGCCTATGCTGCGCCCTGCAAGTCGTGCAAAGCCTACCACAATATTATCGGCATAGTATTTATGAACTTCGAAAAAAGTATCGCTATCACAAATGCCATCGATAACATCGCGAATGTCGTAAGGCTGGTTAGCACTTGCAGGTACAATTTTTTCAAGCTGGTCGCGGTATTCATCACCCAATGTGTAGGGCGTTTTTGGTCCTACATCTTCGCAGTTTTGCGGCATGTAGCTCAACAACCGTTTGATATAGTTAATGCACTCCATATCGTTGGCAGCGGTCAGGTGTGTAACGCCTGACTTCGTAGAGTGAGTAGATGCACCGCCCAATTCTTCAGAGCTTACTTCTTCATTTGTGACCGTCTTCACTACGTTGGGCCCCGTTACAAACATGTAGCTTGTATTTTCTACCATGATGGTGAAATCAGTCATGGCAGGGGAGTAAACAGCACCGCCGGCACATGGGCCCATGATGGCAGAAATCTGTGGAATAACGCCGGACGACTGCACATTGCGGTAAAATATATCGGCATAGCCAGCCAGCGAACGAACACCTTCCTGTATGCGTGCACCACCCGAGTCGTTGAGGCCAATCATGGGTGCGCCTGATTTCATAGCAGCATCCATGATGCGACAAATTTTCTCGGCATGTGTTTCTGATAATGCGCCACCAAACACGGTAAAGTCCTGCGCAAACACATACACCAGCCTGCCATGCACAGTACCAAAGCCGGTTATCACTCCATCACCATAGTATTGCTGGTCTTCCATGCCAAACTCTTTGGTGCGATGCGTTACCAGTGCACCAATTTCTTCGAATGAGCCCGGGTCCATCAGCAATTCAATGCGTTCACGTGCAGTGAGTTTTCCTTTCTTGTGTTGTGTAACGATTCGTTCAACACCACCACCTAATTTACCCTCAGCAATTTTTTCTCTCAGAATTTCAACTTTCGATTTCATACATCAGCAATTTGAAATGACGGCAATCAATGCGCAAGCCTGCGTTTCCAACTGGTTGTTTTGTTTTCAACCGGAGACAGCATCTCTTGTTTTTCCTGCATGAATTTCACCGCGAGTATGGCAGCAATTTCGGCATTGGCTTTTTCCTTTTCCTTAATCTTTTCCGGTGTGTAATAGTTAGGCACAAAGTGCGTATCGTAATGGCCGGAGAAGAATGCATCGTGTTCAAAAACAAAAGTGCCAAAGGGGAGAGTAGTCAGCACGCCTTCAATCTTGTAATCCTTAATAGCCTGCAACATCATCTGTATGGCTTCAGTTCTTGTTTTGCCATGCACCACCAGTTTTGCAATCATGGGGTCGTAGTAAATGGGTATCGTCATTCCTTCTTCGTACCCATCGTCTACCCGAATTCCTTCGCCAACGGGTTTCGCATACTTAGTAAGCGTGCCAATGGATGGCATAAAGTTGTTGAGCGGGTCTTCGG
>JBBIOQ010000015.1:37845-49686 GCA_037443285.1 Sphingobacteriales bacterium | reverse complement strand
TGCGGGTTCGGCGGCGGCGGGGGCAGTAGTGGGAGCGGGAGTTGCAACGGGTGCGGCTGCGGCAACCGGGGCGTGCAGGTATGCCGGTGCGGCACCTGCCAAAACAGTTTCTAACCTGTCTTCCTTTTGTTTGATCGTGACCTTGAAATCAGCTTCTTCAATACTGATTTCCGAAATGTTTGTCTTGTTGATGATCTTCACCAAATCCTGAATGGTTTTGATATCCATACTGCAACGGTTAAAGATGAGAAAATTGTACCCCAATTTTATGGGCCGGCTAAAGTAAGGGAAGGTTGGGATTTAATCCATATTTTGGCTCATTTTGCCACATTTTGGGGAAAAAATCGGCCATTTTGCGTCAAATTGCACTATTTTCTGGAATTTCACAGGGATACCCTAAAAACAAAAAATGAGCCTTGCGTCGGCTCATTTTTATGTATCTGATAACTAAATCGCTTATAAATTGGGCCCATTTCGTAGGGGCATTATTCTTTAACACGCTCCACGTACTCACCCGTTTTAGTGTTTACGCGAATCAATTCACCTTCATTCACAAACAACGGAACGTTAACTGTAGCACCGGTTTCCACGGTTGCAGGCTTCAATGTACGGGTAGCTGTGTCGCCCCTGAGGCCGGGTTCGCTGTAAGTAACAAGCAACACGATTTTATCGGGAAGTTCAACACTCATCGGGGTGTCTGTTTCTGTATTGATCAAAACCGAAACTTCCTGCCCGTCTTTCAGGAACTGGGGAGCGTCAATCAGGTTTTCAGCAATAGTTACCTGTTCAAAGGTCTCGCTGTCCATAAAACTGTAGCCGGTATCGTCCTTGTAGAGATACTGGTAATTACGGCGCTCCACCCGAACTGGGAAAATAGCGTCACCACTATTCCATGTTTTTTCAATGGTGCGATTATTGTCGACACCCTGCAATTTTGCCCAAACTTTGGCCGCTGCACGGGCAGTTTTATTTTCACCAAATTCTACCACTTTGTAAAGGCTGCCGTCGAGTTTCAGGATAATGCCCCGGCTGATATCTGCTGTATTTGCCATAATTGAAGTTTTTCCTAATGGGCGGCAAATATAGGCGGATCGGTTCAGAGAATGAATTCCACCAATTTGGCGCAATTGCCCGGCCCCTGGTGGAACCAGAATGTATGAAGCATTGATTGACCCTGAACCTCCAACTGGCTCAGCTTTCAACTTTAATTCACCATTCTGTCAAATCAATTTCGCTTTCCTTTTCAATTATGTTATTGGTGTTGGGGCTTACTTTGTTCCCATGAAATCATGGCTGGCCTTTTTGGTTATTATTTCCTTGGTTGTACCTGGCAGTGCTCAGACAAACGGGAGTACACTCACTTACAGGAACTACACATCCATTCCTGCCTTTCCTTTGCAGGGGCTGGATGGCAAGAAATTTTCTTCGGTAAGTGCGGTACAAAAAGGAAAGGTTTTCGTAGTAGTGTATTTCAGTCCATTTTGCAGCCACTGTCAGCATTTTACCGATGAAATAACTGGCCATTACAACGATTTCAAGCAGGTACAGTTTCTCTACGTTTCCGCCTATCCACTGGAGGATATACGCACATTTGCCAACGACCGCGGCCTGAGCAAGATGAAAAATTTTACCCTCGGTTTTGATCCCGATTTCAACATGGGCAAGTTTTACGAGTTGAAAGAGATTCCCGGCATTTTTGTATACGGGAAAGATGGCAAACTCAAGAAGAACTATTCCAGTTCCATTGGTGTAGATGAATTGAAAGAAGCTGTGGATATGTAGCCGTGATTGTGTATCAGAAACAAACAACTTTTCAGGAATAGGTAAATATTAGCAGAACCTTCGGGCTATAGCCCCGATAGGAGCAAGTAGCTCCGGCGGCCATAGCCGGCGGAGCTACTGCGGATAGCGGGACAGGAGAAATATGCATGCAATTGGCTGAGCTCCAACACCTGATTCTTCGAGGCTTTTTGTTTTAAAAAAGTGGACCATTCTGTGCTCATGCGCCTACCTTTGCGCCGAAATTCCATTACCTCATTTATAAAATTGATTTACGATGAAAGTAACCGTAGTTGGAGCTGGCGCAGTAGGTGCCACCTGTGCCGATAACATTGCCCGCAAAGAGCTGGCACATGAGTTGGTGCTGCTCGACATTAAAGAAGGCCTGGCCGAGGGCAAGGCTCAGGATATGATGCAGACTGCACAATTATTGGGCTTTGACACCAAGATCACTGGAAGCACCGGCAACTACAGCAAGACAGCAGGAAGTGATGTTGTGGTAATAACCAGCGGCATTCCCCGTAAGCCGGGTATGACCCGCGAAGAGCTGATTGGCACCAACGCTGGTATCGTGAAAGGAGTATGCGAAAACATTTTGAAATACAGCCCAGATGCCATCATCATTGTCATCAGTAACCCCATGGATACCATGACCTACCTGGCGCTGAAAAGCACAGGTTTGCCAAAAAACCGCATTATTGGCATGGGCGGCACACTTGACAGCAGCCGTTTTCGTTACCAACTAAGCCAGCATCTTGGCTGCAGCCCGGGCGATTTGAATGCAGTGGTAGTAGGCGGACATGGAGATACTACCATGATTCCACTTATTCGCCTCGCTACCTGGAATAGCGCACCTGTTACCAAATTCCTGAGCGCTGAGCAACAGCAACAAATCATCAACGACACTATGGTTGGTGGTGCTACGCTTACCAAACTGATAGGCACCAGTGCATGGTATGCTCCCGGTGCAGCCGGAGCAATGCTGGTGGAAGCCATACTCCGTGATGAAAAGAAAATACAGACCTGCTGCGTATACCTTGACGGTGAGTATGGCCAAAGCGATATTTGCCTTGGTGTACCCGTAGTGATTGGCCGCAATGGCTGGGAAAAAATTGTTGACTTTGGCCTGAATGAAGATGAGCAGGCTGCTTTCAACAAGAGTGCCGATGCTGTAAGGAATATGAATGATGTACTCAAAACGCTTTGAGTTGTTAGTTCACTAGCATTTCAAACATTTGATGAGATAGCATTGAACAGGGGCTTTCCGAAAAGGAAGCCCCTGTTTGTTTGTTCAATAATTGGTGGCAGCTTTATGAGATATTCAGATTTTGCTCATTGTGGCATGAATACCTTTATTTTTCGCCTTCGCGAATCTTGAGCAACATTGCTGCCATCATCTTGTTGTAGGCAATTTCAGATTTGAGTTCCTCTTGCTTTTCAAACTGTTCCTTTTCCTTAATTTGCTGCATCATGTTGTTCATCATTGTGCTGTAAGCAACAGTGCTTTGCAGTTCGTCGTGGGTGTTTTGCAGTTCGTCCAGTTTCAGGCGCAGCGCAGCATTTTCATCAAGCAATGCCTTGATACTAACTGCGGCAACCGGGTTGCTGTGAATCTTTTCACTTGTTGGTTTCAGCGTGTCGTTGTGACCGTTGGCAAGTGCCAATCCTACACTAAGGACAATGGCAAAGGTGGAGGTAAGAATGCGTTTCATAGTGGAGTGTGTTTAGTGTGTTTGTGAATGTTTGCAAGTAGGACGCAGCCCAACTCCAGGAGGTTACAGCTAATAGCAGTGGTTTTCTAGGTGGAAATAATGACAGGTAAATGGCGATGAAAAATGATGAACGGACAACATGAAAACCATCCACCATAAGCAATCAGTCTCACATGAATTCACCCAAAAAACAAAAAAACTGGCTGTTCCCTTGGAACAGTCAGCTTTTTCAGTTTGCACAGTAGGTTGTTGTTTTTAAACTACCTGTTTTGCATTCGGATAAGGAGGCTGCTCATCATCCTGTTGTAATCAATCTGGGCCTTTAGTTCAGCCAGTTGTTCTGATTGGCGTTGCTCGTTCAATTTGGCGAGGACACTAACCATGGTTACCTGGTAGGCAAGGCGGCCTGTGATTTCGTCATTCTCATTCGTAAGGGCAAGCAATTGCTGTTTAAGAAGTATGTTTTCATCCTGTAATTGCTTCAGGGAGACAGTACTATTTGTTTCGGCAGAAACTGCGGTGGAATTAGAAGCCGGCTTGTCGGATTTTCCCGAATTAGCTGGAATGGCAAAGACTGATAAACCCGACAGCAACATGATGGTTAGAAAGTATTTTTTCATGGTAAATCTGATTTTTGATTTCAATGCACAAATTTACTACCTCTTGCCCGAAGAGGGGTGAAGGCAAGATTGGACAGGGATCAGGACAGTTTCATTTGTTTTAGATAATTTCAAAATATTAACCCCTAAACTCTCAATAAATCGTTGTTTATGCAACCAAAAGTGGATGTAGATTAAATATTTTTTAATGGTCAGCTTTTGACCGGTTTGGCTGCCTCTTAACAGCCACCACTTTAAGTGTTGTAAATTCTGAAGGTAAATTGGGGTATTTATCAAACAAAAATGGACAGGCAATCCTGTCCATTTTTGTTTTTATGAGCGTGTGGGTGAATGCTATTTTTCGGGCCTTATCGGCCAAACGATGCAAGTAACCCTGACATCATTTTACTGTATGCCAATTCGGCTTTTGCCTCTTCAGTTTCTTCATCCTGCTTGTCTGCCTTGATTTGGGAAATCATTCCCGCCATCATTTGCTGGTAAGCCATTGTCGATTTCATTTCCTCGGCTTGTTGGCTCCATTCGTTTTCCCTGAGTGTGTAAGTGAGGTTTGCCATCAATTGGTTGTACTGAAGTGTGCTTAGCAGTTCTTCCTGCTTGTTTTGGAGTGTGGCGTATTGTGCTTGCAATTGATTGTTTTCGGCAACCAGGTAAGAAGGTGTGGAAAGGGAGAAGGAAGATGCGGGTACTGCTTCCTTTTTAATTGAATCGGTCTTGGCGGCAGCAATAGCTGTGTTGAAAATCAAGGCAGCCGCGGCAAGACAGGTAATCAGGTTTTTCATAACTGTGTGTGTTTTATTGTTTGTGTACTGTTTGTTTGAATTTTAGACGCAGACAAATACCGATTGGTTACATGGGAATACCTGGTTATTGACGAGTGGTTGAGATGCCAGCCTTAACGGTGAATTGAGAACCGGAGTATGGTTTGAGACCGGACTTCGTACTGCCTGCTGCGGTCATTTCTTAAAACTAAAAAGGACAGGTAGTCCTGCCCTTCAACCAGGTTTCACATCTGATTTGTCAGATTCCAACTTGCTTCAATCGGAGTATGAGGTTGGCCATCATTTTCTGATAGGCAATCTCAGCTTTCATTTCCTCCAATTTTTCAGCCTGCTTTTCTTCGTTCAGTTTGTTCACCAGCCCGCCCATGGTATTTTGGTAGTCGAGGGTGCTTTTCAGTTCTTCTGATTCATTGATGACAGCATCAATTTTTTCTTTCAGCAATTTGTTTTCTTCCAACAAGCGGTTGTAAGAAACTGTTGAAGCAGTGTTTTCAGTGTTTGACAAATTGCCGGTTTTTGAAATAACTGTACTGTCTTTGGCATTTACGCTGGTGAGGCTAAGTGTTGCAGCAACCAGGGAGATGAATAAAGTTTTCATTGTGTGTGTTTTTTGTGTTTGTGATTAATTACGATGTAAAAGTACTATGGATTGCATAGTAGTAAAAATATTATTGGATGAAGGGAAACTATGGCGTGATGAAGGGCTCAAATTGTTCAATGAACGGCAAAGGCCAAAGCAAATTTTGTTCACCTTGAAAATTCATTAACACATTGAAAATCATAATGTTAATGAAGGTTAATGCATTCCTTTAACATTGACATGGAAAGCCCTCGCTAACCCCGGATGATTGCCATGGCTTTTGCTGCAATGGCAGCTATCGGTTGGTGCCTCATGCACTTAAAATGCCCCTTTGGGCAGGTTTTTGTGCCAAAATTGGAGCAAGGCTGGCAGGATAAGCCAGGCACAACGTAATTATTATATGGTGCTGCACCTGACTTTGGATAATATGGTTCCACATCCAGTTTGGGCGATGTACCGCCCCAAATAGCCAAAACCGGCTTATTGAATGCGCAGGCTATATACTGAAGCCCTGTATCATGAGAAATAACAAGTTTAGAACGACGAACCAGGTCGGCTGACTCATGCAGGCTGAATCTGCCACATGCGTTGTAAATCCGCATCGGGTCCAGGGTAGCAATTTGCTCCCCTTCCGGGGTATCTTCTTTGCCGCCAACCAAAATAACCGGGTATTCAAGCAGCCCGCAAAGCTGACGGAGCATCTCCACAGGAAGTTTCTTGGTGTAGTAAGAAGCTCCAATAACAATGGCCACAAAGCCGGCGGCATGCGATGTAGGAATGTCGGTGACATGCACCTGTGATTTCTCCGGGATGAAATAATCCATTCCTCTCCCATCATTGGCAACACCAAGCGGCGCAAGTGCATCCACACATCTATCAACAATATGCCTGCCCGGCATAGTGTTGATATGAAACCGGGTTAGTATAAATTTTTCAAAACTCAGTTTATGGTAAGCCAGTGTTTTGCTTTGCCATAATGAAAGCCTGATGCGTAGCGTTCTGAAATTTTTGTGCAGGTCGATGATGTAGTCGTATCGCTCCGTTTTTAGTTCTTTGATAAGTTGGCCAAGGTCATCGCTGAAATAGTAAAACTTGTCGATGTAAGGATTGGCTTCAGTAACTGCCTTGAAAGATTGCTTGGTGAGAAAATGAACTTCAGCACCAGGCACCTGTGTTTTCAGGCAACGGATAGCAGGAGTGGTCAATACAATATCGCCAATAGAAGAAAAACGTATTACTAAAAACTTAGGCAATGCTATCCGGTTTTTTTGTTTGTGGTTTTTAGTTTGTGGTTATGAATGCTAACAGTATATTCTTAAATATGCTTTTACCACTGAGCCTATTGGCCTAACTAGACCAATCTCTGAACACTTGAACATTAAACTTTGGAAGTTGTGAACCTTCCAACAATTACTCCGCCATCATTTCTTTCACTACACGCACAATGTCTTCGGCATTGGGCTTGCTGAAATAGTCACCATCGCTTCCGTAAGCAGGGCGATGAGCCTGGGCAGTAAGGGTTCGTGGTGCAGCATCCAGCCAACGGTAGCCGCCTTGCTGTTCCATCACGTGGTTGTACATATAAGCCGCAGCTCCACCAGGAACATCCTCATCCACAAACAAAATCCGGTTAGTTTTCTTCAATGAATCCAGTATACGATGATGCAAGTCAAAAGGCAGCAGCGTTTGCACATCCACGATTTCTATGTCTATGCCCAACTGTTCAAGTCGTTGGCTGGCTTCCTCAACAATGCGCAAGGTGGAACCATAAGAAACTATGGTGATATCTGTACCTTCTTTCAGAACCTCAGGAATTCCCAATGGCACCCTGATTTCCGAAAGATTTGTAGGCAATCTTTCCTTAAGCCTGTAACCATTAAGGCATTCAATTACAATGGCAGGGTCAATAGAATCCAGCAGCGTATTGTACATGCCTGCCGCCTGCACCATGTTGCGCGGCACACATACATGCATGCCTCGCAAGCTGTTGATGATCATGCCCATGGGGCTACCGCTGTGCCAAATGCCTTCGAGCCTGTGACCACGGGTACGTACAATAATGGGGCAGCTTTGCTGCCCAACTGTACGGTAATGCAGGCTTGAAACATCATCGCTCAACTGTTGCAAACCATACAGCAGGTAATCGATGTATTGTATTTCGGCGATGGGGCGCAGACCACGCAGCGCAAGGCCAATGCCCTGTCCCATGATTGTAGCCTCACGTATGCCTGTATCAAAAATGCGTTTGTCGCCATGCTTTTGTTGCAATCCGGCAAAACCCTGGTTGACATCACCAATACGGCCGAGGTCTTCGCCAAACGCTACCACTTTTGAGTTTTTTCTAAACAACTCATCAAAATACCTGTTCAGCACCTCGTAGCCGTTAAGCATGGGTGCTTCGGCATCATAAGCAGGTTCAACCACTGCTGCCTTCAATGCACTTGCACTGCCCTGGCTATAAAGGTGTGAGTTGAAAATTCTTGCATTTTCATGATTCCATTTACTCAATAATGCCTGCATGTTTGCAACTTCAAGGCCTGAAGAGAAATCGATGCCAGTTGAAAGCGCTTTCAACGTGTTTCGCCTTAGAGGTTCTTTGTTGCTGCGCAATTCAGCCAATTCAACTTCAATATGACCATGAACATCATGGCCGGCCTCAATTGCCTTTTCAAGCAAGTGTACTACTTCATCTGCCTGCCGTTTTAATGGCTGCAAATATTCTGACCAAGCGGCATCCTTACTATCTCTTACCAGGTGCCTGGCTTCTGCTTCCAGCACTTCCAGTTCCTCCTCATTGGCAAGTTCGTTGGCAAGAATCCATTCTTTAAACTTTCGAATGCAATCCCATTCTCTTTCCCATTCTAGCCGTTCGGGCGTTTTGTAACGCTCATGGCTGCCGCTTGTGCTATGGCCCTGCGGCTGCGTTACTTCTTCCACATGAAAAATAGCAGGCACATGATTTTTCCGTATGTAGGCAATTCCTTGTTCAAACACTTCGCACATACCTGCATAATCCCATGCCTTTGCCTTATAAATCTGGAGACCGTTGGTGCCATCGGTTTTTTGAAAACCTTTCAAAACTTCTGAAATGGAACCTTTGGTAGTCTGCAATTCCTTGGGTACAGAAATCCCATAACCATCATCCCAAATGAAGATGGCAAGTGGCACCTGCATTACAGCAGCTGCATTCACCGTTTCCCAAAAATGGCCCTCGCTTGTGCTGGCATCACCAATGCTGCAAAAACAAACTTCGTTGCCATTAATGCTCAGGTGATCAAACTTCTGCAGGGTTTCTTCATTGCGAAAAAGTTTGGAAGCCAATGCAAGTCCCAATGAACGTGGCAACTGCCCCGCTGTCGGAGCCATGTCGGTGGCAGTATTATACTGTGCAGCCAGGTTTTGCCAATGGCCGTTTTCATCAACATTTGGTGTGGTGAAATGCGCATTCATTTGCCGCCCTCCACTCCAAGGATCGTTTTTCAGGTCGGCATCGGCATAAAGTTGGGCAAAGAATTGCTGCACGGTGGCCATGCCCGAGGCAAACATCCAGGTTTGGTCGCGGTAGTAACCACTGCGCCAGTCGCCTGGTTTGAAAAACTTTGCCAGGGCAATTTGCGGCAATTCCTTGCCATCGCCAAAAATGCCAAACTTGGCTTTTCCGGTAAGAACTTCGCGCCTGCCTACAAGGCTGGTCTGCCGGCTGATAAAAGCCATCCTGTAATCCTTGAGGACTTCGTTGCGGAAATTTTCAAATGATAGAATTTCCACATTATGGGGAGCAGCAATCTGACTTTCCATGCGACAAATGTAATTGTTTGATGTGCATTGAAGGAAGAGGCCAAAGGCTCTTGTTGGAAAATGGCCGTTTTCGAAATCACCGAATTTTAACAGGGGCCTGTTTGAATCGGAATTTTTTTTTAGGATACCTTAGCTGAACAAAAGCATCACAATCATGAATAAACAAGTATTCGCTTTCATTGCAGGTTTCTTATTGTTTTCCGCCGTTTCATTTGCCCAGGATAAGAAAGAAACTATCTGGCTGAATGAAACTACACATGATTTTGGTAAGATTCCGCAAGGCAAACCTGTGTATACCTTTTTTGAAATTAAAGGATTGGCAGATTCATTAAAACTTGAAATGGTGCAGGCTGGTTGCGGATGTACAACTCCTGAATTCAAGCAGGGAACCTATGCTCCGGGTGAAGTGGTGAAGATTAAAGTGGGTTTCAATGCAGCAGCTGCAGGACAATTCAACAAGCCTGTAACTATCACCTACAATAGTGGCCAACAAAAAGTAATCATGATTACGGGAACCGTGGAAGCCACTCCGTCAACACCTGCACCTAACAATGCTGCGGTGGGGAAAATAAAGCAATAAAGCAATTGAATAGACTGGAAAGCGCTGATGAAAGTCGGCGCTTTATTTTTGTTATGCAATCACATCATTCATGAAACAAACCACGCTTCTCTTACTTGCCTTTTCGCTGGCCATAACATCGCTTGTTGCTCAAAACAAAGTGGATGACCTCATTAAGTTTACCAAAACCGAGTACGATTTTGGTAAAGTGAAGCAAGGCAAACCTGTGACGGTTGAATTTGCCTTCACCAATCCCTCATCAAAACCTTTGATTATTGAAGATGCCACAGCAGAATGTGGTTGTACAAAGCCCGAATATCCCACCAAACCGGTAATGGGAGGCAAAGCCGCTGTAATCAAAGTAACGTATGATGCCAAGGAGGCAGGCGTGTTTACCAAAAGGGTAACAGTGAAACTGGTAAATGAAGCCGAAACAAAAATCCTGACTATTAAAGGCGAAGTAGTGAAATAGTATTGTTACTATCATATCAAAAGCCATCCCAAAAGGGTGGCTTTTTTTGGGTTAAATATGATACCTACACCACTGATGACCATTGGTCTCCGACTATCATCCTTACTTTTGCGCCTAAATTTTTCCGTAGATGCTTGCCATTAGTAAACGAGGCGAGGCAATGCCCGCCAGCCCTATCAGAAAACTGGTTCCGTACGCAGAAGCAGCCAAGAAACGTGGAATAAAAGTATATCACCTCAACATTGGTCAACCTGACATTGAAACACCAACGCCTATCATGGATGCGGTGCGTCATGCAGATATCAAAGTGATTGAATACAGCCACAGCGCTGGAAACGAAAGCTATCGCCGCAAACTTGTGCAGTATTACGAAAATATTGGGGTGCATGTGAACCACAACCAGATTATTGTGACCACCGGAGGAAGCGAAGCCATCCTCTTTGGCTTCATGGCCTGCCTCGACCCTGGAGATGAGGTCATAATTCCTGAACCTTTCTATGCCAATTACAACGGTTTTGCTGTTGCTGCTGGGGTAAATGTGGTGCCGGTTACATCAAATATTGAATCCGGGTTTGCACTACCGCCCATTGCTGAATTTGAAAAACTGATAACATCGAAAACCAAGGCGATAGTTATCTGTAATCCCAACAACCCCACTGGCTATCTCTATAGCCGGCAAGAATTGGAAAGCCTGAAGAACCTTGTGGTTCGTCATAACCTTTACATGTTTAGCGATGAAGCATACCGTGAATTCAGCTACACCGGCGAACTCATGAGTGTGATGCACATGCAGGGCGCCGATGAAAATATGGTAATCATGGATACCATCAGCAAGCGTTACAGCGCCTGCGGGGCAAGGCTTGGAGCCTTTGTTACCAAAAACCATGAATTGCTGGATGCCGTAATGAAGTTTGCACAAGCACGCCTGAGTCCGCCCACCTTTGCCCAGATAGCTGCGGAAGCCGCCGTTGATTTGCCTGCTGATTATTTTACTGCAACAAAGGCTGAATACCAGCGTCGTCGCGATCTGCTGGTTAACCGCCTGAATGCCATGGAAGGTGTGTTTTGCCCCAACCCGGGCGGAGCCTTTTATGCTATGGCCAAATTACCTATCGACGATAGCGATACATTTTGCCAATGGCTGCTCGAAAGTTTCAGCCACAATGGACAAACGGTAATGCTGGCTCCTGCCACAGGCTTCTATGGAACTCCAGGCCTTGGCAAACAGGAAGTGCGCCTGGCCTATGTGCTCAACGTGAACGACATTGATGCAGCCATGGATTGTCTGCAGGAGGCACTGAAGCAGTACCCTGGAAGAGTATAAAAAAAAATTGAAAGCCTTGGTTTCGGCTGCACTGTAAATTGATAATCCTCCTACATTTGCAGCCCCTTGGCGGGGTAGCTCAGCTGGTTAGAGCATCGGATTCATAACCCGAAGGTCGGCAGTTCAAGTCTGCTCCCCGCTACTAAAAAGTCCTTTTCGAAGGACTTTTTTTATGTAATCAACATTTGAAATTCGTATCACGCCAAATTCGTCAACCT
>JBBIOQ010000015.1:32460-37835 GCA_037443285.1 Sphingobacteriales bacterium | reverse complement strand
ATTCCGCTTTAATATTCTTTTCATAGTCTTCCACCACCGCCCTTGCTATTTCGTAATCCCATTTGGAAACAACCACTTTTACTGCACCAGCTCCGCCGGGTGATGCCCACCATGGACTTAATGTCCCAAGAATTTCATCACCCAAATAGGCCCTGATTTCAGCATTCTCCAACATGCTTTTCACCATTCCGGCTTCCAGGATGTTGCCGGCAAAAACCTCCACTGATTCGTTTTCTCGTTGAGTATTCATATAAACTCCTTATACATGGAATGCCCGATTTTTTATTTTCGGCGATGGCTTTTTGCCCTTTCCATCTGCCTCCTATTAAAGGTAGACAGCGCTTCATAACAACTCTTCGGATTGAAACAAAAAAACACCCGTTTCCGGGTGTTTCTATACTCAGGGGTTAGCGTTCAAGTTCACCTGGCCAGTTGATGAGCCAGTACTTTTTCCGTCGTTTTCCTGATTTGGTTGATGCAATTTGACACCAATGATTTGAGGTTGAAATTTGATTCCCTTATTGGCGATGTTGGCAAAATGGTATAGTCGCCTGCAAATGGCACGTACATAATTGTTGTTTTAAATGTTTATGATAATTGTGAACAGGTGCCTTCCCCGGAACGAAGGGAAGTATCAATTGGCACCCCGAAGCACCGCTACTAACCGGCGCGATTGCTGATAACAATCAAATCTGCTATTGGAGATTTTTAATTTCACAAGGCAAAACTATGGCCGGCTTTTGGAACCTCAGAAACATAAATTGCCGGAAATAATGATGGCTAAAAGCGGCAATACCGGCCAAAACCCCTGTAAACATTAAGGTTTCCAAGCAGTTTAACATTGTGTTCAACTGGTGATTTCGGTGCTGTTAAAGGCTGTATTCCACCCAAACAGGCTGGAAATGCAGGTAAAGAATCTGGTAATTCAACAGGAAAACCCTGCTATTTACAGGAAGAAAAGTCTGGAAGACCCGCTACTTCGCCAGCAGATTTCTAATAGCAGCCTGTACCTTTTCGGCATTCGGCAGCATCACTTTTTCCAGTGCGAGGTTGATGGGTACGGCTGGCAAGTCCAGGGCGCCTATTACCACCACGGGTGCATCCAACCATCGAAAACATTCATACTGAATGCGGCCTGCCAGCGACTCAGCAAATGAATGCGATTGCTGCTCTTCTGTTAGCAATAGGCAACGGCCATGCCGCTTCACGGTTTCGTAAATAAGTGCTTCATCCAGTGGAAATAGCGTTCGCAAATCAATTATTTCCACCTGGCCGGAGTATTGGGCTGCGGCAGCAACAGCCCAGTAAACACCCATGCCGTAAGTAATAATACAGCAGGTGTTACCTTTTTTCAGTTCTTCTTCGCTCGCCCTCATCACAACCCGGCCTTTCCCAAGCGGAACAATGTAATCCCTGGAGGGCTCGGGACATTTGGCAGCTTCTGTACCGGGAACTTTGCTCCAATATAGTCCCTTGTGTTCCAGCATAACCACGGGGTTGGGGTCAAGAAAAGCGGCCTTCATCAGGCCCTTCATATCGGCAGCATTGGAGGGATATACAACCTTAATACCTTTCACACTCAGCAAAGTACTCTCCACACTTCCGCTGTGGTAGGGCCCGCCACCTCCGTATGCACCAATCGGTACCCGAATAAGGGATTGCACAGGAAACTTGCCCATGCTGAGGTAGCAACTTTTGCTCAATTCGGTTACCAGTTGGTTGAAACCGGGGTAGATATAGTCGGCAAATTGAATCTCTACAATGGGCTTAGCGCCCACAGCACTCATTCCAGCGGTACTTCCAATAATAAATGCTTCCTGGATGGCCGTGTTGAATACCCGGTTGTCGCCAAATATTTCGGCCAGGGTTGCCGCCTCACGAAACACTCCTCCCAATCTCAGTCCCACATCCTGCCCGTACAACAGCGATTCCGGGTAATCTTCCATGATTTCGCGGATGGCAAACAAGGCCGCATCTACCATCATTACTTTTTCAGCACCGGCAGGCGACCGTTCACCCTTCTCCTCCTTAACCATAGTTGGAGCTAAAACATGCAATGTCGTTGTGGCCGGGTCGGGGTCGGGAGCTGCCTTAGCTTTTTCAAATGCATGATTTATTTCGGATTCGACTTGTATTTCCAAGGCAGCAATTTCCTTTTCATCCATTCCGCATTCGAGCAGACGCAATCTCAACTTCGGCACAGGGTTGTGCTTTTCATGGTAATGAAGATCCTCCGAGGGGCGATAATATTCCTTGCGTACACCGCTGGTATGGTGGCCGATCAGCGGCACTTCGGCCTGCAACAACCCGGGACCTTTGCCACTTCTTACATATTGAAGCACTCTCTCCACCGCCTGGTAGCAGGTCTCAAAATTGGTACCATCGATGCCTTCGGCATGAAAACCCGGAAAACCCTGCGCATATTGCACCGCATCCATCACCCGCGATTCATGGGCACTTACACTGATGCCCCAATGATTATCCTGCACCAAAAAAAGCACTGGTAGTTTATGCAAAACAGCGGCTTGCATGGCTTCGCTCACTTCACCTTCGGTCATGCTTGCATCGCCAAGCGAACAGACCACCACGCCTTCTTTGCCAAGTATCTTCAATCCGTGCGCCGCACCCACTGCAGGAATGGCCTGCATGCCTGTAGCGCTGCTCTGATGCATCATCTTCGGCCGGTCTTCGCGGCGACTACTGGGATGGCTGTAGTAGCTACGCCCGCCACTGAAAGGGTCATCGGCTTTGGCCAGCAACTGGAGCATGAGTTCATAGGGCGTCCAGCCCATACCCAGTAACATGCTTTCATCACGATAATAGGGACTCACCCAATCTTGAGGCTGCAGGTGGAAAGCCGTAGCCAATTGGATAGCCTGGTGGCCAAGGCTGGTGGAATGAACATATTTGCAAATGGAACGATTGTCTTCGTACAAACGGGCCATGCATACCGTGGAATGCATAAGCCGGTAGGCTTTCTTCAGCAGGTTAATTTTTTCAGTCATCGGGCAAGCAAATTCTACATCAGGCGGGGCAAATGTAAGAGGAATGGTAAAGGTGTAAGATGGAAGAAATGGAGATTTCTGATGACTGAAACCTGATTTGAAGGTGGGTGTTAGCGAGAATAGCTTGAAATCTTTCAAAGCACTAACTGGAGAAAGGTGGAATCTGAAATTTTGAATTTCCAATTTTCCAGGCCTGGCTTTGCTTTCAGCCAAAAGAGTGCGACGCCAATGCTGTGCGGCTATTTTCTGAAGTTGACAACAAAAGGAATAAAAAAAGGGTGTTTACCTGATATCTATTTCGAGGACCTTCTTGTCTTCGAGAATGCCTACAAATACATCGGTCACTACGCATTCGCCTACACCAGCAGGAGTACCTGTAAAAATGAGGTCGCCAATATTTAGGGTAAAATACTCTGACACATGCGCAATGATGTCGTCAATGGAGAACATCATGTCGCGGGTGTGGCCATCCTGAACCAGGTTTTCGTTTTGATGAAGCGTAAAATGGATATCCTTGGGATTGGGCAAACTGCTCCAGGGTTGGAAATCGCCTACAGCGGCTGAGTGGTCGAATGCCTTGGCCTTTTCCCATGGAAGGCCCTTTTTCTTCAGTTTATCCTGTATGTCGCGGGCAGTAAAATCTATGCCCAGGGTCACTTCGTTGTAATACTGGTTGGCTGCCTGCCTGGGAATGAATTTGCCGTTCTTACAAATCTTCACAACCAGTTCGCATTCATAATGCAGTTCATTGGTGAAGGCGGGATAGAAAAGTGAACTGCCGTTGGGCAGCAGCGCATTCTTTGGCTTTATGAAAATGACAGGTTCATCGGGAACCTGGTTGCCCAATTCCTTGGCATGCTCCACGTAATTGCGACCAACACAAATGATTTTCATAGCATGAGATTTTAAAAAACGGAGAGGAATAACTTATCCTCGCGGGCTTTTTGGTTTTTAAAAAATCACATCGGAATAAATGAAAAAGATTCTGGCGCAAAGTTACACTGCATCAACCGAAGATGCGAGTTGGCAGAGAATCAATTACTTAAACAGCAAATTATTGTACCGGTTCATAGCATTGGCAATGCCTTCGAATATAAAGGTGTTCACTAATTCGACGCATTTATCAATCTTTTGCTCAACAATAGGCAATTCAGACGGCATCCATCGGCTCAGCACAAAATCGGCCTGGCGGCCTTTGGGAAAGTTGTTGCCTATGCCAAAACGTAGTTTAGGATAAGCATCGGTGCCAATGATATCCTGGATGCTGCGAAGTCCATTGTGACCAGCATCGCTGCCTGTAGGGCGAATACGGATCTTTTCGAGTGGCAAGGCCAGGTCGTCAACAATAGTCAGGGTGTTTTCAAGCGCCACTTTTTCCTTATCGAGCCAGTATTTGAAAGCTCTTCCACTCAAGTTCATGTAGGTTGAAGGCTTGATAACCGTCACCAAACGGCCTTTTACTTTCAGGTGGCTCACTTCGGCGAGGCGGTCTATTTGCCAGCCGGCATCGTGGCTTTTCACAAAAGCATCTGCTATATCGAAGCCGATATTATGCCGGGTATTGGCATATTCGCCGCCAATATTACCAAGGCCTATTATGAGATAATTGTTCATGATACAGTTGATTCCTCCGGTTTTCCACTAACCAAGGGGCGATAAACCGGTTACATTGGTCCACCGGGTTTTACTTTGCTTTTCCCTATGTTCCAAAAATAAAACTCCCCGGCTTAGCAAAGCTGCCGGGGAGCAAGATTGAAACACCATTTTACTGGTGATTACTTTTTCTTCTTGTCTTCTTTTGCCGCAGCAGCTTCTTCCTGCTTGAGCTGACGTGTCATTACGATGGTTGCCATCGGAATTCGGGGCGAGTTCATAATTTCCATGTGATCTGCCTTTACGTCTTCCACCCTGATATTGCCGTTCAGGTCAAGGTTGGTTACATCCACCTCAATGTGCTCCTTCAGGTACTTAGGCAAAGTCTTCACCTTCAGTGTCTTCATTTTAGTCACAAGGCGACCGCCGTTTTTTACACCTTCGGCACTGCCGGTGTACTTAACGGGAAGGTTGGCAACGACTGGCTTGTCTTCAATTAGTTCAAGAAAGTCAACGTGGATGAGCGCATCGCTGACAGTGTCGAACTGCAGGTCCTTCAAAATGCACTGATACGATTTGCCATCGATATTGAGTTGTGCAATTTGGAATTCAGGTGTGTACACTAGTGTTTTGAAAGCCGCTGCAGGAGCATAAAAATTCACCTCCGCTGCACCCCCATAAATTACACCAGGCACTACTTCCTGAGAGCGAAGCTGGCGGGTGGCTTTTTTGCCAATGTCGGTCCTCAGGTGTCCTTCGATTGTAATTGTTTTCATT
>JBBIOQ010000015.1:25433-32450 GCA_037443285.1 Sphingobacteriales bacterium | reverse complement strand
GCAAAAGTAGTGGAATTAACCCGCCGCGAAGTGCCAAAATTCAAAGAATACTGCAAAAAACAGCTAGCAACAGCCAGCAAGGCATAATTCGACTATATTTCAGCCCGGAATTCAGCCTTACCTATGACATTTCTCCGTTCAAATCATACAAACTGGAAGTTGACAGCCTTGTCAATTTTCATTTTTTTGACCACTTTTTTTCTACCGAAACCAGGCATTGGCCAGCTCCAACGCCCAGAGGTTGCTATTCTAATGCCACTTCAACTCGATTCGCTCTACAAATTTGACGAATACAGGTTTGGCAATTCAATGCCAAAATTCGTTCTGCCTTACCTCGAATTTTACAACGGGGTGATGCTGGCGGTTGATTCGCTGCGCATGGAAGGTGTGGCTGCAAATATTCACCTGGTGGACAGCCGCATGGCAGGTGCTCCTTATACGATTTGGATGGATGAAGGATTGAAAAAATCGAACATCCTGATTGGTGTAGCGCAAAATTCAACTGACCTGAAAGCGATGTCGGAGTTCGCTAAAACAAAGCAGATTCCGTTTTTAAGTGCCACCTACCCCAACAATGGCGGCATTAAGGACAACCCAAACATGGTGATACTCAATAGCACCCTGCGAACTCATTGCCTGGCTATGTACCGGTTTCTGCAATCAAACCATGCAATTGACAACATTGTGATGTTCACTAAAAGTGGCCCCGTGGAGACTTACCTGAAAACTGTGTTTGATGAAGCGGCCAGAACCACTCCATCCATTAAACTGAAAATCAAAACCATCACCCTAACAGATTCATTTGGTGTAGCGGAACTACAACCTTTGCTTGATAGCAACCGCCAAAACCTGGTACTGGGTGCCACCCTCGACCTTGTTTTTGCACAGCGGCTTGTTAAGAATATCTCCTTGCTTAAGCCTTACCCATGTACCATTACCGGGATGCCCAATTGGGATGAAATTGATCTGAAAAAACCTGAGTTCAAAGGTGTGGATGTAATATTCAGCACTCCATTCATTTCCTCGTCGGGGAATATTGACATTTACAATTCCCTTTCGAAGAATTACGCCATTAAACAAAACAGCAAACCCAGCGATATGGCAGTAAAAGGCTTTGAAATTACTTACAAAGCAGTGAAGACGATAGCTCAATGGAGCGATGCAAAATCGTTCATCAGCCACTTCAATGACAAAAGCACAAAAGTGTTTACCGAGTTTGATATTGAGCCAGAGAGTGACCCTCAATCGCCAGGGATTATTCAGCATTACGAAAACAAGAAACTGTATTTCATTAAAAAAACCGACGGCGTGCTGAAAGGTGTGTATTAAAGTAAAAACCACCTGCTTTTTTGGCAAGTGGTTCTACATAATCTTTCACAACAAACGGTTCAACGCAGTTTATCGGCGCTCTTTATCAGTTTTTCATCTTTCCTGATGCCTCGGTAAGCCAACACAAGAAGCACGATGGCAACAATGGGCAGGATGGCTCCCGGTTTGTAAATGCTGCTTTTGAATGACCCTGCAGCAGCAAAGTCATTCACCTCCATCCAAATAAGTCCGACAAAAACCAGTTGCAACAGGATGCTAATCCAGATAAGTGATTTTTGTGTTGACCTTTTCTTGAAAAGGAAGATGGCCATTAAAGGAAACAACACCAGCACGGCTGTCACCACGAACAACAGGTAATTCTGCCCCACCAACAATTCTTTTGTTTCTCCTGTTGCCAAAGTGCCCGCAAAAACAGGCAGTTTAAAAAGCAATCCTGTAACAAATGCAGCCAACAACAGCCAAACTGATTGTATTCTTTGAATCATCTTATCAGATTTTTTTTACCGAAATCTTTTGTCCGTTACAATTTAGCCTAATTCGGGATACAATGGAAAGCGCTGCATGAATTCAAATACCTCGTTCTTCACAGTGGCTATTACTTTTTCATCATCAGCATTCATCAATACATTGTCAATGGAGTTGGCTATAAACTGCATGTCGGCCTCTTTGAAACCACGTGTAGTAACAGCAGGCACGCCTACACGAATGCCACTTGTTACAAACGGGCTCTTATCGTCATAGGGCACGCTGTTTTTATTAAGCGTGATGTGTGCCTTGTCGAGCGTTTCCTGAGCTTTTTTGCCGGTAATATTTTTGTTGCGCAGGTCTATCAGCATCAAATGGTTGTCGGTGCCGCCACTAATAAGGTGATAGTCTTTTTCCACAAAGCATTTAGCTAATGCCTGTGCATTTTGCTGCACTTGTTTTTGGTACAGTGCAAAATCATCGGTGAGTATTTCTCCAAAAGCAACTGCCTTGGCTGCAATTACATGTTCCAGCGGGCCGCCCTGCGTACCAGGAAAAACGGCGAGGTCGAGCAAGGCACTCATGGGTCTGATATTGCCTTTCGGATCTTTTATGCCCATGGGATTATCAAAATCGTGGCGAAGGGTGATGAGGCCACCCCGCGGCCCGCGAAGTGTTTTGTGAGTTGTACTAGTAATAATATGGCAATGTTCAAATGGATCATTGAGCAGCCCCTTTGCCACCAGGCCAGCAGGATGGCTGATGTCGGCTAGAATAAGGGCACCAATTTCATCGGCCACTTTGCGAATGCGGGCATAATCCCAATCGCGGCTGTAGGCGCTTGCGCCCACAATGATCATTTTGGGTTTTTCGCTCAGCGCCTTTTCTTCCAGCATTTCATAATCAATAAGGCCGGAATCTTTTTTTACGCCATAGAAAACAGGCTGATAAATTTTGCCACTGAAATTGGCCGGGCTTCCATGCGTAAGGTGCCCACCCATGCTCAGGTCGAGACCCAGAATCTTGTCCCCGGGTTTCAGGCAGGCTAAAAAAACGGCGGCATTAGCTTGTGCGCCACTGTGCGGCTGTACGTTTGCCCAGCTGGTTTTGAAGACCTGTTTGATCCGGTCGATGGCAAGGTTTTCAATTTCATCAACTACTTCGCACCCCCCATAGTAACGGCGGCCCGGATAACCCTCGGCGTATTTATTGGTTGCCACACTTCCCATGGCCCTGATGACCTCGAGACTGGTGAAGTTTTCGCTGGCAATAAGTTCAATTCCTGAGCGCTGACGCTGGAGTTCTTTATCTAATAATTGGAAAATTGGATCTGTGACCATGTATGGATAGTTTGAATTTGGCGCAAATATAAGCGGTTACAATGGAGGTCACTATGCCTTGCACATAGCAAACACCCACAGTCATTTCAAAAAGCAAAAAGCTGGCTTTCAACTCATTAACCGTCAATTTTTTGGATATTGGACTACTAAGAACTAATTTTCGCCCATGGCGCTGATGCAGATTGAATATGGATCTCCCCGGTACCAGCAAATGGTAAAGTTGCGTGATGACCTTTTGCGCAAGCCACTCGGCCTTTCATTCAAGCCCGAAGATTTGAAGAAAGAGGAAGATGATATTTTGATTGGTGCATTCGACGACGACCGTATCCTGGGTTGTTGTGTGCTTACAAAAATCGCCCCCGATGCCGTTCGACTCCGACAAATGGCAGTGCTCAACACCCAGCAGGGAAAAGGTATTGGTCATTCAATTGTGGTATTTGCCGAAAACCTTGCCCGCGATAAAGGCTACAAGAAAATTGTAATGCATGCCCGCGACTCTGCGATTGGTTTCTACAGTAAGCGGGGTTACAAAATTGTTGGTGAGCAGTTCACGGAAGTGACCATTCCGCACCATGCCATGGAAAAAAATCTCCGATAGTTGCTGACTGAGATTCACTCTAGTCTCCTTTCATTTTCTTGCGGCCTCATCACCTTTTACTTAGTCAGGGTTAAGTTTTATTCTCTCCCGTTTCGCTCCCGGGAGAATTCAATAGTTGTTGCCTAATCAATATTTTGCAACGCAACTATGCCCGGCAACCAACATTCGCCATACCAACATGAACCTACCGATACTGAACTACTTGAATTGGTGGCTGCAGGTGACCGTTCTGCATTTGAATCGTTGTACATAAGACACTGGCAGGCTCTTTACAATACTGCCCATAAGCGATTGAAAAATGAGGAACAGTGCCAAGACATTGTGCAGGATGTGTTTGCCGACCCTTGGTTAAGAAGGGAGAAAGTAAATGCTGCCAACCTGCAGGCTTTTCTTCATACAGCTGTGCGCTACCAGGTTTATAAATTAGTAACGCGTGGCAAGGCTTCCGACTCCTTTTTTGAACCATTCGAAGCCATGCTGGCAGGCGGCAAATCAGCCGACTTTGACATACACGAAAAAGAACTACATCAGCTTTTTCAGCATTGGCTGCAAACCTTGCCCGAAAAACGAAGGGCTATCTTCCTGCTTTTTTATGCAGACAATCTTACTACCCAGCAAATAGCCGACAAACTCAATATCTCCCAAAAGACAGTTCAAAACCAATTGGGCACAGCCAAAGATAGTTTGCGACAAACCCTGCTTCCGGCAATGCTTTTGATGCTTCATCACATGGCCTGATAGCCACTTCCACAACCAGCATCCACCTTTTATTTCAGTTTTTTTTATAAAAGTTTGGGAGAATTTCCCATTGCGGGTACTTGTCATTAAACGCCTTCCACATGGCTTTGGAAAATCAATCATCATACCTGAAATCGCTGGCTGCAAAACTGGTAAAGGGAACAGCCAGTGAAGAAGAAATAAAATTCCTGGAAGCTTATTACCAACAGTTTGAAAATGAACCTGACATTCTTGAAAGAAAATCCCAGGAGGAACTTGCAGCGCTTGAATCAGCAATGTTTTCTACGATAACAGACAAATTCCAAAGGCCTCCAAGGGTAATTTCCATTGCAAATAGAAAATGGCTGGCTGTAGCAGCCATACTGGTGGGGCTTGTTACCCTTGGCACCATTGTCTATTTACAGCTCAGGCAGAAACCAGCGGATGAAATTGTACAACAGGAACAACAGCAGTTTCCTGCATTAGCACCCGGTGGCAACAAAGCAACACTCACTCTCGGTGATGGCACGGTTGTAATGTTGGATACTACTGCCGATGGAAAAGTAGCCAAACAAGGCAATACAAGTATTTCGAAAAGTGGCGATGAAATCAGGTATCAATCCGGAGGCAAAACAAGTGTAGTGATGATGAACACCATCACTACACCCAACGGCGGTCAATACAAAATGGTGTTGAGCGATGGTTCTAAAGTGTGGCTGAATGCAGCATCCTCCCTACGTTTCCCCACTTCTTTCAGTGGCAATACAAGAACAGTTGAAATAACAGGTGAAGCTTATTTTGAAGTGGCGCACAATGCCGCTATGCCCTTTATTGTAAATGCAGCAGGCAAGTCATCAGTTAAAGTGCTTGGCACTCATTTCAACATCAATGCATATGCAGATGAGCCCTCGTTGAAAACAACATTACTGGAAGGAAAAGTTGAAGTAAAAAATACTTCAGGCTCACAAACATTGGTACTTGCACCGGGCGAACCGTCGCAATTGGGAAGTGATGGAAAAATAGTGCGCAACAAACAGGTAAATATCGATAAAGTAGTAGCCTGGAAGGATGGCCTGTTGCGTATGAACAGTGCATCCATTGCTTCCATCATGCGCCAGGTATCAAGGTGGTATAATATAGAAGTAGAATACAAAGGGCAGGTGCCTGACATTCAAATCAGCGGCACTGTGCCTATGAATATGACTCTGGATAAACTGTTGAGTGCATTACAACTGAGCGGAGTAACTGTGACCCTTGAAAACAACAAACTGATCATCAGCGGTGAACAATAGCAGGTTCATGAAAGCAGCGAATTTGGATTAGGCAGAAATACCACGTCAACATGGTCAAATGAGTTTTAGTGACAATTGAGAAAAGGATAATAACTCACCATTATTCAAACCACCAATTCATTCATTGCATGAGAAAAATCTACGCTTTGTTGATTATGTTCTTTGTGTTTGCAGTATCACAAGCACAAGTAAATGTTACAGCTACATCAGGCACAACGGGACCAACAGCATACACATCCATTAGCGCAGCATTTGCCAAAATAAACGACGGCACCCACAAGGGACAAATCACCATCAGCATTACCGGCAATGTAACAGAGCCTGCAGACCCTACGCCGCTTCATTCCAGCACCACCCCGGCATGCTATACCGGCATCAGCATTTTACCTGCTGGTGGAAGTTGGAAAGTGTACTGCCCCACCAAAACTGATAACACCGCAATGATTGATTTGGCAGGCGCTGATAACGTAACGGTTGACGGCGACCCTTTGAGCACAGGCACCCGGAACCTGACCTTTGAAATTGCCACATCAGAAACAAGCCGCACTGCAGTCTTCCGGTTGTCTTCTAAAACGGCCGACAACACAGATGGCGCCAAGAATAACACTATCAAGAATTGTGTAATTATTGGAAGCAGGTTTAATAGCACTGCTACACTTGGCACCTATGCTATTTATATGGGAGCAACGTACTCAGCCAGCAGCATAACCAACTTGAGCGCATACGACTGTAAAGGCACCATATTTGACAACAACCTGATCAAACGCTGCCAGTTTGGAATTGTAGTAAGTGGCGCTGCTTCATATCCAGCTGAAAATCTCTTCATCCGCAAAAACAGGATAGGTGCGGAAACAGATGCAGAAAATATTGGCCAAATAGCGGTGAACCTGGCCAACACCAGTGCATTGGGAAACGGTGCCACCCTCATAGAAGAAAATGATATCACATGCGGCGCTGCATCAACCTCGGGCAGCAATGCACCCAATGTTTCCCTGCGTGGCATATCTGTAGCACAGGGTTGCGCCAATAGTTTTTTCAGGAAAAACAAAGTGCACGATATCATCAACACTGATGGAGGTGCCTCGGCCAGCGCCAACGGCATTATATTATCAACTGCCACCAGCAGCACAGGCATCAGAATAGAAAATAATTTTATTTCCGATGTAGTGGCAACAAAAGCAACGGTTGCCAGTCTTGATGTGACTACAGGAGCATTTGGCATCATGGTGAATGCCGCACTAACAGATGTAAGAATAAATTACAATACAATTGCCCT
>JBBIOQ010000015.1:310-25420 GCA_037443285.1 Sphingobacteriales bacterium | reverse complement strand
TAGGGTCAGAAACAAACTACTTCACTTCTTGCGTCGATCTCAACAACGCTACCTCTGCAATTCTCACCGAATTCAGGAATAACAACCTGGTAAACAGCAATACCGGCGCCAACGCTTTTGCCATCAGGGCAAGAGCAGCAGCCAATGTGAGCGGCGCAATTATGGACTACAATAACTACAAATGCTCAGGTACATATCTTGCCAACTATGCAGGTTCAAACAATGCCGACCTTGCTGCATGGCAAACCTTATCCTCAAAAGATGCCACCTCCATCAGTGCTGATCCTGTTTTTGCAAGTGCGACTGATTTTCACCTGGGAAGTTCATCGCCGCTCATCAACAAAGCCATTCCCATTTTCTCCATCATTACCGACATAGATGGCGACCCCCGTGATCCATCCACGCCTGACATTGGCGCTGATGTGTACCCTAGTCCATTGCCTGTAACCTATGCCACACTTTCAGCAAAGAAAAACAGCGAAGGCAACCTGTTAAGTTGGAAAACATACACCGAAAGCAACAACCTTGGGTTTGAGTTGCAACGTTCTTATGACGGTTACAACTACACAGCCATTGCCTTTGTAAATACAAAAGCAAACAATGGCAACAGCAGTATCCCGCTTCTATATGAGTATACCGATCGCAAACCTGATGGTGCCAAACAATACTACCGTTTACTGCAAAAAGATGCCAATGGCAACGGCAAACTCAGCAACGTTGTTGTGTTGAGTGTCAATCAGTCTGCGGGCCTGTTGGGCACTTACCCCAACCCGGTAGTATCAGCATTGTTCCTGCAGTTGTACAGCGAGAAAAACACAAACGCAAAATTACTGGTGATGGACGCTTCCGGAAAACCGGTAATACAGCAAAATACAAGGCTGGAACAAGGCAGCAATACTTCAAGCATTTATGTTGCAGCACTTCCTAAAGGCTACTACAACCTGGTTATTACAATTGAAGGAACCGATAAGACATTTTCTGCAAAATTCATAAAGCAATAACAAAAACTATCTGTGGGTAAAAGCGCTTTTGAAAGCAGATGACTTGGGTGGACTAAATGGTGGTGGGCCGTTGGCATTCTCCTGCAATTGCAGGAGATGCCCGACGGCTAAAAGAAACAGAAAATAAACAATAAAAAATACTGCAGAAATGAGGTTCATTAGCTTTTGTTGTGTTGCTATGCTGCTGCTTTCGACAACAACGAATGGCCAGGCCATAACATTGTCGCAGAAAAATGCGCCGCTCATTACCGTTTTCAAGGAAATTGAAAAACAGTCGGGCTACTACTTTGTGTATCGCGATGAATGGATGAAGGATACAAAACCTGTTACCATCACCCTGAAAAATGCAACACTGAAAGAAGCGCTGGACGCTTGTTTCAAAAGCCAACCGGTTACCTATTCCATAGTTGAAAAAGTAATTGTCGTAAAACAGAAAACGGCCACAGTAGGCGCTGTGCCCACACGCCCTGAAGGCAATGGTCCTGTAGCAGTGCTCATCAAAGGAAAGGTGAAAGATGAAACGGGACAACCTATGGCACAGGCCACTGTTTCAAACATTACTGCAAAAAAAAACACCGTTACAGATGCTGAAGGTGTTTTTACCATTGAAGCAAAGCCGGGCGATGTCATCAACATTACTTTTATTGGTTACGAAACTGCGGAAATAAGGGTAGTGCGTGAAGCAGAGGTAAGTGCTGTAATGAAACCTCAGCAAACCGAATTGACCACAGTGAAAGTAGCCAGTACAGGATACCAGAACATTTCGCGGGAACGAAGTGCAGGCGCCTACTCCACTGTTACCAGCGAAGCTATCCAAAACAAAACAGCTAGTATGAATGTGGTGGACAGGCTGGAAGGACTGGCAGCCGGTTTGGCAATCAATTACAGCGAGGGAAATGAGAAAATTCTAATTCGTGGATTGTCGAGTATTGACGGTGCAAGAGCACCATTGTATGTTGTGGATGGTGTTCCCATTTACGATTACAACAGCATTACTACCCTCATCAATCCCAATGATGTTGAATCAATTTCCTTTTTAAAAGATGCAACCGCAACATCTATCTGGGGAGCTGCAGCTGCAAACGGTGTGATAGTTATAACAACAAAAAAAGGAAAGCCCACTGACAAGAAAATACAAGTGAGCTACAACGGCTTTGCATCATTCAAAGGTGTGCCGGACTACGATTACCAGAAAATGATGAACAGTGCTCAGTTAATGACGGCACAAAAGGAAATCTTTTCACCAACTGATTATCCATGGTCGGTGATTACCACTTTTTCCTCGGGCAATGTGAACCCGATTGTGGACCCGGCATGAGCGGGTGTTTTACGATTTGGACAATGGTGTTATTGACCAGGTAACCGCTAACAAGAGAATAGACTCATTGGGTGGCCTTAACAACTATTCGCAAATTAAGAGCAACCTGATGCAACCATCGTTTCTTACAAACCACAGCCTTTCATTTACCGGTGGCAGCCAGTTTTACACTTATTATGGATCCGTGGCCTATACCAACGACCAAAACACCAGCAAAACAGACCTCAACCGCTACCAGCTAAACCTTCGCCAGGATTTCGTTTTCAACCCTTCCATCAAACTCGACCTTACTACTAACCTCGGTTTTGAAGATTCCAAGGATTTCGTGTTAACTGATTTGCCAGGTAGCATCAACAATTACCTGCCTTATGCCATGTTTCAGGATGCAGCTGTAAATAATATCTCACAGGCATATCTGAAGCGTTACGAACCATTCAGACTGGATGCGGAAAACAAAAGCAAAGTGAGCCTTGATTATATTCCACTGAATGAACCCGGCTTTACCAAAAACGACAATTCAAATTTTTCAGCCAGAATGAATGCCGGCCTCAGCATTAAATTAGCCAAAGGCCTGAATTATGAAGGACGATTTCAATACCAACGTATAGTGAATGACGGTTATACTTACTACAATAACAATTCTTACAAGGTTCGCGATGAATTAGTCTACTTTACACAAGCTGCCACAACTCCAACCGGTACACCTACATACTATTTGCCCAATTCAGGAGGTCATTATCTTACCAGCAACACCAACCAGATTGCCTGGACTGCACGCAACCAATTTACATACGACAGAACCTTTAACAGCAAGCACCAGGTTTCGGGTCTTGCTGGTACAGAACTACGCTCTTCGCTTTCGCAGATGCATGAAACATACCGCAGAGGATACGATTTTCAAACCCAAACTTATTTTCTCTACAACGAGCAACAGCTTGCCACCACAGGTGTAACTAACCCTGTGCTACAGAAAACAGGAGCAACATTCAATACGCTTAACTCTACACCCGAAACTTTTGCCGAAGATGAAACGCGATTCTTTTCATTATATGGAAATGGCGGTTATACCTATGACAGGAAGTATACGATGAATGCCAGCATCCGCATGGACCAGTCAAATTTGTTTGGAACAGACAAGAGCGCGCAATACAAACCCATATGGAGTGTAGGAACTGCATGGAACCTGAGCAAAGAAAATTTCTTTGATTCAAAGTTGTTTAGCAACCTCAATTTTCGCCTCACCTATGGCCTTGGGGGAAATGCACCACGCCCCGGCTCAGGCGGCCCTTACGATGTGATATTTGCCCGCAACAGCGCACAGTTTGCCGGACTTGGTACGGGTTATATTATTGCCACTCCTGCCAACAACCGCCTTATATGGGAAAACACCACCACCCTGAACGGCGGTGTTGACTTTGGCCTCAAGAGCAACAAGATTAGCGGCTCATTGGATGTGTATGACAAGACTACCAAGAACCTGCTCGGCTTTCAACCGCTTGACCCAACCACCGGCTGGTACTCCGGCTATGCCAACCTAGGCAGTATGCGCAATCGCGGTGTAGAGTTTCAGTTAAATACTACCAACCTCACAAAAAAGGACTTCTCGTGGAAATCGGTTTTTACGTTGGCATACAACAACAACAAAATCCTGGAATTGAAAGCATACCGGGCGCTTACATTTAGCAGCAAGGTAAACGGACAGTTTGTGGAAGGATATTCTGCATACTCCCTGTTCGGCTTTGATTTTATTGGCCTCGACAACAAGGGGAACCCCATGGCAAGGTCGGCCAATAAGGACACAGTGCGCCTGATTTCTCAACTCACCGATGCTGACCCGGTGTACAAGGGGGTAACACAACCGCTGTGGTATGGAGGTCTCACAAACATTGTGAATTACAAGAATTTTTCTTTGTCATTCCTGCTGGTGTACAATCTCGGTCATGTGATGCGTCGTGATGTAAACTCATTCTACTCCGGAAGACTTACAAACAATTACCCGGTTTATTTCAACGACCGTTGGAAAGCCCCTGGCGACGAACTGAAAACAGATGTACCCGTTTACATCGCAAATGTCAATGCAAGCAACTCTCAACGCTATGTAAACCTGTACACACAATCCATTACAAATATTGTTAGCGCATCGTATGTACGCCTGCGCGACCTAACGTTTACCTACAACTTCAAACCCAATGTGCTTAATAAGCTTTCCATGCAAAACTTTTCGGTGTATGGCCAGATGAACAACTTACTCATTTGGGCAAACAACAATTATGGCATCGACCCGGAATACTACAACCTGCAAAATGGCACACGCACATCTAAAATGCCCGCATTCTTCACTATTGGTCTCAGAACAACTTTTAAATAACCAGATTAATACTGCTACAACATGAAACGATTTGGTTTTTATTTTTTATTTGTCCTGATACTTACCTACATACTTGTAGGATGCGATAAGTTTCTTGATGTAAAGCCAAAGGGAAAGGACATTCCCAGGACCATTGACCACTACAATGGTTTGTTCAATAACAACAACCTGGTTTCCCTGGGCAACTTTCGCAGTCTGCCATCCGGAGCCACTGCCATACTCGGCAATGCTGATCTTCCATTATACATGTCGGATGATATCTATTCATCTTCCGCTTACCTGACGACAAATACAATGAGCCAGCAAAATGCATTCCGTTGGCTTGATAATGTTTTTCTACCCGATGAAGACCCTAATGATTGGGGCGCATTCTATGTTCAGAATTATATATACAACCTCATAGCCAATGATGTGATGGATGCCGAAGATGGCACGCCCGAAACAAAAAAGCAATTGCAGGCCGAAGCAAGAGCCAACAGGGCCTATATGCATTTCTTTGTTCTCAATTACTTCGGCATTCCTTACAATGCAGCTACAGCATCAACCTATGCAGGTGTACCCATTGTTACACAGGCCGATGTTGGCCAGACAAATTTTACGAGGGCAACTGTAAAAGAGGTGTATGATTTTGTTATTGCCGAACTAACCGAAAGTATACCACAGTTATCAGCACAAACCATTAGCAGGCTTCGCTTATCACAGGCAGGCGGGTATTTCATGTTGGGCCAGGTGTATTTTCAAATGGGAGATTATGCCAATGCCCTGACAGCACTGAAGAATTGCCAGAACAACCTGAGCAATACTGCTGTTCCATTTGCACTCTACAATTACAACACTACCATGAACTCCTGGTACAGTCCATCTGCACCTTGGCGCGGTGCATCGGGCCATCCCAACATGTTCAACAGCACAGAGAATATTTATGTGAAGCAAATGCCACTAACTTCTGTCATCCAGCGTAACTGTTTGTATGTAAAGCAAAATATACTCAACCTTTTTGCTTCCGATGACCTGCGCCTGCGATTCTTCTACAACAAGAATCAACAAAACGGCACCATCACTTTACCGGGTACACAACGCAACTCTCCCACTGCTGTCAACTGGGGCTCCAGCCTTCCCAACCTTTACCTGATGCTTGCTGAATGCAAGGCCCGTACAAACGACCTCACCGGCGCAAAACAAGATGTGGAAACGCTGCGCAAAATGCGTATGCCTGCAGCAAGCGCAACGGTTCCATCGCTTTCACAAAACGATTTCATCAAATTTATACTCAACGAACGCCAGCGTGAATTTGCAGGAACCGGAATGCGATGGTTTGATATGCGCAGACTTGCCAACGACGCCACTTTCAACAACCTGGATGGCAAACACCAACTCGATGCTGACACCTACACCCTGCGGCCTGAGCGGCTTACATTGAAAATACCTCCGAAGATTCTGGCCTACAACCCAGCTATGAAAGACAACCAATAAAAAAACAAAACCAACAAAAAATACAGTCACATGAAAAGAATTTTGGCCTCTGCATCTATGGTTGCTTTGCTAAGCAATACAAGTTTGCTGGCACAACAAAAAGATTATGCAGTCATATCCGGCACTATCAAAAATGCCCCGATGGCTTACGTGGTTATTGAAAGAGCCATCCAACCAGTCACCAAAAAAGATACCGTTCAGCTCGATGCCAATGGTGCATTCACTTTCAAAACCAATGAGCCAAACACGCTGCAGGTCTACCGTGTAAACTACAGTTTCAAGCAAACCCATAATGAAGGCGTGCAGGCAGGCGCAAGCACGTTGGTGGTACCCGAACGCCCCGACAAATTTGACCTTCTCATCAGCAATGGATTCAATATCAACCTTTACGTGGATGCCAAGGATAAGGAAAACACGTTGAAGGTGACCGGATACGGAAGTGAAGCATGCAGGTACTATGCAGACAAACTGGCGTTCAACACCAAGTTCAATACCATTTACCTGAAAATGCAACGTGCGCCAAAGGATTCATTGCTCGACTACCTGAACACCTACGACAAGGCCCTGAATGAACTTCGCAAAAAATACACCCTGGACAAATTGCCCTATGTACCCAATGAATATGTGCAGCATGAAATACAGAATCAGCAATTCAACATGGCTCGCATGAAATGGTATTATGCACAGAGCCAGATTAATAGGCACAAAAATGACAGCATCCTGGCAGTATTTGAAAGCGACCCGCACTATTTCGATTTTCAAAAAGACCTGCCCTTCGGCGTGTTAGCAAACAAAGACAACCCGAACTATGTGCAGATGATTTCCATATACACTGAATACATCATTGCAAAAAACAACAAAGGCATTAAACCAACTGATGCTGATAAGTTCACCCAGAAGTACGAATGCTACAAATCCATTTTCACCTCCAATGAACTACGCGACTTTATGATGTATGAAATGCTGGACCGCTATAATATACGTGCCACAGAGCCATGGTTTCAGAGTTGTGTGACGGACTTCAACAAGATCGCTTCCTCCGATAGCCTGAAGGCTGAAATCAATAATACATTGCTCGTCCGCAAGCAAATGGCAAAGGGCAACCCAGCACCTGACTTTGTAGCATTTGATGCCAAGGGTAACCAGCACATGCTCTCCGATTTCAAGGGCCAATATGTGGTGATAGACGGTTGGGCCACCTGGTGCAAACCCTGTGTTGCCGAAATTCCCTATGTTAAAAAAACAGAAAAGGATTTTGAAGGAAAAAACATTGTATTCCTGAGTATTAGCATTGACAACGACTCTACACGCTGGCGTAAATACGTTGAGTCAAAAGGCATGACGGGGCATCAGCTTTGGGTAGGCAACAACAAAACAAAAGGATTCAATAAGGATTACCTCGTGTTTGGCATTCCTCGCTTCATATTCATTGACCCCCAGGGAAATTTTATTGATGCACAACTTCCAAGACCTTCGTATCCTGAATTCCAAAACATTATGCGCCAGCAAAAAGATTTGATCCAGGGCCAGAAGGCAAAAGAAGAAACCGCTGAGACAAATGGCGGGCAATAAGAAAATAATGATAGCCCTTTGACTAATTGGAGATTTTCAGCAAGCGGGGTGAGGTAAAGGTGAATAGCTGCAAAGCGCAAGTAACCATTAAGCTTTTACGCCAGCAACTCACCCAAAACCTAACCCTGCTTTAACTCCAATGAATGCTTTTAGGTACTAATTTCATCGTAAATAATTCAATGAGTATGAAACGTATTTTTCTATTTGCCGCATTTGCGTTGCTAGCGCCTGTTGCACTATTCGCACAGGTAAAGAACCCTGTTAAGTGGAGCTACAGTGCCAAGAAACTTGCAAGTGGCAAATACGAGGTGCACATGACAGCGTTGGTCGACAAGGGCTGGCATATTTATTCTCAAACAACGCCCGATGGCGGACCAGTGCCAACGGCATTCACCTTTACCAGCAACCCGCTGCTCACAATGGAAGGCAAAGTGAAAGAAGTGGGATCCATGGAAAAAAAGCATGAAGAAATATTTGGAGTAGATGTACACCAGTACCAGGGCAAGGTTGATTTTGTGCAGGTAGTAAAAATGAAAGCTGCTGTGAAAACTAACCTTGCAGGTACAGTAGAATACATGCTCTGCAACGACCGGGAGTGCCTGCCTCCGAAGGATGAATCATTTACAGTAGCACTGCAGTAAAACATTCTAAGCTTTGCAATGTGCGGACCATGTAGAAAGCGAGTGTATGGAAACAACATTGAACCACGACTTCTTTTTTGTGCGGACCGATGGCAGGTATGTCAGGATCAATTACTCCGACATACGATACATCCAGAGCGACAGAAACTACCTGCGCATTTACACAGAAGAAAAATTCCACATTGTGCGAATGAACCTTAAGCGTTTGGAATCACTGCTGCCTTCAAATCATTTTGTGCGGGTGCACAAATCATTCATTATTGCGCTACACCGTATCAAAGAGTTCGACCACGAACTGGTTTATCTCAAAAACCAGCAGATTCCAATTGGTGAACAGTATAAAGGCGTGCTCGAAAGGGCATTGCCACTCTTCAGAGACTAAACATTTGATGGAAAAGCAACCACAAAAAAATTCCCACCAATCATGATGGGATTTTTTTCTGCAGCACAAAACCAATTATCGCTTCTCCATTTTTTCCTGCAGCAAGTGTCTTACAGCCATTGTGTCTTCGCAGGCATCTTTGGGCAAAAGAAAAAACGATTTGTCGTTGATATACAAGTGAAAGAAATAAGGGCTTTCCATGAAGTAGGCAAACTTGTTGTAGTTCCAGGTAGTGAAACCACGCTCAGTTTCAATCAAAATATCTTCGCTCCGCAGCGACATGTCAATGGTTTCACGAAAGGTCTGGCTGCGTCTGTAAATCATGCGTGGCAACCAGAACCAAAAGGTGAGCATCAGTAAAAACCAAAGCAAAGAGCTGGTTAAGAAAGGCAGTGGCCTTATGACTTTGAATGCAAACAGGCCTGCAGAAAATATGGCAAAAACATTCACAACTATCAGCAGCAGTTTTATTTCTCTGCGTGAAATAAAATGATACCGCAACGCCTGCAGCACCTTGTCCCTGTTGTATACGATCCTGATTTTCATATTGCGCTATTGCGGCAAAGTAAAGTTTTGCCTGCTATATGTCTGCCGCCTTTTTTTGTATCTCAACTTTTAAATTGAAAGACTTTTCCTCCCACAGGCAGCAGTGTTTTGCCAAACTGGATATTGAACACATAAGCAGCAGAAAGATAAAACGATGCAATGCTGATAAACAATTCCGAATAGGCTGCCATTTGATGGCCAAATTCTTTGAATCCTTCATTGGCAGAAAGCAATGAAATGGACAGGCCCGCAAACAAGAAATCTATCAATACAAAAATCAGGAAGAGCACTTTGTTGGTTTGCGTAGCACCCACCGTCATGTACAAGGTAAAAACGAGATAACCCACAAAAGCAAAGCCCAGTTGTTTTGTATCGAAGGCTTGCTTTAGCGATGACCCCAATGCGCCGAGGCTGATGAGCCACGACATGGCCACTGCCAGCCAGAAAAACCCATAAGCAATAAATGCAGTTCCTCCAAAGGCATTGCCTTTTTTGAAATCAAAAATCCCGGCCACCAATTGTGCCATGGCACCTAGAAAGATAGCCCAGGGTAACACATAGGCTGTGCCTTGTGTAATGCCCAGTTTTTGGGTGGAAGCAACCAGTGTAACCATGGCAAGGCCAAACAAACCAAGGGCGGTGGGATCGGGATGTTTTACAGTTTCTGTACTCATGTTTTAAAGTTGGATAAAGGGTTTGAAATTAAGGATAACCACAATAGCGCAGCAAGGAAACATTGCCCTTCTTTCCAACTACGGAAGCGTTGCTTTCATCGCCTAAACATTTCATTGAATAGCCAGGTTTGCTTATCGATTTTTTCACCCACGGCAAAAGTGACTTTTGTCATGTTGACCTATGATATTTCAGCGAAAATACCGCATGGGTACCGAGTAAATTTGCATCGTCTTCCGAAACCTAAATGCTTGCCAACATGGAAGTACAATCTTCATCACCCGCATCGCTCAAGGAGCGTAAAGTAAAAGGCAGGGTGGAAATTGATATACAGAAATGCAAAGGATGCGAATTGTGTACGACTGCCTGCAAAGAGCATGCACTTTCGCTCAGCGACACCATCAACATTAAAGGCTACCGTTACATCATTGCCAACAACGATTTGTGTACAGGTTGTGTAAACTGTGCCCTGGTATGCCCCGATGCAGTGATAACGGTATACCGCACCCATCCGAACAAACAGCGTGAGAATATTACTCCTGCCGACCTTCGACAAGCCTTGCAACAAGCTGTAATAGGCGCCGGCAATGATAATGCCTAATACATCGGCGCATTGTTGAAACTACTATTCAACTGGTATGGAAATTAAATTAATGAAAGGAAATGAGGCACTCGCCGAAGCGGCCATTCAGGCGGGCTGCGATGCCTATTTCGGATACCCGATTACCCCGCAATCGGAAGTGCTGGAATACCTGGCAAGGGAAATGCCCAAACACGATCGCCTGGTGATGCAAGCTGAAAGTGAAGTAGCATCCATTAACATGGTATACGGTGCTGCTGGTGCGGGTTTTCGTGTAATGACCTCTTCCTCATCGCCGGGTATCAGCCTGATGCAGGAAGGCATCAGCTACATGGCAGGTGCTGAACTACCTTGCCTCATTGTAAATGTGAACCGGGCAGGCCCGGGACTCGGAACCATCCAACCCGGTCAGGGCGATTATTTCCAGTCAACAAAAGGCGGTGGACATGGCGATTACAAACTGTTAGTGCTGGCTCCATCATCCGTACAGGAAATGGCCGATTTTGTTTTCCTCGGTTTTGAACTGGCGGACAAATACCGCAATCCCGTGCTCATTCTTTCTGATGGTGCTATTGGGCAAATGATGGAAAAAGTGGAGTTCGGAAAATTTACTGCAAAGAAAATAGACAAGCCCTGGGCCACCACCGGTAAGCCCAAAACAAGGAACCGCAACTTCATCACATCGCTGCACATTCAGCCCGAGCAAATGGAGGTATACAACCAGAAGCTGGAGGCAAAATTTGAGGAAATGCGTCGTCATGAAGTAAGGTTTGAAGAAGTGAATACGGAAGATGCCGAATACCTGTTTGTAGCCTATGGCCTGTGTGCACGCATTTGCCACAAAGCCATGGACATTGCACGCAGCAAGGGTTACAAAGTGGGACTGTTGCGTCCCATCACGCTGTTCCCCTTTCCATACCAATGGTTGAATGAACTGGCCGGTCAAACAAAACTCATGCTGAGTGTTGAATTGAATGCAGGCCAGATGGTGGAAGATGTAAGGTTGGCAGTGGCAGGAAAAGTGCCAGTGGAGTTTTACGGAAGAATGGGAGGCATGCTTCCCACGCCCGAAGAAATAGAAGCGCATTTGGAAAAACTAATACAACAAAGCCATGCTCAGTGAAACGCAAGTGCTGCCCGAAACAGATGTAATGCTGTTGCCGCAGCCCGAATGCAAGCAGGAAGAATATGATGTGGTTTACCACAGGCCTTCTACCCTGCTGGATGTAAACATGCACTACTGTCCGGGCTGTGCGCACAGCCTGGTACACAAGCTGATTATGGAAGTAGTGGAAGAAATGGACATCCAGGAAAAAACGATTGGCATTGCCCCGGTGGGTTGCTCTGTGTTTGCATACGACTATATGGACATTGATATGCAGGAAGCAGCACATGGCCGTGCATGCGCTGTGGCTACTGCAGTTAAGAGACTAATGCCTGACAAATTTGTATTCACTTACCAGGGCGATGGCGACCTTGCTGCTATTGGCATTGCAGAAACACTGCATGCCATTAACCGCGGCGAAAACATCCTGATTGTGTTTATGAACAATGCCGTGTATGGCATGACCAGCGGCCAAATGGCACCCACTACATTGGAGGGAATGAAAACAACCACAAGTCCTTTTGGGCGAGACACACATATGTACGGCGCTCCCATAAAAGTGGCCGAACTGATGGCAAATCTTCCGGGTGCTTATTATGTTACACGACAGGCTGTAAACAGTGCGAATGCTGTTCGCCGCACAAAAAAGGCATTGCTGAATGCATTTAAATACCAACAGCAAAACAAAGGCACCTGCCTGGTGGAAATACTGGCCAACTGCCCAAGCAACTGGAAGATGACACCCATTGAAACTTCAAAATTTATTGATGAAGAAATGGTGCACACATTTCCACTGGGCGATGTGAAAGTGCCGAAGGCTTGAAGAAATTTGGATTCAGATTCAGATTCAAAATTTGAGATTTGAGATTTGAGATTTGGTGCGAGTTAAAGGAGAATGACAAAAGCGTTAAGCGTGTAGCGTGCAGCGCACAGCGTATTGCGTGCAGCGCTATAATTGAGGAGGAATAAAACCATGTTGGAAGAACTTGTTGTTGCAGGATTTGGCGGACAGGGCGTACTGTCGCTGGGAATGACACTGGCCTATGCAGGCATGGTGGAAGGAAAAGAAATATCATGGATGCCATCTTACGGTCCTGAGATGCGTGGCGGCACAGCCAATTGCATTACCATCCTTTCTGATGAGCCCATTAGTTCGCCAATTGTTTCCACCTTTGATACAGCCATCCTGCTCAACCAACCTTCGATGGACAAATTTGCACATCGTGTAAAAACGGGCGGGCTATTGTTGTACGATACAAGCAATATCCTTCATCCATTTCAATCGCATGAAATTGAAATTGCTGGCATAGCCGCCACCAATGCAGCATTGCAAATGAAGAATGCAAGACTGATGAACATGATCATGCTGGGGGCCTATCTCGAACGCAGACCAATCATTCCCCTTTCATCGATTATGAAGGCATTGGAAAAAGTGCTGCCCGAGAAATATCATCATACGCTTCCTGCCAACCAATTGGCCATGCAAAAAGGCGCTGCTATGATGCGTGAAACGATGGAAACAATCCGTGCCTGACGATTACTTTTTGACCTTTATTAGGAATGGTTTTCTTGCATAAAACAACAACGCCTCACAAAACAAGTGAGGCGTTGTTGTAACAAGTTGAAGCAAATTTTTATTCCTTCTTTTTCAAATCCATGCCGCACTTAGAGCATTTGCCGGGTTTGTTGCTGGTAACATCCTTGTGCATAGGGCAATAGTATTCAGCCATTTCCTTCTCTGACTTTTCGCGGTGCTTAAGTTCCATACCACACTTTGAACACTTGCCGGGCTTGTCGCTAGTTACCTCCTGGTGCATGGGGCAAAAATATTCGCCACCCTCCTTCTCATTCTTTTCCACTTTTTTCAAATCCATACCACACTTGGAACATTTACCAGGCTTGCTGCTGGTCACATCCTTGTGCATGGGACATACATAGGTCTTTTCTGATTTTTGCTTTTCGCCTTTTTCTTTGCCCTTTCCCGTTTCCTGGGCAATTGCACTGATGGTGAAAAAAGCAAGCATTGCAACCATCAGGAATTTTGAAATTTTCATAGTCTGCAAATTTTTTCTGAAAGTAATTGAATCTGCCTCACAACGCTCATCCAAACTGCAAATTTTGATTCCTTTTGCACCCAACAATTGAAAAAAATTCCTGCGGCAAAACCGTTAGCCCCAACGGCACGATTAAATACGCAATGAAGTTTGACACCCAAATCATTGAACCGGCCTTATCCAAATAGCCTGCCCGCCCGATGGAATCAAGTTTGCAGGCAGCACTGTCTTCGAGTTCACTTCTATGGTTTTGATAGAAACTTTGGTGCGCACTTTGGAAGCAGGGTCATCATAATAAACCGAAGCTGTAAATTTTTTTCCGGCGGGCAGAAAGTTCAGTGGAATATTCACTTCACGGGCATTGTTGTTTGTAATGGCTCCCACAAACCACTCATTGCCGCTTTGCCTGGCCACTACAGCAAACTCACCAATTGATCCATCAACAATTTTAGTATCATCCCATACAGTAGGTACATGATCAAAAAACTCCAGTTCAGGTTCATCCTGTGAATCCTGTGGCTTGTCGTACCAATACAAAAACTGCAATGGACTGTAGAACACAACTGCCAGTGCAAGTTGGTGTCCTGAAGTGGTTTTCATCACTCTTGCATTCTGTGTTGCTGCCAGTTGAGGTTTCAATTCAGGACGATGGTAATAGCAAATGGTATGGTCGGCCGCTCCTGCAATAAAACGGGTGAAGGGAAGAATCGTACTGTTGGTGGCATCAGGCATTTCTTCATTGCCGCGAACGCCTTCCTGCGTAAGCAGGTTGGGATAGGTACGGCTGAAACCCGTTGGCCTGTATTCATCGTGAATATCTACCATCAATTCATACTGTGCGCATTTCTTTATGGCTTCATGTAGCCAGGTAGTCCAGCGATGTGAGCCCACATGCACAAAACCAAACTTGATGCCTTTAACACCCCATGAATGATACAACGGCAGTAACTGGTCCAACTGTTGTGCCAGTGCCCGTTGGTTTACATACAAGAAAACACCAATACCCTTTTCATTGCCATAACGAATAACTTCTTTCATATCGAGGTCATTCTTCGGGTTGCGGCGCGGGTCAACATTTACGCGACTTGCATCGGATGTTGCAGTGTATTCAAATCCATACCAACCAGCATCGAAATGAATGTATTGTAAGTGACGCTTCACTGCAAAATCAATTAGTTCTTTGGCTCCTGCTGTAGACAGCGAAATTTCACGCATCACCTTCCCGGGTTTTATCCATGAAGTGTTTTCAATTTTGCAAGGCTCATTCAGGTTCAGGTAAATATCATTGTGCGCCAGTAAATCAACAGCTTTTGTCGCAGCCATAATCACACGCCAGGGAGTAGCAAACGGAGTAGTGAGTTCCACCTTGTCGTACATGCTGCAGGCAATGGTGCTTGCATGGCTGGTATCAAGTGAAAATTTTGTTCTGCAATAATCCACCATACCTGCTTCGCCAATGGCTACGTAGTTACCACCGGGCAGTTGCATAGTCAACGGCCTTTCCGATTCTCCGGGCCAGTTTTTGAGTGGCAGCAGCTGATAAGAACCTTGAGCATGATCAGTAAACCAAGCCTTTGTTCCTTCTGGCATCACAAAACTGGTATACTCCTTGCCAATGCTGACATCCATGCCACCAGCCGGATGTTCAGTGAAAAAATAACGGAATGCAATGCCTTCATTGTAAGCCCTAACCTGCACCTGCATTTTTCTTCTTTCATTATTCCCCTGAATTAACGTGAAGGTCATTCCGTTGTAATAATCCCTCACTGAATTTCGTTCGCCATAAACCGGCTTCCACACAGTGTCTTGCTTTGATGGAGTTGCATCCAACAACACGAATCCTTTGTCCCATCCATTCACTCCCAATGCTGAAGCAAGAACAACCGGCGCCTGGTTATATGCGACACTGTACCCGGGTACTCCTTCATTTGACAAACTAAATGCAAACTGAAGTTTGCCATCGGGTGATGAAACTTTTTTATTGGCTTGCGCATTCACAAATTGCGCAAACACGAAAGAGCAAAAAGAGAATGCGATTATTTTATACATGATGCCTTTTCTATTTTTCCTGTTGTGTTGGAGATTTAAAATCAGCTCGCTATAGCCAAGCTTTGGAAATAATTCAAAAAGTGTTTATGAGAAATCTATTTCGCAACTATTGATAACCGTGCAGCGTTCATTGATTCAACCGACAGTTATCTTTCCATCCATTCAATACTTATAATTCTGTTCAATGAATTTTACAATTGGAGCAGGGTCAGCAAGACTGTGCGGATGATGTCCTACACCGGGTTTTCTGATCACTGTTATATTGCCACCCTGTGCCCTGATTTTCGCTTCAAACAAATCTGTGTTCTCACTCATTGGCACAACCTCGTCTGCATCGCCACATACATGAAGCATAGGATATTTACCTCTCAATATTTTTTCAATATTATCCAACGGGTTTCCCTTGAAATTTTTGACATCTTCATCTGAGTTAAGACTCCACGCCTTCTTGCAGGCTTCCCATTCGGCCGCGGAGCCCGGACCTTTACCAAGCCCACCAGGCCAGCTTCTGATGTCCAACACCGGGGCATCAGCATAGATACACGCCACTTTTTTGGGATTTTCAGATGCCCAGTTATACACATACAAGCCACCCCGACTCATGCCTTCCAACACTACTTTTTTTGCGAGTCCTCCTTTTTGCATAAGGCTATAAAATGCATTCCAAATACTTACGGCTTCTGCATTTCCAAATAACTCCACAACATCGCAATAAACAAGATGATAACCTTTGCTCAACAAAACAGTATCTGTTTGTGGCTCATGCCCCCAAAATCGTGCACGCCAAATCCATGGATTCCCCTTTGCTGCTTTTTTGGGGAGTACAATTTTACAAGCACGATTATTGTACACAAAGTCATGCAGAGTATATTGAAAGAAATGGCTGGTATCTGTTTTCAACTTCAGCCGTTCAACAATATTCGTTTGGGCTTTCAGTGAAAATCCATAAAGTGTAATCATAAAAAGAGCAAGCAGGTACTTCATAATTATTATTATTCAATCCAATTGCGTTAACATATCCTCCTGACTTCAAGCAACAATGACATTGGGTCAACGGACGATTTTGTTTCAGTTGTACTATTTGTGATTAGTGTTGCAAAGTTCCATCTACCAGTATTTTTCCTACATACCAGTTATTCTCTTTGTAATCATCTGGATTCTTTATCACCTCCTTTCTTTTAGCCAAAATTGCCGCTTTGTCAAAAGGCTCACACAGTGTTCGGAATACTACTTTGTGTTTTTTGTTTTTAAGTCCATCAATCACGAAGTAATTCATTCGCCGGTAGGTGCAATACGCATCAAAACGATAAACGGTATCCTTCACTGCCCCGTCTATTTCCACCACCACACGCCCGGCATCGGGTCCCATCACATCGTATGCGCCAATGGCACGGCCTTTAAACCGAACAGTCAATGTTTCGCCTGATTGGGCTGCTTTTCCAATGAACTGAAGATAATTGCCAAACTGCGAGAAAGGCGATTTCTCTTTCAGGTTCATCAATGTCCAGTGTTCACTCATCTGCACATTTTTCACATCAATCATTTTGGTATTGGCAAAATAATCGGCAGCAAGTGGTTTGGAAAGTTTGTGCTTTTGCAGCGCAGGCGAATTAGCCGGAATCATAGATTCAAATGATCGCTTCCAAACAGTATGATAAATAATATGACCTGTTTCAGGATAGGGATGCACACCATCACGGCTGAACACTTTTACGCCATCCTTCTCCTTTGTATCTCCTGCCATAATCAATTGCTTGTTGCTCACATGGCTTGCTACTTCAAATCCAAAGTTGATGGAGGGAATGCCATAATGGTCAGCTACTTTTTCCATATTCATGGCCGAATTAGGCAACATGCCATGCTGTTCTGTTTCCAGGTAATCGGCTTTGATGGTGTAGACAAAACAAATATCTGTGTACGGGTTGGCTTCATAAATCTGCCTCACTATCCCTTCCATCGAGCGGATGATTTTATCGGATGCCGTGCTGCCATCATTTACTGCGAATTCCACAAACACCAGGTCGGGTTTGTATTGCAACACATGATCCTGCAGCCTGAACACCCCAAAATCGGAGCCTGTTCCACCAATAGCAGCATTTATCTGTTTGAAGGTAGCTTTTGGAAATTGCTCTTTGAACCAATTGAAGGAGTACACCCGCCATCCTTCCTGGGCTGTGATGCTTCCTCCCAGGTAAGCTACTTTTACGGAATCGCCATACATGGCTTTCGAAAAAAAGTTGGGTAGTCCGTTACGCTTTGAAAATTCCCTTTGCCGCAATTCATTAATTCCGGTTTCTTGTGCTGATACCATTAAACCGGAAAGCAGCATCATAAGCGAAATAGAATATAACTTAATCCGCTTCATACAAATACTCATATTCATTATTCATAACTATTTAATAAGAAATTATTGCCATCTGTCCAATAAAGACCGCCTTTACTAAGTCCCTTCGGTACTATCTATATCGATCAATTTCCGGAAACTCGCTCCCTTTCAGCCCTGATCTCTTCTTCCTTTTTTCGCTGAAGGTCTTTTAATTCCGATACCTTATCTGCATACCGATCAGCTACATTATTCTTTTCTTCCATATCAAGCCTAAGGTTGTATAGCTCCGTACCATTAACCAGTTTCCAATCGCCAAGCCGATATGCTGTCTGATTAACATACTTCCAGAATAAACCCCTTTCCTTTGTTTGCTGATTCTTAAGAACCGGTCCTATATCCATACCATCAAGGGTTTCGGGAAGTTTTTCACGATACCCTGCAAGGGTAAGCAAGGTTGGCAAAACATCAATATTGCATAGCGGATACTGAATGTCGATTCCGGCCTTTATATGATTGCCCCACATTAACATAGCAGGCACTCTTATTCCTCCTTCCCATACTTGTGCTTTTTCCCCTCTCAGTGCACCATTACTGGCATAGGCATTCAACGATATGGAATAACCGCCATTGTCGGACATAAACCAGATGACAGTATTCTCAAGCATGTTTTTCTTCTCCAACCATGTAAGCAATTTCCCTATATTATCATCAAGGGCGGTCAACATCGCAGCATATGCCCGTTGATTGGAGTCCTTAATAAAAGAAACTCGTTTCAGATAGGCTTCCGGCACTTGTAAACTATTTATGTTTTTGTAACCCTTATAATCAGACTGGCCAAGCGAAAGGGTATATGGTTGAATCCGGCTTGAATCCGTTTTTCCGTAATGAGGTGCGTGGTAGGCCAGATATAAAAAGAAGGGCTGGGCATTTTTCGTGGATTTGATAAAATCAATAGCATATTTGGTTAGTAAATCGGTTGCATAACCCATTTGGTTTTCAAACCTGTTGTTTACATACCAGTCTGTGCCCATATTGCCATAACCATGATTAAAATAATCAATGGCACCGCCCAACGAACCGCTGAAATAATCAAAACCATATTGTGAAGGCCGCGTTGCTGAATCTTTTATCCCCAAATGCCATTTGCCCACAATTCCTGTTCGATAGTTCTGCCTTTTCAAATACCAGGCAATCGTATGTTCGCTTGTATCTAAATAATTTTTGTCAAATGGCATCAATGCATTGATCAGTTCATGTTTCGAACGTTGGGGATACCGACCGGTTAATAACCCGTAACGTGAAGGTGTACATACGGGAGCTGACGCATAAAAATCCGTAAACCTGACGCCTTCTTTACCAATTCTGTCCATATTGGGTGTTGGTACTTTTCCCCCATAACTGCTTAGATCACCATAGCCTAAATCATCCACAAAAATGAGGATGATGTTTGGCGGCTGAGATTCCCTTTTTTGCGCTGATACCCGGCCAATTACCACAAACAGGCAAAGAAGTATTGCAAAAAATGTTTTTTCGGTAAGCATAAAGTTGATTTAATATTTAATAGGAAGCTTGCTGGTTTTTCTCAAAAAAACACCCTGAATTTTGGCACCAATTAGTCATTTATCAGTTTTTCAAAATAATCAAATGCAGTAGGGTTGTATTGCAAGCGATCGAGCAACTGAACTTCGGAGATTCGGAACACACCTTTGCCATAATTGAGCTCTGCCGATGCCATTACAGTTCCTTTTTCATGTAGCCAATTCGAATTACCACTTATCAAAATTGGCTTCCAATCAAGCGCTGATATTGTATTAGCAAGGAACGGGGATATATACCCATCCTTTCCGTTGTACCACATTCTAAAATCAAATGGCTGATTATCCTTCACGATGGGGTGCCCCGACATGGGAGAAGCAAAATAATAATCGCCCATGCTGTTGCTTTCAATGGTGAGGTTGGTATTAGCTACCTCGTATTTATTGGCAGGAAGTTCAAAAAAGACAACCGTTGTTCCTTTCTTCACCAATTCATTCACCTTTTGTTCCATGCTTTTGTATACAGCAAAGTCATCTACCAAAATCACATCAGCTTTTTCCAATGTAGATGTTGGTTTGTACTGTGCCTGTTGTAATAGTTGAGATGCAACGCCATTGGCTTCACCCATTACATACACCTGCTTTGTTGAAATCACAGGCTTTGGAAATACTTCAAAGGCAAATTCATTCTGGTTTTTACTATTCCCGTTTTCATCAACCAATGCAATTCGCAGGATATAAGCTGTTCTTGATTTTACAGCCGGTGTCTTGAATTTCAGAAAACCCTGGAACTGAGCACTATTAACGGGTATCGTTGCAGGTACCTCATTTGCCATCACTACTTTATCGTCCTTTTCTATTTGGTATTTTAGTTTATAACCCGCAGGAGCATTGTTCATGTCGTTGCTGATCCATGCTTCGAATGCGGCTTCTTCACTAACAAAGAATTGATTGCGATCGCTGCGAATGGAAACCATCAATGGCTCCAATGCATTGCGGTAAGCGAAGTAGGCTTTCTTTGGCTGGCGATCAACATCCATGATAGCTTTCATCCAACCTGCCGGCCATGCATCAATAAACAGGTGCACGGCAAATGATACCATTCGTGGATCACGACGGAAAGTTTCGGCTACAAACTTCATCGCCCATGCCTGGTGATCCTGGCTCGCATCAATCCAGTTCTGCAGCGTGTGTTGTGTGTTGTACCACATGTAATGAAAACGATGCGTTTGCGACAAAGCAATGCGATTTGCATTCCAGCTTGCCTCTTCCGCTTTATTTTTCGGCAACCAGCTTGCAGGATAATATTTCTGCATCACATTCAATGGGTCCAATCCTTCTGCACCAAATTCACCGCAACCATACATCCAACCTGGCTTTACGGGTTGCCAGTAGCCCTTGTACATTTTACCCAAGCCCAAACCATGCCCGTTGTACCAGGTATTGTAACAGTGATTATCAGGAAGGCCGGGCGAAGGCGGATCATAATCACCATCGCCTGCTTTGATTACTCGATCCGGATTGTTTAATAACACTGCCTGGTCTAATGCCGCAAACAAACGATAGTATTCATCGGCAGTATTCAAACTACGCTGCGGATTTCCTTCAGCATTGGGAAATCGTTCGTTGATATATGTAACCATGATGGTAGAAGGATGGTTGCGAACCAATCGTTCCATTTCTTCGGCCTGCTTTATTGCCTGTGAAAATTGATTGCGGCGAATGCTTCCGAATAATGGCAGATCGGTTTGGTTGAGCAAACCTAGTTTATCGCACAGGTCATACACTTCGGTCTCTACTGGTCGTTGTGTAAAACGCAGGTAATTCATGTTCCCGATTTTTGCCAGCAGCAAGTCTTCCAGCAATTGATTCCAATCTTTCTTGAATACGGACTGCTGCTCAAATCCCATGCTGTTAGCACCACGCAGCCGAATCATTTTTCCATTGAGATACATTTTTCCTTTAGGCGTATTCACCGTATCCATGGTGAAGCTGCGCATACCAAATTGCTGCACTCGTGTATCGGTAAGATTACCTTTTGCATCATACACCTTCACCTGTACCTGGTAGAGCCATGGCTGATTTGTTTCCCAAAGCCGAAAGCTTTTCAATTTGATGGGGATGCGCAAATAATTTGGGCCATAACCCATTTTCAATTTCTTCTTTTCCCAATCTACAGGCTTTGCTAAATCACCAACTCCGGGGATATAAGTGGTAGCAGGAATATATTCCATATCCTCTACCACAGTTTCCGAAAAGTTCTGTCCATAAATGGAAATGCGCAGTGTTGCATCTACCGGGTATTCTTCAAAGTTGTTCAGTTCTACCCAGGTTTCGGCAACAGATGAATCCACTATCGGTCGAACAAATAAATCGTTGATGTGCAGCGGTGCTCTTGCTTCGATGTAGCAATCCTGCTGAATGCCCATACCTGCAGGACAAATATGCCAGCCCAGGTCAGGATCATCATAACCCAATCCTGCCGCTGCATATATTTTGTCACCAATAACTGCATTGCCTTTATCGTCCTTACCACCTTGTGCAGCAAAATCATTTTCCACTTTTACAAGAATGGTATTGCTACCGGGGTGTGCAATTTTAGAAATGTCAAACTCAAAAGAAGCGAAGAAGCCTTCATGTGATCCGCAATACCTGCCATTTACAAACACCGAGGCTTTGTAATCAACACCTTTAAAACAGATAAACAGGCAACCCTTTCTAAAATCTTCCTGCGTCAGATCAACTGTTTTGAAGTAATAAGTAACAGCACGACCCAATGGCGGTCCATAATGCGGAATATTTACTTGTTCCCATTTGCCTTCACCTTTCAATGTGCCTGAAAAGTTGCTGAGATCTTCCGGCGTTTCTATACGCCAGTCAAAACTCGTCAGCGGAATTTTGGTTCTGGTTAGTGCAGGAACAGGAGCCAGGTTTTGTAAAAATGGTTCGTACTGCTTTTTCATTTTTGCCAGCTCCGCATACAACTCTTCTTTGGTTGACATGGGTTTGACAGGCTTGAAAGCAGCAGCCGGATTGTTGGAAACGGGCAAATTAATATTGGGAAGAACCGGAGGTTTCGGCTCCGTCAGCAAATGCATTCGTGTGTTGTACTTGCGGGTTCCAATATCCGCAAACTTGTCCTGCGCAAAAACCTTCAAAGGCACGACTCCCCCCAACAGCAAAACGATTGAAAAAATTTTGCCTATTGCTTGTTTAGTAACAACAGCATTCGAATTCCTCATTTGCTCATTAGTTATTACTGTTATAGATAGGTGGTGCCGGCGAATCAAAATGCTTATTCATGGCTGGTATTTCTTCCATAGGAACTCCTGCAATGTTGAACCGGTTTATTCTAACAGCACGCATAGGCCCGAGATACATGTTGATCAAGGTGCCTTCACAACCACGGTCGGGACTCATTTCAGCATAAACCTTCAGGCAATCATCATAAATGCCAAGCACTTCATTGCATATGGAAGCATACTGCTCTTTCGACAGGTTGCCGACCTTTAGATCGTTTTGCCTGATATAGGAATTTATGAAAATGATGGTTGCCCGCAAACGATTGTCAAGAAATTTCACTGTGTTTAACGCATAGCTGTTTTTATTGCCTTGTGCGCATTTGGACAATTCGTTCCTGGCGGTTTCGTACAATGCTAATTGAGTTTGCAACTCCGCAGTTGGCTCAAACCTGATTCCGTTTTTCCAATAACCCAACCAGGCAAAACCCATGTTCGACTTTTTGTAATCGAATGCCTCTCCCAGTTCACTCATTGCCCGGGCAAAAGTGCCAGGATTGGAAATGCCCATTCTCTGCGCATAATCGACATAAAATTGTGCGGGCTCAATGGCTCCATACAACGTTGACAATGCAGCGTACCTGGCTGTTATTTTGTTTTCCGCCGTGCGCCAATGGTTGAAGGCAATGCTATTGATCTGTTTATCCGGAAATCCATCTTCGCGATATTTCAACAAATTGTAAATGCCTTCAATTCCGTTTTGTTGCAGAAACATCATACCGTCAAATTCCAACCAGGAATAAATATCAGTTCTGTCCCAATCTCCTTTTTCTTTCATCAGATTAGGCACGTGCTTTGCCACACCTGCACTTCCGTGTGAAGGAAGGATGGCAATTTCAGTGGTTGGTGCATATTTCTTAGCGAGGTAGTAGGCAGGAATATTGTATTTGCCATCGCAATAAATTCCAATTTTCAATTCAGCTGTTTTGACCTTGCGTTCTTTGATGGTGTTAATTGCTTTGATAGCATGCCCAATTTGCCCATAGATATAACCCAGATCAGCTTGCTTTGGTAAGATGTAATTGGTAACCATGGTGTCCTGCAAAACATCTTTGCCAAAGAATGAAACAAGGTATTGCCGAGTTTCCTCTGCAGTGTTCTGAGGTCCCCAGCCGCCGGCTTCATCGGTCATAATTTCAATACCATCAACCAAAGGAAATTGTGCCTGCAACTGAGTAATGATTTTGACAGTAGAATCCACATCAGTGGATGTACTTCGCGGCTCAAAAGAAAGTTGCACCTTCATTCCAACCCTTTTAGATTCTTTCATTACCTCCTGAAGCCACTGCACGGCCATCTTACTTTTCACAGGAATGTTATCATAAAAAGGTTCGATTTCAGGTATGCAAAAAATTCGCTTGTTGTGGATGTATCTATTGAAAAAGGAATCATTGGGAATATTGTGCCGGTGTGCATAAAAGAAATTGCCGGCAGGAACAACGGTATCCTTCTGTTTCACCTCGTACCACATTCCGGGATAACTGTGGAATGTGATAAAATTAAATCGCATACGTGCCAGGTTGCGTATATATTCCTTTGCATCTTCGATGGAATAAGAAGAAATATCCATTGGGAAGTTAATGTGCTGCCGGATGCCACGATACCTTGCTGCAGGAACAATAGTATCGACATAGTTTTTTATTGAAGCAGTATTGATTTTCTCTGGCTCCTGGAAACCGGTTATTTCAAATGTATAACCCAGCTTTTCCAGCAAAGTATACGTGGCGCAAAGCAGATCACTTTCACTGGCCCCGCTTATTTCAATGTATTGCTTCCCTTTTTTGAAAGCAGATGTAACACTAAAACTCGCCTGCCTGAATGTTGGATTTTTTACAAGCGAAATAATCCAATCAGTATTTTTTGATTGATCGGTATATGTAAACCCCTTTTCCGCATTCAGAAAAAGCTTCAGTTCTGATTCACAGTATTGCAGGCTACTATTTGCCCCTTTATCTACGATCGTAAAGGTTGTGGCGAATGATAGCAATGGAAAACAGCACAACCATGCAACCAGATACTTAAAATGCAATTTCATTTTTTTGTTTGGTTGAAAATTTTATTCAATTCTTTATCTATTGAAATCAACGATCCTTTGGCAATGCTTAGTTGTTTTCTTTTCCCCTGGTAACAAATGGTGACTTTCTTGTCATGCTCACAGTATAAAGTTGACTTTACAAGACTCCCATCTT
>JBBIOQ010000015.1:0-282 GCA_037443285.1 Sphingobacteriales bacterium | reverse complement strand
CCCCTTGCCAACAAGCCTTTCACTTTTCCATTAGCCCATGCTTTGGGCAGTGCTGGCAAAAGCTGAATTTCATATCCTTGTTTCCAATTACCATTATCGCTTTGAACCAATAGTTCTGCAACCGCCGCTGTAAAACCAAAGTTACCATCAATCTGAAACGGTGAATGGCAGGTCAGCAGGTTTTCGTATGCACCTCCGCCATTCTTGTATACAATATTGGTTTGGGTAGTGTGTCTTATTATGGTCTTGAATAAATCGTATGCTTTGCCAGCATCGCCGAGC
>JBBIOQ010000014.1:28452-50843 GCA_037443285.1 Sphingobacteriales bacterium | reverse complement strand
GGTCACTTCATTAAAATGGCCATTGTCATTACGGAACAAATGATCACCACCGCCCTTAAGAAAACTGGCAACCGGCCAGTCTTTTTCCGACAGGTCGCGCCGGTTGGCAAAACCTAATTGGTTTACCGGAATGGGGCTATTGTTGATCATGAAGCAATCCAGGTCGCCATCGAGGTCGTAATCAAAAAATGAAGTCTGTGTAGTGTACGCTGAAATATCGAGGCCAAATTTTGCAGCTGATTCGGTGAAGGTGAGATTATGGTTGTTGATGTACAGTTTGTTTTTCCGGTTGCCGCTACTCATGTGGCCTGAGCTGGAAACATAAATATCCAGCCAGCCATCGCCGTCAATGTCTGCAAACACAACGCCGGTATTCCATTTATCATCTTCAATGATGCCAGCGCTTTTGCTGATGTCTTCAAATTTGAAATTGCCTTTGTTGAGATACAATTTGTTGAATGATGCATTAGAGGTCATGAAGACATCGGCCAAACCATCGTTATTAATGTCGCCAATACCAACGCCACCACCGTTGTAAAAGTTTCTGAACAGGAAACTGTTGTTCAATTTATCATCTTCCACATTGTTCTGAAAAACAATACCCGTACTGTCCATAACCTGGAACAACTTAACTGATTGACGGGTGGTTTTACCACACGACAACAACAACAGAAAGGCAGAGAAAAAACAAGCGATCCGGAATAACCCTTTTCTCATGAGCAACATAATAGCGGCAAATATTCGATTTGGAAGTTAGCGATAAGTTGGGAATGGCTGGTTTGCTATGCGGTGAATGTCAGTGTAGCAAACGTATGTTGTGTGTTAAATTCTCATTGCAATTTTTGCTGTGATAGTTCCTGGTGGAAATTCATTGAAAACCATCGCTTAATGAGCCTTCTTTGCAGCGTAGTCAAAGAAAATGGGAAGGTCATTTTTCGTGACCCTCCCATTTCTATACTTTAAAAACAACGGTCTGTGCAATCAATCAATAACCAGGATTCTGTTTCAAATTCGGATTGGATGCCAGGGCAGTTGATGGTATTGGGAAAACCAGGTATTTGTTGTCAGTAGCTGGCTTAAGTTGAAATGCTTTGGTAAACACTCCGAAACGAATTAAGTCTGTACGTCTTACAACTTCCCAGTAGAGTTCTCGTCCTCTTTCAGCCAGTAAGGTATTCGGTGCTGCTATACTGGAAGTATTCACCAAGGTCATGGAAGTGAGTGCAGGTGCGCCGCGACGACTGCGAAGTCCATTCACCAAAGTCAATGCACCGGCATTGTCGGGTGAGGCCAAACGCATTTTGGCTTCGGCAATCATCAGGATAACTTCGGGATACCTGAAAAGTATCAGCCAGTTGCCAGCAGTATTCGAATAGTTCTTGCCATTGTCTGAGTAATCGGGAACATACTTAACGGCTCTGATTCCTTTTATTTCCAAATCATTACCGGTTTCCTTAAGGTCCTCAACAATATTGGGATCGAACTTCATGAGATTGCCTTTCCTGTCTTTAAGTGCTTCGCCCTTTTCGTTGTATTGCTGGCCAATCAACAATCCTGGGCGGATACCGGAAACGTCAGTGCTGCCTTTGTAGAACCTTCCGCCAATCCGTGGATCCAGCAATGTGTCCTCCGGTGTTTGTTTGGGAACAGTACCATTCACTCCAAAGGAATTATAGAAATCAGCTACGGTAGAAAATCCATTCCAACCAGCCTGAGGATTCCTTGGAGTATACTGGTTGTAATGAAGTGTTGCCCACCACCTGTTATCAATCCTGTTGTTGTTAACTGATACACCTGCTGAGTTGGGGGAAGCAAAAATGCCTTCTTTGGTAGTGGAGTTCGTGGGATTGAAATTGTCGAAATAATTAGCGCTGTAATCATACTTTCCGCTTGTTCTAATGGCCTCTCCAAGGTCTATTACTTTCTGCATGTCTGCATTAGAAAAAGTAGGAGCAGCCCTGTTTACAAAAGCTCCATGATTGAGATACACTTTCATGAGCAAAAAATTGGCAGCATCCTTGTTGGCCTTATCAATGGTGGTTGTGGCTGGCAGACCAGTAACTGCATCATTAAGTTCCTTTATGATCAATTGAACTGCCTCTTCTCCTGAATAGACTTTTGGAGCATTTAGCAAGCTTTCACCAGGATTTCTGATTGGGAACTGGCCATACAAGTCTAACAACTGGTACAGTGCAATCGCTCTCAGGAATTTTGCTTCTGCGGCCTGTAAAGCTGTAGGGTTGAAAGCCAGCACATTGGTTGCATCAAAATTCAGCTTGTTCAGTGCATTGAATTCGTTGAGAATTATGTCAACACCATCCGGTCCCCAGGTGTGTTTTTTCAGTGCACGCCATTTTCCGTTGTCGTCCCAGTCACCTGCACGTGTTGGCACCACGCATTCGTCGGCTGTTACCTCCTCCAATGCGAAAATATTGCCAGGGTCGGCAAAGGGGTTGCCTACATCATTATAAGCGGTCTGCAACAACAATTGTGTTCCGTTAGCCCCGAGGGCATTTGCAGCCTCATTGCTCGTAAGAGCGCTGTTTAGCTTCTGGTCCAGCTTGGTACAGGAAATCAGGGTGGAACCAAGCATTGCCAGAGAAAGTATTTTACTATTGATATGCTTTGTCATTGTAAATGCGTTTAAAATTTTAGAGACCCATGTTGAATCCAAATGTTATTATCCTTGGAGTTGGATAGGGCAAATACTCCATGTTCCTGGAAGGATATCCATTATTGGATTTGTCAATATTTACCTCAGGATCAAAGCCGGTGAAATTTGTAAATGCAAACAAGTTTGTCGCACTCAGGTAGACATTCAGATTTTTTATTGCCTTACCCACATTTCCGAACATGTAGTTCACTGACACATTGCGAAGCTTGAAATAACTACCGCTTTCCAGATAGCGGCTTGATGCAGCTACGCTAGCGTTGATAGATTCCGGCGACCCAATGATTGATGCTGAAACATTCTTACCATTTTGCAAATTGCTGATATTGGTAACCGTATTGTAAGTGTTGTTGTAAATGAGGTAATTCAAAGCGCCGCTACCATTGAGGCTAAAAGTTAATTTCTTATAAGCCAGTGTTGTACTGAAACCAAGCAAGTAAGATGGGTTGGGATCACCTGAATAAGCCGGGTTGTCAGAAATTATCTGCTGTCCATTGCGGTCAAAGCCACTGAACTGTTTCAGGTAGTAAACATCCACCGGTTGATTGTTGGCAATGCGCTGTGCGGTAGCGCCTGAAACACCCTGGCCACTTACCAGTCCGGTTTCAATGGGTGCCTGGTTAAATTCAGTCAGTTTATTCTTGTTGTAGGCAATGTTGAAGCCCAGGTCCCAGTTGAGGTCCTTCTTCGCAATGATTGGGGAACCAATCGAGAATTCAACACCGGAGTTCAGGAGTTTTGCAGGAAGGTTGATGAAGCAAATAGATGCGGGTGCTGGCTGAATGGCCTGGCTTTGAAACAGGAGATCCGTGGTATTCTTATCGTACCAGTCAATGGAGCCATAAAGTTTACCCTTGAGCAATGTATAGTCAAGTCCAAAATTGATGGTGGTGGTTTTTTCCCATTTCAAGTCTGGGTTGGCCACATTAACCTGTCCAAAAGAGTTGTAGGCAGATGAATTAAATTGCTCCAATGATGCTCCTGCCGGAAACTCCTGGTTGCCTGTGATGCCCCATGAGCCGCGCAGACCAAGGCTTGTAAAGAGACTACTGCCTTTCAGGAATTTCTCGTTGCTCATCAGCCAACGTGCACCAACTGAAGGGAAATAGCCATACTTGTTGTTTTCTCCAAACTTGCTTGATCAGTCTGCACGAATGGTACCTGTGAGGTAGTATTTATCTGACATATTGAAATTCACTCTGCCAAAAACTGATTGCAGTTCCACATCAGGATCTACAGTTTTCACGAGGGGATTTTGCACTTTGGCATTCTGAAACATTGATGTGTACAACACAGAAACGCGGTTGTTCTGATCCAGATTTGTGTTGAACTGTGTTGCGGAAATAGTTGAAGAACTGTAGGCGGTCTTCCAATATTCATAACCTGCCAGCGCATCGAAGTTCAGGTTCTTTCCCAATTTGGTTCTGTAGTTGAGCGTATGCGTAAAAGTCTGAGAACTAAGGGCTGCATTGCCGATAGCCGCGAAACCTGCACCAGATACGCCCTGAATGCCACCGAGGCAGCCATCAATATTTGTGTTTCTAACACCTGCGCCGTGGTTTATAGCATACAAAAACTTGTATTCAAAGTCATCGGTGATCTTGTATGCCGCAGCAATGTTTCCTAGAAATACATTTACGTCAGCCACATCGTTATAACCATCGATCACAGCCAATGGATTTGGAATCGAATTGCTGATCAGATTGTATTGTCCCTTGCTATTCTTAAAAGCTTTAGTGGGGTTCCAGTTCAACGCATAGGACATCAGGTTACCACCTGCTCCCGCAGTATTACTCACAAGGGCCATGTTTTCAGTCGTATGACCAGCAATGAGGCTAAAGTCAATAGAAAGGCGTTTGTTCAAGAATTTGTACTGCCCATTAAGTGAAGCAAGGTATTTATCTAAAGAAGTTTTCTTCAAAAATCCCTGGGTGCTTGAGCCCAAAAACGAAGCCCTGAATTTGCCAGCATCCTTGCCTTCGCTCATTGCCAGTGAATAGTTTTGACTCAGCGTGTTTTGGGTAATTTCTTTTAGGGCATCTACTGATGAACTTGAATCGAAATTGAGATTTCTCAGTTTGGTTTCTGTCCTGAATTCATCGGCGGTCAGTATTTTGTACTTGTGCATAAATCCAGCTGCAGTGCTGAAGTTAGAACCAAATTCAAGCTTTGTGCCAGTGCTACCTTTCTTGGTTGTAATAACTACAATGCCGTTGGCGCCCCTTGAACCATAAATGGCTGTCGATGAGGCGTCCTTCAATACATCAATTTGTGCAATATCATTGGGGTTTATGTACAGCAGCGGGTTTGATTCCGGAGTTGTACCAAAGCCAAGTTCGCCACCCAAATTCAATCCTGGTTTGGCGGTGCGGCCATCCAGTGGAACACCATCAACCACATAGAGCGGGTTGTTGTTTGCCCTGATGGAGTTATTACCCCTGATTTTAATGGTTGTGGCAGATCCGGGTTGACCACTGTTACTAGTGATTTCTAGTCCTGCAACCTTGCCCTGTACTAGTTGGTCAGGAGCAGAAATCACACCCTGGTTAAAGTCTTTTGATTTCACGGAAGTTACAGCACCAGTAAGGTCCTTCTTGCGAACGGTACCATAACCTACCACCACCACTTCATTCAAATTGCTGGCAGAGGAAACTAGTGATACGTTGATTTCACTCCGTCCACCAATCGCAACTTCCTGCGAAACGTAGCCAACTGAACTAAAAACAAGTGTTGCGGTACCTGCAGCAGAAATAGTATAACTGCCACTTGCATCTGTTTGGGCGCCGCTCGGGGACCCTTTTACTACTACCGATACCCCTCCAAGGCTGGCACCGCTCTGGGAATCGGTGACCTTACCGGTCACTGTCTTGTTTTGTGCTAATGCCGGATTTGACAGGCAAAAAAGTCCGGCAATCAGCCCCAGCAACAGGGGCGTAATTGTACGTTTTATAAGCGAGATTGTTGGTCGTTTAATTTAAATATGAAAAAATGGGAAACAGCCTTAGTTGTTATCACTTCTTGTTAGCGATACACATTAACTATAAACAGGCCTCAGTTTGTGGAATGTGGGCTTCATATTCAGCAAGCAATAGTTCCGTTATGGCAACCTTTGTGATTAGGAAATTAATTTAAAATTATAATTGGAAGAAACTATTACTTAAAAAGAAACTATTTTTTTTCTGCAAACGTTTGTGGCAATGATTGCGAAATTATTTGCGGTGAAAAAATTGTATTCCACTAACTTTCATTTCTGCCTTCCGGCAAACTTTGTAATTGAAACTGAAGTCCGGAAGGCATTGAACATCGACTAATTGCAGGCTTGCCATATGAGAAACAACGCTACGCTGAAAAAAATTTCAGACCACCTCAACGTGAGCATATCTACTGTGAGCAGGGCGCTGAAGGATCATCCCGATGTATCACCCGACACCAAGAAAAGAGTGCGGGAACTTGCTGACCTATTGGACTATGAACCCAATGCCTTTGCAGTAAACCTGCGCAAAAAGCACAGCAACATTTTTGGTGTGATTGTACCCGAAATCGGTAATTTCTTCTATCATTCATTTATCCAGGCTATTGAGGAAGAAGCACGCAGGATTGGGTATACCGCATGATTCTGCAATCGATGAACGACCCCGAAATTGAACAACAGAACCTCCGCCTGTGCAGGTACAACCATACTGCAGGCATATTTATTGCCATCACCAGTAATACCAAGGATATAGCTCCCTTCAAGAAATTAGAGACACTCGACATTCCCCTTGTGTTTTTCGACACGGTTCCGCCGGAAGATTCCTTTAACCGCATAAGCATTGCCGATATGGAAATGGGGCGGACAGCAGCTGAAAAACTGTTAGCCAATCCCAGGGAAGCCATCCTTGCTATTATGGGCAAGGCGCATCTCAGTATTACTATTCGTCGGGAAAAAGGCTTTACCGAATATAATCAGCTGCATGCGCCTAATGTTCCTCTGGAAATACGATATGCTGACCACGCAGAAGATGCCCGGCAAATAGTGAAAGATTATTTTTTAGGAGAGAAAAGGCCGTACACTGCAATTTTTAGTATGAGCGACGAAATCATGTGCGGGGTAATAAAAGGCCTGAACGATCTGAATATGCGCCTTCCTGCGGATGCTGCAATGCTCACTGTAAGCAATGGGTTTTATCCATCGCTTTTTGCGCCTGAAATAAGTTATGTAAAAACGAGCGGCTATGACCTTGGCAAACTGAGTTTTAGCAGGATGGTGGAGATTATGGAAGGGAAAAAGTTCATAAGGGAAAATTTCCTGCCAAGCACATTTTACCAGGGAGGCACACTTTAATTTTTTTGTCCAACTCTTTCATAACCTTTTATTTTGCACCCGCAATGAAAAATACCAAGCATACCAAACAGATAAAGAAACCATCCGGTGGGGGAAGGTAATGTCTGTGTGTATATGCAAAAAATAACCAGCAGCCTTCCACCAAAGTGGGAGGCTGTTTTTTTTAAACTAAAAACCATCATTCTAAAAGAACACAAGTATGAAAGTAGCCGTAGTAGGTGCCACAGGTTTGGTAGGCACTAAAATGCTGGAAGTGCTGGAGCAGCGCAATTTTCCCGTAACAGAACTGATCCCCGTAGCAAGTGAAAAATCGGTTGGCAAGGAAATAACCTTCAAGGGCAAGTCATATAAAGTGGTGAGTGCCGAAGATGCCATTGCAGCAAAGCCGGATGTAGCCTTGTTTTCAGCAGGTGGTGGCACTTCGCTGAGGCTTGCCCCGCTTTTTGCAGAAGCAGGTACCACGGTGATCGACAACTCATCGGCATGGCGCATGGACCCTACAAAGAAACTGGTGGTGCCCGAAGTGAACGCCGATGTGGTGACTGCCGAAGACAAGATAATTGCAAACCCTAACTGTTCTACCATTCAAATGGTGCTGGTGTTGAAACCCCTTCACGACAAGTATAAAATCAGGAGGGTAGTGGTTAGCACTTACCAAAGCGTTACTGGTACTGGTGTAAAAGCCGTGAACCAACTGATGAATGAAAGAAATGGAATTGAAGGCGATATGGCTTACAAGTATCCCATTGACCTGAACGTCATCCCGCAGATTGATGTATTCCTGGAAAACGGGTATACCAAGGAAGAAATGAAGATGGTGAATGAAACCAAAAAGATCATAGGCGACGAGTCAATTCAGGTAACCGCAACCACTGTTCGCATACCTGTAATGGGCGGCCACAGCGAAAGCATCAATATTGAATTCGAAAATGATTTCGACCTCGCGGAAGTGCGTTCTATTCTTGCAGCAGCGCCGGGTTTGGTACTTCAGGATGACCCTGCCAACCAGGTATATCCTATGCCGCTGAATGCACACAACAGGGATGAAACCTTTGTTGGCCGCATACGTCGCGATGAAACCCAACCGAATACCCTCAACTGCTGGGTAGTAAGCGATAACCTGCGCAAAGGTGCCGCTACTAATGCTATTCAGATTGCTGAATCGCTGATTGCCCGCGGTATTCTGAAGTAATTATCAAGACTGCGTGAGTATTTTAATCCTTGAGCGGCAAATTGACTTCCTAATTTGCCGCTCAATATTTTTCATATCATGTCATTAGCATCTTATACAATTCAGCAGGCCGCACCGCCTGCAAACGCTGCACCAGAATCAGGCACTTCGGGCGAAATTGCCTTATTGATGATGGGCCTCGTCGCCGGTGCCTCCATGACCAAAGCTGCCCGCAAACAATACCGTGCCCTCACCCGCAAAATGGCATGGCAAGCGCTTGGGCACAAGTTGAAATCGTTATTTGGGAAAAAAGATTTTGGTGAAGATCAAACTGTGGCTGGCATGCCTTTGTGGTTGTTCATCTTAGTTGTTGTAGGTGCTGCAGCCCTGGGTTTGTGGTTGTTCGGGCTTATGGGCTTTCTTCTGCTGCTGGCCCTTGCAGCCATCATTTACCTACTGGCAAAAAAATCGACAAACTAGAGCATTTCTTAAAAGTGTGCGTCTTGGAATAACCACAATGACACCGGGGTGGCACAAAGGCAACAGTGCCTTATTTTCTTGTGTTTTATTTAGTGATCCTTGTGCCTTCTTTGCTTCGTTGTAGTTAGCAATCACTTTTGAGATAAGGTCCACTTACAAAAAAAAGGCCATTGGCCTTTTTTTTATTCATGTGCCACTGCGTTGTTTAGAAATTCAATGAGTGGTTGCATGATTTTAAAGTAGCCTGCAATTGTTTTTGCCACATCTTTTTCAGCCAGCGCTTTGTCGTCTATTTTTTTCATGGCTATAAAACTCTTGAGTTTCAGGTATTCAATGGCAGGGTTGGTGGCATCATAATCTTTCGGTGGCCTGCTGAGCACTACGCCTTCGCTGCGGTCAAGTTCTCCGAAACTGTCTTTGAATTTTTTTGCCTGGACAATTTTTTTGAATTCATCAAAACAATAATCAATTTCCTGCCTGATTTTTTTTAACTCAGGTGCCATGGGCATCCACATGCCGCCGGCCACAAAACTCTGGCCGGGTTCAAAGTGAAAATAATAACCCGCCACATTCAGCGCCTTCTTTCCCCCTTTTGAAACATACATGGCAAAGTTGGTTTTGTAAGGGTCTTTGTTTTTGCTGAAGCGAACATCCCTGTTGATGCGAAACACACAATCTTTTGGCTGCAACTGAAAAATACTTTTGTCAAATTTCGAAGTTTCCTGCAGCACGCTTGCTACCAGCATATCAAAATCTGTTCTGGCAGCAGTGTATGCATCGCGGTGTGCGTCAAACCATGGCTTGTTGTTATTCTTTTTCAGGTCTTTCAAAAACCTGGACGTAGCAGGCTGCAGCATAAATCGGAATTTTGAAGTGAAAAACTATTTAATCAAAAAACGACTGCTTTGGTTACAAAACAGTCGTTACAAATTCGATAAAGTCACAAGCGTTGCTCAAACTTTCACATGGCTCCAGTTTTCTCCTCGCTTGATGCGGGTGATAGCCATTTCGCTGATGCCGTATTTCTCAGCAATCTGCTTGTGTGTTAGCTTTCGCTTTGGATTACCTAGCAAAACTTTGATCTGCTTTACCTGGGTAACTGTAAGTTTAAGTCCCTTCTTGATATTAGGTGTTTCATCCCGCATTTTTTTGCGGTATGCTTTTACAGAAGGGCTGTTCTTGTTGTGATCAGCCACCTGCTCTTTGGTAGCCCATGCAATGTTGGCAGCGCGGTTGTCCTGCTTTTTGAAATTGAGGTGTATTACCAGTTTATGTTCTGTGCTGGTTTTTTTGCAGAAATATTCTGCAACCAGCCTGTGAAAGAGAAAGGCAACATAACTGCCCTGCACCCGCAACCGCAACACTTTGTAGCCTTCAATTTCCGAGCCTTTCAGCACGGTGCCATCCTTCTCAACATTCTTTTCATAACTGGCCATTCGGCCCATGTTGCTGATGGCATATTTCTTTTGCATGCTTTCCCAACCAGGAAAACTTACATGCTTCCATTTTTCATCTGCAATTTTACTGATCATGACTTAGCAGTTTAAGGAAGTCTTCTTCGGATAAAATTTTGATAGAGGGGATTTTTTTTGCTTTTTCCAGTTTACTACCGGCATCTTCTCCCACCACAAGGTAGTTCAATTTAATACTTACTCCGCCTAAAATTTGCCCACCGGCTTTTTCTACCAATTCCTCTGCCTGGCTGCGTTTAAATTGTTGCAGGCTGCCGGTAAACAAGAATGTTTTTCCTGCAAAATCGCCACCCGAAACTTTGGCTTCCTGGGTTTGCGTGAGCTGAAGTCCCAGCTGCTTAAGTTGACGAAGCATATCAACGTTGTGCGGGTTGGCGAAGAAGCCGGCAATGCTCGCCGCCACTTTTGGACCCACATCCTCCAGCTGCATCAAATCATCCTCCGTCATGCGCTCCAAATCAAAAATGCTCTGCGCGGCTCTTGCCAAAGTTTTTGCCATTGTTTCACCTACATGCCTGATGCCCAGCCCGAATATCAAACGGTGCAGTGGTTGTTTTTTGGACTGTTCAACAGCTTGTTGCAGGTTGCTGACGGATTTTGCGCCATAGCCTTCCAATTTGCCTATTTCGGCAAAGTTGATTTTATAGATGCCGGGTATATCCCTGAGCAAACCGAGCTGGTAAAAACGCCTGATGTGCTGCTCTCCAAAGCTCCTGATGTCCATGGCGTCCTTGCTTACAAAATGTATGATACGCTCTACCACCTGCGCTTCGCATTCTGCATTCAGGCAGCGCCATACAGCTTCGTCTGGTTCCTTGTACAGTTGGCTTTCACAAACCGGGCAATGTTTGGGGAAGTGTATTGTCTTTTCGTGGCCGGTGCGCTGTTCGGGTTGTGACCTGACTATCTGCGGAATAACATCACCTGCACGCTCCACCAGTACGGTGTCGCCAATCATCAAATCTTTTTCTTTGATGAAATCCTGGTTGTGAATGGAAATGCTGCTAACGGTAACGCCACCTATGAACACAGGGTCTATTTTGGCTACGGGAGTAATGGCTCCCGTGCGGCCTACCTGGAACTCCACGGCCAGTAATTTGCTGGTGGCCTGCCTTGCTTTGAATTTGAAGGCAATGGCCCAGCGGGGATGGTGTGTGGTCATACCCATCGATTCCTGCAAATGCAGGTCGTTCACTTTGATGACCATTCCATCTATTTCATAAGGAAGTTCATCGCGTTTCATTTCGTACGCATGGCATTGCTCAATAACAGCAGCGATGCCTTTTACCACTTTCATTTCATTTACCGGGCTGCGGAAGCCACAGTCCCACATCATCTGCAGCATGGCGGCATGTGAATGCGGGGCATGTGATGCATTTGCCGGTTGAAAATAACTGACGTGGTACAGAATTGCTTCAAGGTTTCTCTTTCCTACCTCTGCGGGGTCTTTCATGCGGATAGTGCCCGAGGCTGCATTGCGTGGATTGGCAAGCGGTGGCAAGCCCTCTTCCGTCAAGCCCCGGTTAAATGCTTCAAAACTCTTTTTGCTCATCAGCACTTCGCCACGAATTTCGATACTTGTGATGCCATACTTGCTGAAGGCCGCGTTCAAAGGAATATTGCGAATACGTTTACTGTTGGTGGTTATGTCATCGCCCTGCACACCATCGCCGCGGGTGGCACTGCGCACCAGCATGTCATTTTCATAAATCATGGAAATGCCGGCTCCATCAAATTTGGGCTCAATACAATACTCAATTTCCTCAAGGCCAGCCAGTTCCCTTGCCTTGCGGTCCCAGTCCACCAGGTCGGCAGCATTGTAGCTGTTTTCGAGGCTGAGCATAGGCACCATGTGCTGCACTGTGAGAAAGGCGGCGTTAAGAGCACTGCCTACCCGTTGTGTTGGCGAATCGGGGGTTACCCAATCCGGGTGTTGTTTTTCAGTTGCTTCCAGTTTTTTGTACAGGAGGTCGTATTCACGGTCTGCAATCAGTGGATTATCGAGTACGTAATAGCGGTATTCATGAAACCGGAGCGCATTGCGCAGTTCTTCAGTTTGATGCTTGTTTTCTGGCAGGGTGGTGGTTTTCAGCCATTCATTGGTAAGGTGTTCAAAGTGCCTGATGTCATCGTAAGTTTTTGTCATTGACCGGAAATTTTAGGGCAAAAAGCTGCGGCTAAGGTAATTTCCAAAACATGCAGTTCAGAAAATTTTGAGACTGGTAACAGCATCTTTCATCTATCGGCCAAAATAAAAACACAGGCAACTATGTAAATATTACACATTAACCCATAGCTTCGTATTCAAAGCCTTTAATGAAGGCGATTGTTTGTTGCCATGAGAAATACCAAAATTCCTGCTATTCCTTCAACTGTTACGCTTATTAAAGATGCGGCGGAACTTATTAATTCCTATCCGCAGGTTCCGCTTACTGTTGACTGTGCCATTTTTGGTTTTGATGATAATAAGCTAAAGGTGCTGCTCATCAGAAGCGACCTGGAAGTTTGCCATGGAAAATGGTCCTTGCTGGGTGATGTAGTGCATGCCACCGAAGAATTGGACGATGCTGCCTACCGTGTACTGCGGGAGCGTACGGGCATGACGGATGTGTATCTCAAACAGGTACATACTTTCAGCGCCCTGAACCGTCACCCCGGCGGCAGGGTAGTCACCGTTGCTTATTGCTCCCTGCTCAACATCAGGCACCATGAACTGCAGATTACTGAAAATGAACTTCACTGGCAGCACGTACGATCCATTCGTGAAAAAGACATGGCATTTGACCACAAACTGATCATCGACACAAGTTATCAATGGTTGCAGAAAAGCATACAGGAGCATCCATTGGGCTTCAACCTGCTACCTGAAAAGTTTTCCCTTCGTGAATTACAAACGCTTTATGAAGCCATCCTCAATGTGGAACTGGACCGCCGGAATTTCCGCAAGAAGTTCTTCAGTATGGACTTCCTGATTGACACCGGCGAGTTTGAAGAGGATGTAAAGCATCGTCCGGGAAAGCTTTACCAATTTGATTTTGCCAAGTACGAAAAGACCAAGCGCAAATGGATTGGTATTGATTTCTAAGACCGGGTTTGTTGAACCCATTCTGGCATTTTTAAAGAAAAAACAAAAAAAATATCTTGTATGTGTAAAAAATACACATTTTTGCATCCTTAAACTGCAAACGATTGCGTTTAAAATACACGAACCGCCAAAAAAAGCTTGCTTTATGAGGATCTGGTTGACTGCCATATTTCTTGTTCTGGTTGCCGCTACCGATGCACAGTTGCTATCGTGGACTCCTGATTTCACAACCGACGGAAGCAACATCACCATCACCATGGATGCAACCTATGGCAGCCAGGGATTGAAGGATTACACTCCGAGCGATGTGTATGTGCACCTGGGCGTAATCACAAACCTGAGCACTTCATCCAGCAATTGGAAGTATGTGAAATTCAACCAGAATTTCAACGCCCCCAATGCAGCATTGCAGGCTACTTCACTTGGCAGCAACAAATGGTCTTTCAGCATTACTGGCGGCATTCGCAACTATTTTGGAGTGCCTGATGGCGAAACCATTTTGAAAATTGCTATTCTCTTTAGAAATGGCGCAGGCACTAAAAAGCAGGCCAATGCAGATGGGTCCGACATGTATATTCCCGTTTATCCATCTACTGGTTTGCAGGTGCGTATTACAGACCCGTTCCGTCAGCCAACTTATGTCCCCATACCCGAAGTCATCACTAAATCTGTGGGGCAGCCGATTCCTATTACTGCAAAAGGCAGCGTGTCTTCAAACATGAGCATTTGGTTCAACGGTACCCAGGTGGCTACCCAGGCCTGGGTAACTTCCATTACAGCTAGTCCAACCATAACAGTAGCCGGTAGCCAGCGCATCATTACTGTGGCCGATAATGGCACACCGGTGCGTGATACGTTTGATTTTTACGTAACGCCTACTACCGTAACTGAGGCGCTTCCAGCCGGTGTGAGTGATGGCGCCAATTACCTGAACGGAGGCACATCGGTAACTCTTGTGCTGTATGCGCCAAATAAGACTTCAGTGAACGTCATTGGTGATTTCAACAACTGGATGCAGACCACGCAAACCCAAATGAAGAAGACCCCCGATAACCTTCGGTATTGGGTAACGATTGACGGCTTAACGCCAGGGCAGGAATATGCGTACCAGTATGTAATTGATGGCACATTGAAAGTGGCCGATTACATGACCGAAAAAGTGCTCGATCCCTGGAACGATCCATACATCAATGTAGACCCCTACACTGACCGGTATCCTAACCTCAAGGCATATCCAACCGGAAAAACATCCGGAATTGTTAGTGTGTTGGAGCCTGGTAAAGCTACCTACAACTGGAGTGCTGCAACTACCAACTTTCAGCGGCCTGATAAGCACAATATCATGGTGTATGAATTGCTGGTTCGCGACTTTGTAACCCGCAACGATTTCAAAGGACTTCTTGATTCAATAGCCTACCTCGGCAGAACTGGCGTGAACGCGGTTGAACTGATGCCTTTCAATGAGTTTGAGGGCAACAACAGTTGGGGCTACAACCCGGCTTACATGTTCGCAGTAGACAAATTTTACGGACCTGAAAATAAATTGCGTGAGTTCATCGACAGTTGCCATGGCCGCGGTATTGCTGTAATTATGGATATGGTGCTCAACCACCAGTTTGGCTCAAGTCCTATGGTGCAGATGTACTGGGATGCCGCCAACAGTCGTCCTGCGTCAAATAGTCCTTGGTTCAACCAGGTAGCTACCCACCCTTTTAGCGTGGGTTACGATTTCAATCATGAAGCTCCGGCTACCATTGATTTTGTTCAGAAAGTGATGAACCATTGGCTCACGAAGTATAAACTTGACGGTTTCCGCTGGGACCTTAGCAAAGGCTTTACCCAAACGGTGACCAATGATGCCGGCACCTGGAGCAACTACGATCAAAGCCGGGTGAATATCTGGCAGCGAATTTATAATCAGTCACAGGCCATTTCGCCTAACTGCTACATGATTCTGGAGCACCTGGGTGTAGACCAGGAGGAAGCAACCCTTGCCAACATGGGGATGTTGTTATGGGGTAAAATGACTGATGAATTTAACCAGTGCACCATGGGCTATGCCTCTTCTTCCGATTTTTCAAGGGCATTTCACACAACCCGCTGGACAAGCTATGGGGGTAACAATACACCAAACTTGCTGGCCTATGCCGAAAGCCACGATGAGGAAAGGCTATCCTATAAAAATGCGAAGTATGGCAATTCAGGTACCCAGAATGTGAAACTGCTGACCAACTATTCCAAGCGCATGCAGGCCATGTCGGCCTTTCTGTTCACGATTCCCGGTCCCAAACAAATGTGGCAGTTTGGTGAACTGGCCTACGACAGCAGCATCACCCTATGCGAAAATTATACATTGAGTAGCGGCTGCCGAACTTCGCCGAAGCCTACAGCTTTCAACATGCCGGGCCCTACTAATTACAGTACTAACACCTTCCGCCGTTCAGCCCGTGATACCATTGCAAAAATCATCAGGCTGCGTACGGCACATCCTGAATACATGTCCACCTGGACTACCAATAATCTCGACTTCAGCCTGTCGAGCACCAGCCTATTCAAATGGCAGCGGATCATGGGACCGGCATTAAACTTGGTGGTCATTGGCAACTTTGACGTTACAAGTCTGACCAGCAGCGTCACCTTCCCCGCTGCCGGCACCTGGTACCTGTATGCGCATAATGTGGTGCAATCAGGGCCGGGCGACCCCTTTTCAGGCATCAATAGCGGCCTCACTGCTACCCAAATTGTGGTGACTTCGGGCTCCACTACGCAAAGTTTCAACATGCCTCCGGGTAGTTTCCTGCTGTTCACCGATAAGGATGTAAATGCAGTAGTCACCCAATTCACTTTCACCGGCAATGGCAACTGGAGCAGCGTGGCCAACTGGCAAAACAACCTGCTTCCTCCCTCCACACTGCCTGCAGGTTCTACCATTACCATTAATCCAAGTTCTGGCGAATGCGTGTTGGATGTAAACCAAACCATACAATCCGGCGCCACACTCAATGTTGCAGCAGGCAAAACTTTCAGGATTGCCGGCAACCTGATTCGACAATAAAAATGATAAAATAACTATGTAAATATTACACAATTATTGCAGCACACCCCAGCAAATGATTGTCTATGTACACACGATGCTTGCACACTTCTTGCCAAAGTTTTTTGCTTCCAAAACCAACGGTTGACCCAACTCAACATACTCTTTCAAATTTTAAACTAAAACGTATGACCTTACGACGACTGCTGAAGAGCCTGGTCATTCCTGTTTTTTTGCTTGTTGGCCTACATGCCTCAGCACAGGAAACCATTCTCGTATCCGGAAAAGTTAGCGATTCCAAAGATGGATCGCCTTTGGTTGGAGTGTCGATTAATGTGAAAGGCACAACCACCGGAACTACTTCCGATGCAACCGGAAAATTTAGCCTGAAAGCAAAGCCCGGTGCAACTATTGTTTTCACTTATGTGGGCTTTGTCAATCACGAAGTGGTTGTATCGACGCCCGAAATGAATGTGGCTTTAACTGCGGTGCAATCATCCCTGAATGAAGTGGTGGTGATTGGCTATGGTACCGCCCGCAAAAAGGATTTGACAGGTGCGGTTGCTAATGTTACTTCCAAGGATTTCCAAAAAGGAAACATAACTACTCCCGAGCAATTGATTGCTGGTAAAGTGGCAGGTGTATCAATCATTTCAAACAGTGGACGCCCAGGCGCAGGTAGTACTATCCGTATCAGGGGTGGTTCTTCGTTGGTAGCCAGCAACGACCCATTGATAGTAGTGGATGGTGTGCCGCTGGATTACAACGGCATTAGTGGAGCAGCTAACCCGCTCAGCTTTATCAACTCCAATGACATTGAAAGTTTCACCGTGCTGAAAGATGCATCGGCTGCGGCCATCTATGGTTCAAGGGCCAATAACGGAGTCATTATCATTACTACAAAGAAAGGAAAAGGTGGTGCGCTGCGTTTCACCTTCAATACCAATAACTCTGTTTCGCAATTGTTTAATAAGGTGGATGTGCTCAGCTCAAGTGAAGTGAAGTCGTTGGTTAATCAGTATGGTTCTCCCAAACAAATGTCACAATTGGGCAATTCCAACACCGATTGGCAAGACCAGATTTATCAAACCGGATTTGGTACAGATAATAACCTCACTATGATGGGTGGTCTGAAAAATTTGCCCTACCGCTTAACGGTGGGATACATGAATCAGACCGGTGTATTGAAAACCGATAACCTTCAAAAGACTTCTGTTTCACTGGCACTCAATCCAACTTTCTTAGACAACCATTTGAAAGTGGACCTGAACCTAAAGGGCTCGGCTCAAAATACGCGGTTTGCCGATGAGGGTGCCATTGGCACCGCCGTTGGATTTGACCCAACACAACCTATTTACTCCAACGACAAACGTTATGGAGGATACTTTGAATGGCGCGAAGCTGATGGAAGCCTGATTCAAAACAGGGCCAACAACCCTCTGGGAATGTTGGAGCAACGTTGGGATGAACAAAATCCTAAACGCCTCATCAGCAATTTGCAATTGGACTATAAATTCCATTTCCTGCCCGAGCTTAGGGCAAATATGAATGCGGCATTGGACTACAGCAATAGCGAAGGACATGTGTATGTGCCGGATAGCGCAGCATCGAATTACACCAGCGGCGGCCTTTACCGCCAATCAAAGCAGGAGAAGAAAAACTCGGTTTTTGACTTTTACCTGAATTATGCAAAAGACATCAAGAGCATCAACAGTCGCGTAGATGTTACTGCAGGTTATTCGTACAATAACTTCTGGACAAAGAACTATTTCTATCGCGATTTGAATGCCAAACATGATACCATTGCCGGTACCAAGAATGTGAACTTCCCTTATGACATTCCTGAAAACACATTGATGTCTTATTGGGCAAGGCTTATTTATAATTATGGCAGCCGCTACTTCCTGACAGCTTCTTTGAGAAGGGATGGTTCATCAAGGTTTTCAAAGGAAAACCGATGGGGTACATTTCCTTCGTTGGGTCTTGCCTGGAGCATCAAGAACGAAGATTTCATGAAGTCGAACAAGACTTTTTCAGAACTGAAACTCAGGCTGGGTTATGGTCTTACCGGTCAGCAGGATGGCATAGGAAACTATGATTATCTTTCACGCTATGGTTTAGGAGCTCAAACAGCTGCTTATCAAATGGGAAGCCAGTATGTGACTTACTATGGACCATTTGGATTCAACTCAAACCTCAAATGGGAAGAACTTACTTCTTATAACGCGGCTATCGACTTCGGGTTCCTCAACAACCGCATTAATGGTAGCATCGACTTCTACCTCCGCAAATCACAGGATTTGCTGAATAATGTACCGCAGGCTGCAGCCACCAACTTCAGTTCATATGTTTTGGCCAACGTGGGAAGCCTGGAAAACAAAGGGGTTGAATTCACTTTGAATACCAACCCTGTGAGGAATACCAACTTTAATTTGAACGTTAATTTCAACGTTGCCTATAACGACAACCAAATCACAAAACTTAACTACAACCCCAATGATCCAACAGGTTTGCCTACTGGCACCGCTGCTGCCGTAAACGGGTTTGTACAGATTCACCAGGTGGGTTATTCAAGGAACACGTTTTACATGTACCAGCAGATTTATGATGAAAACGGAAAACCCATTGAAGGATTGTTTGAAGACAGAAACCGTGATGGCATTTTGAATGACAAAGACAAAAACTACGTTCATAGTGCTGTTGCAGACTGGATTGGTGGTTTCAATGCAGATTTTACCTACAAAAAGTGGAGTGGAGGATTTGTAATGAGGGGAAGCCTAAACAACTACGTTTACAACAACGTATTTGCTAACCGTGGACGCCTTAACAATGTTACAGGCGCATACATTATCGGCAACGCTTCATCCAATTACCTGACTACGCAATTCAAAGGTGAAAATGACAAGCAAACCTTGAGTGACTACTACCTGGAGAATGCTTCGTTCCTGCGCATGGATAACATTTTTGCCGGCTATAATTTCGGCAAAGTACTCAGGGATGCTGCCACCCTCAGGTTGAATGCATCTGTTCAAAATGTATTTGTAATAACCAAGTACCAGGGGCTGGATCCAGAAATTGCAAACGGCATCGACCAGAACATTTATCCTCGTCCAACCGTTTTCTCATTAGCCATCAATCTTGATTTTTAATCAGCGATAAACTCATTGATATGAAAAACAGACATCATGTTTTAGTCTTGTTTCTGGCGGCAGTTATCGTAAGCACCGGGTGTGAAAAAAAGCTCGATTTGCTTCCGACCAACGACATTACCGCCGAAACAGTATTTTCAACCGCCGCCGGCTATAAACAGGCCGCTGCAAAATTCTATGCCAGCATGGTGGTGGAGGGAAATCCTACCCGCGACATTCCACCGGAAATTGTGAGTGATATGGGTAATACAGGTTTCCTGCGTATGTATTGGTACCTGCAATGCCTGTCTACAGATGAAGCAGGTTGGACCTATTTCAACAATACTGACCCGGTAGGTATACACCAAATGACCTGGTCTGCAAATACACAAGTAATAGCTGGTTTGTATTATCGTTGCTATTACACAATTGGTGTGTGCAACAACTTCATTCAGCAATCCACCGATGCCAAACTTTCCGAACGTGGAATTACAGGCGCCGATGCTACTGAAATCAAAGCACTCCGTGCTGAAGCACAGTTTCTCAGAGCCTACAACTACTGGGTGTTGCTCGACAATTTCGGAAATGTGCCATTTATTGATGACAGCTATGTTTTCGGTTCAGGAGTACTGCCGAAACAAATAAAAGCTGCTGAACTCTTCAAGTATGTTGAAGACCAGTTGAAAGCTATCGATGCCGGTACTGATATGAAAGCTGCCCGCACCAACGAAAACGGCCGTGCCGACAAGGGCGCTGTTTGGGCATTGCTTGCACGCCTTTACCTTAATGCCAAAGTATACTCTGGTGCAGACCGCTATACGGATGCGATTACTTATGCAAACAAAGTAATTGCTGCAGGCTACAAGTTGCACCCCAAATACAAGGAACTGATGCTTGCCGATAACGACCTCATTGCTGAGAAATCTGCTCCGGCACAGGAATTCATCTGGACCATTCGTTATGATGGCACCAATACTCAAACCTGGAGCGGTACTACCTTCCTGGTTCACGGACCTTCTGGTGTAACTGGCGATAGTTCAGGTTCGAATGGTACCTGGAATTGCATGAGGATTACAGAACAGTTTGTAGACAAATTTGCTTCTTCTGACATTCGAGGCCAGTTCTGGACCAGCACCCAAAGCAAAACGATGGATGTGTTGCTTGGAGATGGTACCAAGGGATATTCATCTTCCAAGTTCCGCAACAAAACCCGCACCGGCGCTATAGGGCCTCACACCAATGCTAGCAAGGACTTTGTGGATATCGATTTCCCCATTTTCAGGCTGGCTGAAATTTACCTGATTTACGCCGAAGCAACACTGCGTGGAGGATCTGGCGGAAACTCTACCACTGCGCTTGGCTATGTGAATGAATTGAGGACAAGGGCTTACAACGGATCCACTTCAGGAAACCTCATTCCTGCTGACCTTACGCTCAATTTTGTACTGGATGAACGTGGACGTGAACTGTTTTGGGAAGGCCACAGGCGTACTGATTTGATCAGGTATGGATTGTTTACCACTGGCACTTATTTGTGGGCATGGAAAGGTGACGTGAGAAACGGCACAGCTGTTGATTCCAAATACAATCTGTATCCCATTCCGGCCATTGACCTTTCTGCCAACCCAAATCTTGTGCAGAATCCTGGATACTAACACAGTTGCATGAAAAGGGGTGTTAGCATAAAAATGTCTAATACTTCATTACTAAAAAAAACAAAAATTATTGTCAATGAAATCGCTCCGAATTTTATCTCTGCTGCCTGCACTCATGCTGGTTCTTGCAGGATGCGAAAAGGAAGACGCACTGATCTACTATAAAGGGGGAACACCACCACTACTTTCTGTTTCCAACGTAACACCTGTGCTGGATCCAACAAAGGAAAGTGACGTTGTTTTGGTGTTCAACTGGACCAATCCTGAGTACCAGTTCACTACCGGAATCAGTTCGCAGGATGTAAACTACATGTTGGAAATCGACACTGTTGGATCAAACTTTTCCAATCCTAAAAAAGGACAGGTGAGTGTTGCAAAGGAATTGAGTCAAAGCTTCACCACTTTCAGCCTGAACCAGTTGCTCAGTGGACTCAACTTTATGGCACTTACTCCTGACCGTTTCTACAATTTTCAGGCGAGAATTGTAAGCACACTTAGTTATGGTTCGGCCAAACTGGTGAGCAACGTTGTGACATTTACTGCCAAGCCGTATTCTCCGCCGCCTGTGGTGGAAATGCCAACTGCCGGTACCCTTTGGGCCACTGGCGATGCATTTGCTTCCGGATGGGCAAATCCTCTGGGCTCACCCTACGATGTAAGCCAGAAGTTTACCAAAGTGGCTAATGCCAACATGTTTACACTTACAGTTAGCATGCCTGGTGGTGGTGGGTACAAACTCATTCAAACTCAAGGCGTATGGGGTACTCAATACCGGATGCTGGAGGGTGGAACCTGGCAAGGCGGAGGCTTTAAAAAGCAGGATTCTGACCCGCAATTCCCTGGCCCGCCAACTGCCGGTACTTACCTCCTCACGTTCGATTTCCAGGCCGGAAAATTCACGGTCGTAAAACAATAATCACCCTTAAAACAGAAGCATATGAAGCTGTTTAATAAAATCCTGGCATTGGGTTTGGCTGCTGTACTGGGTTTGGCTGCCTGCGAAAAATTTACCGACTTGCCGTTCTACAACAATGGCGTCAACCCGGTGCTTACAAGTTCGGCTACCACACTGGCACCTGCCCCCGGCGATAGCCTCAAGTACGTCCTGTCTCTAAACTGGACGAACCCCAACTATGCCACAGACAAAAAAAGCAACAAATACCTGGTTCAGTTTGATTCTGCAGGTCGCAACTTTGGCAAAGCAGTAACTTACACTGTAACCGGCGATACCACCTTTTCCATTCTTGCCAAAGACCTCAACAATATGCTGCTTGGTTTTGGTTTTGACTACAACAAGCAGTATTCAGTAGAGACCAGGGTGATTTCATCCTACGGTAACAACAACGAGCGCCACACCAGCAACTATGTGAA
>JBBIOQ010000014.1:0-28438 GCA_037443285.1 Sphingobacteriales bacterium | reverse complement strand
AAGATGGCGATTACCACTTACAAGGTACCTCCTAAAGTAGCTTTGCCTACCTCCGGAAAACTGTTTCTTGTGGGCGATGCCAGCGATGGTGGTTGGAGCAACCCGGTACCTGTGCCAACGCAGGAATTCACCAGAATTGACGAAACTACTTTTGGCGGCATATTCCATATTACCGGCGGTGGTTCTTACCTCATATTACCAGTGAACGGTAGTTGGGACGCCAAGTATGCCGTGGCTGACAACTCCATTCCGGCTCTTAGTGCAGGCGGTAGTTTTGGATTCAATGTGAATGGATCGCACAACCAGAATTTCCCCGGACCGAGCACCGATGGCTGGTATAAAATCATGCTCGATTTCCAAAAAGGTACGTTTACAGTAACTCCATTTACCCAGCAGCATGGGCTGCCGCAGGCATTGGTGGCTGTGGGCGATGCAACGCCAAATGGATGGGCAAATGATGCAACCAACAACCAGACATTCACTCGCAGAAACTCAACACAATGGGATATTACCATTGCACTTACTGCTTCCAAGTCTTACCTTATTCTGCCTGTGCCGGGTAGCTGGGACAAGAAGTATGGTGTGGAGGACAATTCAATACCTGCAGTTAAGCTGGCTGGCGTGTTGAAACCTGAGGGTCAGAATATTCCTGCCCCTGATGTTTCGGGCAATTACAAGATTGTGGTTGACTTCATTAATAACAAGTACACGCTTACCAAGCTTTAATGAATTAGGATTTAGTTAGTAAGAAGGCCTGCCATTGCGGTGGGCCTTTCTTGTTTTTGCTGGCCTCCATTTCAGCATGGCATCTCCCTTATTGCCTTACATTTACGCCACTTTATGACATACCCACTTTACTCAATGACCGGCTTTGGCCGTGCCGAAAATACTTTTGGTGAAAACACGGTGCTGGTTGAAATGAAATCGCTCAACGGCAAGCAGTTCGACCTCAACCTGAAGATTCCACCATTGCTGAAAACGTTTGAATTTGACATTCGCAATGCGGTGGCTGCAAGGCTGCAGCGGGGCAGTGTCGATTGTGCCATTACCCTTAAAATGAACGGCGCAGCAAAACCAGTATCAATCAATACCGACCTAATTCGGTTTTACTATCAGAACATCGAACAACTCGCCAGGGAATTGTCGCTCGATACCTCGCAGGTTTTGGGCGCCTTGCTCAAACTGCCCGAAGTAGTTACCCCAGTGACCGAAGTGCTCGATGATGAAAACTGGAAATTGGTGCAGCAGACCATTGAGGCAGCCATGGACGACCTTATTGCACACCGTGGTGAAGAAGGGCAAGCTCTGCAACGCGATATTGAATTGCGTATTGAAAACATCAGGGAACTGGCAGAAAAAGTAGCCGCCCTTGCGCCGCAGCGGCAGGTGAGACTTAAGGAAACAATGGCCAGGAAACTAGAGGAGTGGGTAGGTAAGGAGAATGTGGATGCCAACAGGTTTGAACAAGAATTAATTTACTATCTCGAAAAAATTGATATCAGCGAAGAACTTGTGCGGCTAAACAATCACTGCGTTTATTTCAACACCATTATTGCTGAACCCGACCTTGGAAAAGGAAAGAAACTGGGATTTCTGCTTCAGGAAATTGGAAGGGAAATAAACACCACAGGTTCCAAAGCCAACGATGCGGAAATTCAGAAATCGGTGGTGATGATGAAAGATGAATTGGAAAAAGCAAAAGAACAAGTGCTGAACATTTTATGATGTTGAACAGGAATAAAAATTTTCAATTGCAGCGTCACGAATCACCCATGTTTTTGATGTCGGTGGTGACTTTGTTGCTGGTGTTCTTAACCTCTTGCAGGCAAACTGCCTTGTACGAAAGACTCACCAACATACCCGGTGCAAAATGGCAGCGGAGTTTTGTGCCTTCTTACGATTTCAACATCAGCGATACATCAAAAGACTACAGGCTTTACGTGGTTATCCGGCATACCAACCGCTATCCTTATCGCAACCTTTGGTTGAAAATAGGATTGCAATACCCGCAGGACTCCCTCAAAGAACAACAATTTGAGCTTCCGCTTGCCGCCAGTGACAAATGGCTGGGCGTAGGGATGGATGATGTGTACGAACGAAGAGTGCTGTTGCTACCGCATCCTGTGAAATTCAACCGTTCCGGCACTATTCATTTTACCCTGCAGCATACCATGCGGTTGGACCCGTTGCCCGAAGTGATGCAGGCAGGCATCAGGGTGGAACCTGTGCAGGAATAAAACGCTTGTTGATATCATTCCATGCAATAATTGGCATTTAAACCTATGCAAGCCGCCCGAAAAAGATTAGCATTCGTAACAGTCATTTTTTGGCTGCTGCTTGCTTACATCATGGCTGCACTTATTTGGTGGTTCATTAGCCTGGAGCAACAAAACAACCAGATGATGCAATTGAGGCTTTCTGAAATCAGCCGGACAGATGTAGCCTATACGCAGAAGGCAGCAGTCATCAGGCAAATACAGCAACGAAAGCATGCGCAGTATGTTGGGGAGGGTATCATTTTCATGATGCTGATAATACTGGGTGCTGTTATTGTATTCCGCGGCACACGCAGGTATTTATTGCTTGGCCAGCAGCAGCAAAACTTTATGATGGCGGTGACTCACGAATTGAAAACGCCCATCTCCGTAGCGAGGCTGAACACTGAAACCCTATTGAAGCACAAACTGGATGTGACACATCAGCAACGTTTGCTTCAACTCACTTTGTCTGAAACTGACCGGCTCAACGATTTGTGCAACAACATACTGCTGGCTTCGCGGTTCGACAGTGGTGCAGTTTCACAACACAGGGAACCACTTAATTTCTCGCAACTGGTAACCAATACGGTTGAACATTTCGCTACTCTTTTCAGCGATCGAAAAATTGCAGCTTCAGTCGAACCGGAAATTCACCTGACGGGCGACCCCTTGCTGCTGAATATACTGGTGAATAACCTGGTTGAAAATGCATTTAAATATGCTGGTTCCAATAAGACCGTGCAGGTGAAATTGTCAAAATCGGAATCTTCAGTGAAACTGGTGGTGGCTGATGAAGGTGCTGGTATTCCATTGCCAGAAAGGAAAAAAGTATTTGAGAAATTCTACAGGATTGGCGACGAGAAAACAAGGAGCCAGAAGGGCACTGGGCTTGGACTTTACCTTGTTAAAAAAATTGTTGTCGACCAGGGAGGAACTATTGAAATAGAAGACAATCAACCACAGGGAACTATTTTTGTTGTTCGGTTACCAAATGAAAAAAGGCAGAACTCATGATTCGTCCAAAGGCTGACAGCCCCAATATTTTGCTGGTGGAAGATGAACGAAATCTTCACGAAACATTGAAGATGAACCTCATTCTCGAAGGATATGATGTGGAGTCAGCCTTCGATGGACAGGAAGCATTGGACAAGATGGATAAGGAATATTTCGACCTTGTCATTCTCGACATCATGCTGCCCGAAATAGATGGTATTACAGTGCTTGAAACGCTACGTATCAAAAAAATTGATTCACCTGTGTTGGTGCTCAGCGCACGAAACACCAGTGAAGATCGTATTCTTGGTTTGAAGAAGGGTGCGGATGATTACCTCACAAAGCCTTTTGCCCTCGAAGAACTTTTGCTGCGTGTAAAAAAACTGATCAATAAACACCAGCGTTTGGTAGGAGAGTCTGTAGGGCCAACCTATGCTTTTGGTGGGCACACCATCAACTTCAAATCGCAGGAAGCACATTTGAAAAATGGTGAATTGATATCGCTAAGCAAGAAGGAGGCCATGCTGCTGCAACTGCTGATTGAACACAGCGGCAGCGTAGTAACCCGTGAAACTATTCTGCGTACAGTGTGGGGCTACAATGTTTTCCCAACTACAAGAACCATTGATAATTTTCTCTTGAATTTTCGCAAGTATTTTGAAGAAGATTCACGAAACCCTACACATTTCCATTCAGTTCGTGGTGTTGGTTACAAGTTTACGCCTTAAGCATTTCGGCTTTCAATGCATCTTTTATTTCAATGAAATCCGTTTCTAGTTTTTCTGATGCAACATTTGGTGGCACTGGTGAATAGCAAACCTGGTCGCATGTTTCAATAAAGGCAAGCACTTTGTCAGCAAGCGGTGCTGCAATGTTTTTTTGCTGAAGTATATCCGTTGCTTCACTGAAGTTGCTTCCACTTTGGAGCATTGCAATCAATTCTTTCTTCATCCTTAAAGCAAGATTCCTGGTGTCTGAGGAAGCATTATCCACAATAGTGGTTTCAGGCCTGCTGTAATTTGCCGCAGCAGCCTCCCTTCTTTTTACCTGCGTCACTACGCCTGCATACGGCATTTCCAATTCATTTTCATTGTCATCTTTTTCGCTGACTGATTTGTTTCTTTTTTTAGCTGCATACAGCACTAATACGAGTAACAAAGCAGCGCCCAGCATCAGCACAGGTGCAAATTTTGTAAACCAATCGGTGAGCCTGAAATTCTCAGGATCGTTGAGCCCCCAGTCGGTGGGTTGTGTTACAATGGCAGCAGCATTGACTTGCAATTTGTAAGCTTCGGTACTGATCTCTTTGTACTGCTGCGCCGAAGGATCGAAATAGGTGATGGAAGTGGCTGGTATTTCATAAGCGCCTGCACTGTCGGGTGTAAAACGAAACCTGTAATTGCGTGTTCCTTTCAAGGGCACTGATTGCGAATCGATATTTTCTTCAGACACAGGCTCAAATGCTGTGATGCCTTTAGGCCATTTTACTTTTGGCAGTTGCACCATGCTCCATTGTCCAATGCCCGAAACTTCAACCACCAGGCTGGCTGTTTGTCCTGCTGAAAGTGTTTTTGAATCAACCGAACTGCGCAGTGAGAACTTACCAACGGGTATCGCCTTGCCGGCGGGTTTTCCTTTTTGTGGCAATGCTGTTACGGTAATAGCCGCCTCGCTGCTTCTGAGGGTAACGTTGCAGGAAACAGTTTTTTCCGGCGCATACAAATCCGGATGCCGGCTGCTTTCAAGGTCCTTCATCTTCAGGAAGGCCACGGTTGCATCCACTTCAAACGGATCGAGTACCAGCCTGCCGGTTTGCAATGGATACAATTGCACTTTGCGCAAGGGGTAAACCTTGTACACTTTGCCCTGCAAATGACTGTAGTAATAATCGCCCACCGCAACATCTGGATTTACATCAATGGCTGAAAAGCCCGGAAAACCTGGCCGCCTCGCCACTTGTGCATCAAGGTTCACCCTGGAAAACAGCAGGTATTCCACTACCACAGCCTCGCCTTCAAAGCAGGAGGTTTTGCTGAGATTGGCTTTAAGAAAAAGGTTCTCTCTTGCCTTGTTCTGCGGATTCTCATTTTCATTAATAACATAGGCGTCATAGGTAAAGCCTCCTGCATTGGTGGGCATCATAGAGGCAGAGGATGGCATTTCTCCGCCGCTTCTGTTGTAGACTTCTATGACAATGGAGTTGCTGGTGTAGGTCTTGTTTTTGACAACCACTTTGGCAGCGGGCACAGTACACTTCCCGTTGTGCTTTGGCTGCAGTTCAAATGAATATTCCTGTGTTGTTGCCTTCTTGCCATTATCGATCAGGGTGGTTGACCTTTCAACCGGGCCGTTCAGGATTTCCCAATCATCAAAGGCGGGCGGGGTAAATTCATCAGCAACTGCATTTTCGAGCGTGTAAGTAACCAACACCGTTTCCGAAGGGCGCATCACCATGGCGGTCGACTTCAGTTCCCAATTTACCTGGGCCTGCAGTTGCCATGCCATCAGCATTATGCTGAAAAGCACCAGCAATATTCTTTGCGATATCATGTAATGCCTGCTACGCATTGCTTGCAGCAAAATACCTGATTTCACTTACTAAAACATGCATGGCTGATGAATTAACCAATTCATTGCATGCCGGCACTGCAGTAAACATTCAGTTTTATTCCTCCGTAGGTTCATTATCAACCATTGTTTAAAAAATCAGGGTTTTGTAAAAATGAGTGGCACAATATCTTCACCAAAATTTCAACTACAACCCCTGCATGCTACACAGCCTCATTCAAGACCTGGTTGACTTACCCGACCCGTATGGCATTTCAGAAGATGAAGGATACCGGTATGGCCAAATTGGTTATTTACTCACTGAACTGAACGACCTCGATACTGCTGACCTTGTGTTGCTGGGCTGCGATGAATGGCGCGGTATGGGCACAAGGGCAACACCAGGATCGGCCGATGCGGTGCGCAACAAATTGTATTCCCTATTCTTGTGGCACAATGAAATTAGGATTGCCGATGCCGGCAATGTGCGCAATGGTGAACAATTGGCCGATACCTATGCCGCTTTGAAAATGGTAACCATCGAACTGCTGAAGGCAGGCAAGCGGGTGCTGTTGTTTGGCGGCAGTCATGACCTCACTTCTGCAGTGTACAACGCTTTTGCCGAGCAGCGCATGCTGATAGAAGTAACTACGGTGGATGCCTTAATTGATCTTGACCGCGAAAGTCCTTTTGCAAGCCATAAGTTTTTGCTGGGCATGCTCACCAGCGAACCTAACTACATCAGGCATTTCAACCTGCTGGGCTTCCAGAGCTATTTTGTTAATCCAAACCTGCTCGAAACCATCGACAAATTGCGCTTTGATTGTTTTCGTGTTGGCAAGGTGCAGGAAAAAATGGAAGAGTCAGAACCGGTTATTCGCTCCTGTCACCTGCTTTCATTCGACATCAATGCCTTGGCTCATGCATGGGCGCCTGCCGGCAGCATTTCACCCAATGGCTTCACCGGCCAGGAAGCCTGCAAGATTATGCAATATGCAGGTATGAGCGGCATTAACCGGGTAACCGGTGTGTTTGGTTTTATGGGCAAAGACCCGCAGACACTTACTCCATTGCAGGTAGCCCAAATGATTTGGTATTTTATTGATGGCATGCAAAAGCAACTGCACGAATCGATACTTGATGACCGTAGCGGCTACAATGAATATCACACTTTGTGTGCCGAAGTGGACACGCTGTTTTTGCAGAGCCGCAACACTGGAAGGTGGTGGATGCAATTGCCCGACAAATCGTTCATCCCCTGCAGTTACACCGATTACCTGGTGGCCAGCAACAACGATTTGCCCGAACGGTGGCTGCGGGCACAGGAGCGCATGTAAACGGGGCGGAACATTTCCAGGTTTCCTGTTTGGAAATGCCACCATTCTTTGCAGCATAGAAAATTTCCTATGGTAAATACACGTTATGTTTGAACCTGATTTGCACACTGCATGAGAATAATTACCATCATCCTGCTTTTTGCTGCTACAGCCTGGTTGTCGTGCAAAAAGGAAAGCATCATCACATCGCCCGATGCAAGCGTGCTGGCTTCTGCCGACAGTGTCCATTTCGATACGGTTTTCACCTCCGTTGGTTCGGTTACACAATCCTTCACCATCATTAACAACAACCAGCAGAAACTGAATATCAGTAGTATTTCATTGGCTGGCGGAAGCACATCAGCATTCAGCATTAATGTAAACGGTGCGGTTGGTCATAGTTTTTCCAACCTGCAACTCGATGCCAACGACAGTTTGTATGTGTTTGTAAAAGTTACCATCAATCCCAGCGCCTCGCAACTACCTTTCCTGTTGCGGGACAGCGTTGAAGTAAAATATAACGGCAAAACCAAAAAGATTCAACTGAGCGCTTACGGGCAAAACGCAAGATTTATAAATGGCGGCAACATAAAAACCAACACTACCTGGAACAATACATTACCATATGTTGTGCTCAATCCACTTACGGTGGACTCTGGCATTACACTTACTATTCTTCAAGGCACCAAAGTGTATTTCAATGCCAATGCACCCTTGATTGTAAACGGCTCACTCAGGGCCATTGGCAATTATTACGACAGTACCCGAATAGTATTTCGCGGAAGCCGCCTCGATGATGCCTACAAAGACTTGCCGGGCACATGGCCGGGACTAGTGCTGAATACCAACAGCCGCAACAACGATTTGCGTTACACAAGTTTGCTCAACGCTTACCAGGCCTTGATTGTACTGGGCGGCATCAACAACACGCCGGTTAAGCTGATCATGAATGGCTGCATCATCAGCAATGCGTATGACATTGGGTTATATGCCTACAACACTTCCATTTCTGCCACCAACTGTTTAATCAGCCAAGTAGGCAATGAAGGAAACCCGGGCGAAGGTGGCAGTAATGTTATCATCACGGCAGGCGGCAATTGCGCCTTCAACCACTGCACATTTGCCACCTACGCCAATTACTATCAAAACCACAAGCAGCCGGTAATGTATGTGTCTAATGCTGCTGGAACAGCATCTGTGGGCCTCAACCTGACAATGGACAACTCCATCATTTATGGCCAGGGTGGAATAACGGAGGATGAGTTAGTGACCCAAAAAACAGGCACTTCGCTTTTCAGCGTCATCATGCGCAATGTGCTGTACAAAGTGAAAAACGACCCGGGAAATGTCACATTCTCCAAGTGTATTAAGAATGCCGACCCGCTTTTTGATTCAATCAACACCTCGCTACATACTTACAACTTCCGACTCCGCGAAGGTTCGCCCTGCATCGATGCAGGCATTTCAGGAGGACCTACCACCGACCTCGATGGTAAACCACGCCCGGCTGGCCCCAGGCCCGACATGGGCTGCTATGAAAAACAATAACAAAACCTGACAGTTTTTTTTGGTAAAAGCATCCAACCTTTACCCCACGGTATTGTTATCAATCTATCTAAAATCTCTGTTATGAAATTTCTGAGCCTCTTATGCTTTGCAGCCCTGTTTTCCTTTGCTCCCGCACCAAAACCTACTATCCATAATTTTAAAGTGGAAGGTATTGATGGAAGCACTATCGACTTTTCGGCCTTTAAGGGCAAGAAGGTATTGGTGGTGAATACAGCTTCGCAATGCGGATATACTTACCAGTACGAAGGACTCGAAAAGCTTTACGAACAATACAAAGACAAACTGGTCATTGTAGGTTTTCCCGCCAACAACTTTGGTGGACAAGAGCCTGGCACCAACAGCGAAATCAAGCAATTCTGCAGCGGAAAGTACAATGTGAGTTTTGTGATGGCAGCCAAGGTGAGTGTGAAAGGAAACGATATGGCACCCATCTTCAAATGGCTCACGCAGAAAAGTGAAAATGGCGTGCTTGATGCGAACATTACCTGGAATTTCAACAAGTTCCTGCTCGACGAAAACGGCAACCTCATTCAGCATTTCATTAGCAAAGTGGAGCCAACCGATGAAGCAATTACCAAATACCTCAAGTAGCCACTGGTTGTTGTAGATAGTCCCACCTCGTAAAAAGCTGTAGCATATTTCTGCAGCTTTTTTGTTGCCATTCGTAGTTCTTTGCTTCTCATTTTCAAATTTCCTCATTTTCAAATTGTCTCATTGAGCAGTACTCACCCTAAATTGCACCATGCTTTTCCCCGATGTAATTGGACAGGTAGAAACAAAGCAGCGGCTGAAGGATTTGGTGGATAATAACCGGCTGAGCCATGCCCTGCTGTTGGTAGGCAAGGAAGGCAGTGGGCTCTTACCGCTGGCTATCAACTTTGGCCAGTACGTGGTTTCTTTTCCTGCAGATAAGTCAGCGGCAGCACAGCCTGCTCCTGATTTATTTGGTGGTACAGATTTGTTTGGTGAGCCCGTGGCCGCAGCTCCCCTCGCCCTTCAGGGAGAGGGGCAGGGGGGTGAGGGTAGCGTCGATCCACAGGCCACCCTGCTCATGCATCCCGATCTGCATTTCAGCTACCCGGTGCTACCCAAAAAAAGCGGAGACAAACCCGTTAGTACCGATTACATCAGTGAATTCCGGGAGTTCTACAAAATGATGCCCTATGGCTCAGGATTTGACTGGCTGCAATTCATTAATGCCGAAAACCGACAGGGCAACATTACCTCCGAAGAATGCAACGACATCATACACAAACTAAGCCTCAAAACATTCAGAGCCCGCTACAAGGTTTTGGTGATGTGGCTGCCTGAATACCTGGGCAGGGAAGGAAACAAGTTGCTTAAACTCATTGAGGAGCCACCGCCCGATACACTTTTTATTCTGGCTACCGAAAGTGAAAACGACATACTGCCCACCATTATCAGCCGCTGCCAGGTAATTAGGGTGCCACCGCTCACCGATGCGGAGATTGAAAAGGCGCTGGTTGAACGTTGTGGTGCATCGCCCGAAACCGCCCAGCAGTTGGCATTGGTCAGCGAAGGCAACTACAACGAAGCCCAGCAACTTCTCCAGCATAACGAAGACGACCTGAACGGCCTGCTACGCGATTGGCTGAATGCAGCCCTGCTTCGTGGCGCCAAAGCCTTCGAACGTTTTGATAAACAGGCTGCTTTTGTCAACCAGGTTAGCACCCTTGGCCGCGAACGGCAGAAGCAGTTTCTCCGCTATTTTTTGCAGTTGGTGGAACAAAGCATCCGCCTGCGCCTCATTGGAGAGGAAAAGCTGAACCTGCCGCCTACCGAGAAGGACTTTGCCCTGCGGCTCAACAAGTTTTCGGGTCTCGGTCAGCAAAAAGCTATTGCCGATGAATTGGAGAATGCCATCTACTACATTGAGCGAAATGCAAACGCAAAAATGTTATTTCATGCCCTCACGCTCAAATTGAGGGGTATTGTGGTGGATAAAACCATATTTTTGACGCAGTAACCCGTGAAGAAGGATTTGTGTGTAAAAAGGTTTTTTTGGTGACCAACCGTGGTGCATGAAGCAGCATCGTTGCCTGCCCGACTGATTCATTCAAACGGGTGTCACTCACTTCAACAGTCGTACGTTTTCAGCATAATAAAGGCAGTCTCAACGATTGGCTGCCTCGTTGCCAAAAGGGTTGTTTGCCCGTCCTGCCCAATATTAGCAGACTGGTTTTAAGCATCCTGTACCACCTGAAAGTTGCCGCTCCCGACCATTAGGGCACTGCGGCACAAGTGAGTGACACAACAGGAGTTGGGTAATGCCCGGTCGCTTGTTCCCCAAAAAAATCCAGGTTAAACGGAATTCTGTTGTTGGCAATCAACGACTTAGAGTTTCCAATTTCAAATTTTGAATCTGTGTATTGATATGGGCTGTGGAACCTGCGGAACTGGAAAACCAAACGGATGCAAAAGCAACGGCGGTTGCAGCAGCGGAGCATGCAACCGCATGAACGTCCATGACTGGCTGGCCAACCTCCCCTTTGCCGACCCCAACAGCACCTGCAAGGTGGTGGAGGTAAATTTCAACCAGGGGAGCCGCAAAGAATATTTCCGGAACAGTTCGCTGCAGTTTTTTGAGAAAGGTGAACTGGTGACTGTAGAAGGTGTGAGTGGCATTGATGTGGGCGAAGTAAGCCTCACCGGTGAGTTGGTACGCCTGCAATTGAAGAAACGGAACATTGCAGAAGACTCGCCTGAACTCAAAAAAATTCTCCGTCGCAGCAGCCCCATGGATATTGAAAAATGGGAGGAAAGCAAGGGCCGCGAAAGGGAAGCACTCATCCGCAGCCGTGCCATTGCCCGCAGCCTTGGCCTGCAGATGAAACTGGCCGAAGTGGAAATTCAGGCCGATGGAAAAAAGGCTACTTTCTTTTATACTGCCGATGACCGGGTTGACTTTCGTGAACTCATCAAAATACTTGCCGGCGACTTCAGAGTAAAAGTGGAAATGCGGCAAATTGGCCCACGCCAGGAAGCCGGCAAAGTAGGTGGCATTGGAAGTTGCGGCCGCGAACTTTGCTGCAGCACATGGCTCACCGATTTTAGAAGCGTCAACACTACCGCTGCCCGCTACCAGAACCTGAGCATTAACCAGGCCAAACTCAGCGGCCAGTGCGGTCGCCTGAAGTGCTGCCTCAACTATGAACTGGATACCTACCTTGATGCACTCCAGCATTTCCCCAACGATGCTGATGTGCTGGAAGTAACCCGTGGCAGGGCTTTCCTGGTGAAGAAGGACATCTTCAAAAACCTGATGTGGTATACCTTGCCCGACAGCACCAAGCAATATCCACTTACCCTGAAACGGGTGCGTGAAATACAGGACATGAACCGAAACGGTCAGAAGCCCGATGACCTGCAAGCAGTGGAGGTAGTAGGTACCAAACCCCGCGAAGTGGAACCTGAATTTGTGGACGTAGTAGGCCAGATAAGCCTTCGCAGCCTGGAGAAAACCAGCCGCCGCCAGAAGGAAAAAGAGAGAGGGCAACAGCAGCATCGTGGCAAAGGACACCAGGCACAGCCACCTGTAGTTCAGCAACAAAAACCGGCACAGCAACGCCCGCCACTTCAGCAACAACAAAGACCCCAAAGACCTCCGCAGCAAAACCAACAGCGCCCCCCACAAAACCAGGGTGGTGGCAACAACCAACAACGCCGCAACAGGCCACCGCGTTCCGGGAATCCACCGAAGGCTGAGGGAGAAGTGTAGTTATTGAGGATGTGCAAGCGTTCAAAGTTCAAAGGTTCAAGAATGAAGTGACACCTGCTTGAGTTCATAACTCATTAAAATTGGGCCTTTGTCAAAAGACTTTGCCGACTTTCGGTCTTGCTGTCTTTCAGACTTCCTCCTATATTTGCGCCATCAAAAAATTGTGACCTCATGGAAGAAACAGCAAAAAAGAGTCTCGGAAAATACTGGGCTATGTTTTTCTTTTGGACCATTGCCTTATTTGCAGTGATGTTTTCACAATATGGCCAATGGTTTTGGCTGCTGCTTCCGTTTGCAACAACCAACTTTGCCAAGGCTATGGATATTCTTTGAGCCTGCAATATCATAAATTTTTTTCCCAACAGAAACCCCGGTAGCTTTTGCCGGGGTTTCTGTTTTTAACTATGTAGCGAGTAAATCACCCTTGCAGGTAACGCCTGATAGTGGCACGATTGGTAATCCAGATGAGTGCCAGCACCATAGCCAAGGCTCCGATGGTAGCCAGGCTAATGTAGGCACTGATGTACATGCTTTGGGATGCAAGAATGGTTTTCATGAGCCATTGAACCAACGAAAGCACCAACAGAACGGAAAGCATCACCACCCCGTTGGCCGGCATAAACTGGTGCATTAAAAAGCTTTGCAATTGCCGGGGCGAAGCACCCAAAGTTTTCAGAAGTTCAATGTCGTTTTTGCTGGAAGCAATGGTGAGTTGTATAAACAGGCTGAACACCAGCATGCCAAACAGTAGCATAATAATACCAATGCCGCCAACAATGCCCACAATCCAGTTTACAATAACCCTTACCCGGCTGAATCTTGTTTTGTCGGTGTTGGTGCGCCAGTTGCGTTCGCCCAGGTATTTTACCAGTTGAGGGTTCGACGGGTCCTTTGTTTTGATAACCAACCGGGTGGTAATTACCGATTCGCGGTAGCCGTATTTGCGGTTAGCCCATTCCATGAAAGACTGCGGAATGAGGATGGAATTGAGCCTGTCTGATGTACCCACAATGTGGCCTACCATTTCCAATTCCTGTTCATTGCCGTGTATCATCACTTTCAGCGGAATTGCTTTTAAGGCTTCCAATGAAAGTTGAGGAAGATTTTGCTGGCTCATGGCCATGCCGGTATTGTAGAGATCGATGAAAAAGGTGGGAATGATGACGGGAAGGTCGCGTTGGCCTTGCATCCAATTCCAGCTTTCGCTTTTCACATCAATAAATTCATCGGGCACGCTTTCGAAATAGGCATCGCTGTAAAAGGGAATGGCATCGGAATAGCTGCTCACATTGACTGAAAAGTTGGAGGCGGTCAGTTTGCCGATTTTCTCTGCAAAAGGTTGCTGGCGAAGGCTGTCAATATCTGCTTGTGTAAATGCACTCAGGTCCTTGTGTGCCTGTGTGGCTGCTGTGACCTCCTTATTGATGACCAGGAAATCGGCTGTTTCATTTTCATTTTTACTGCTATGCAGTAGTTCATTAAAATTCATGAAGGTTTGTACTGCAAGCAGAATAAACATTACAGCAACACCCATTCCCACGGTCGCCATCAGGAAACGAAATTTGCCAATGCCGGCTCGTATCAGTTTCCTGAGCAATGGTTGAAGGGTGTAGTGTACGGTCATTATTTTCTTCACAGGTTCAGGTGTCTGGTGTAAGAAAAATGGTTGTCTTCATCAAGATCGGTGAGCAGGAAACCTGCACCTCTTTTTTTGCATTCATCTGCTATCAGATGAGCAGCCTTGGCTGTATTCACTTTGTCGAGATGGCTGAACGGCTCATCCATTATCAGCCATTCAAAAGGTTGCATCAATGCACGGATAATGGCAAGGCGTTGCTGCTCCCCATAGCTGCAAGTAGATGCCCGTTGGTTGAGCACATGTGTTACGCCAAGCTGTGCGGCCATATCATCAATGGCCGAAGATGGATAGTCGGCCTTTTCATTCATCAACCGCTTCAGTTCAATATTTTCTCTGGCTGTGAGTTGTCCAAACAAACGAAGGTCCTGGAACACGACACTCAGTTTTGTTTGCCTGAATTGCGCCATAGGTTCAGGTTGCAGCCTATCGGCCAATTCATTGTTGTATTTCACCCTGCCTTCATAGTCTTTGCGCAATTGCCAGATGATATGGACCAGGGTGGTTTTGCCGGTGCCGCTAGGTGCCTTCACCTTAACCCATTCTCCGGCTTGCAGTACAAGCATTTGGTTCCAGACATCTGAAGGCCGAGCCAGCACTTTTTCCTTGATGGGTACAGGAACAATATGGTCAAGTGTAATGGTCATTGAGTTGCAGTAAAGAAAAGAAGCATTTGTTGGCAAAGTAATATCATCAAAAAATCATTGCCACGGTTTCAGTCCGTGGCAATGATTACAATTCATATGTTGGTTTGTTTATTGATCACCATGTGTCTTGTTATCCATGTTGCTTTCATCGCTATTATACATTGCCTCTTCCTCTTTCTCTTTTAGTTTCATTTCATCGGCAATGAACATGAGGTAGCGCACCAATTGAGGTAGCGAATTTTTGGAAGAGGTCAGCGTTACTTCACCTTTGCTGGTGATTTGCTTGCCATCAAAGTTGGCAGAATTGAACCACATGTCTTTGAACAAATCTTTTGAGCGGTTCAGAATATTTCTTTCATGCAGGCTGGTGGTATCAAAAACATCAGCAGGTATTCCTTTAAGAATGCTTTCGGCATTTACATAAAAACCAATGCTCTGGCCTTTCAACGCAGTTTGGGCAGTTGCATTTAATCCCTGGTTGCTTCTGTTGGCAACATAGTTGGCATAAATGGTACTATCGGTTGCAAAAATCAACAGGTCGTTTTCAACACCAGCGTACAATTTGGAATCCACCACCTCGCCATCGTTCAAAGGCATGATGCGGTTGCCCTGACGGCGAATGAATCCTTGCTTTTCTACCAGGCCTATCAGTTTATCAAAAGCAGCTTTGTCACCAATGCGAACAGCTACAACCAGTTTACCTGTTGGTTCGTAACTCTTGTAGGAGGCATCTTTTCCCATGTCTTTCGTCTGCACAGAAAAATCGCTGAATACAACCGCAAAATCGCCTTTGAATGCTTTGGCTATTTCATCCACATTGCTGCCACTTTGTGTTAGTGGCAGGTTTGCTAACGCATCAAGTCCAGTTTCTTTCAGGAATGCGGGGATCAGTTCAGGTTTGAAACTGAAAGCAGCAACGCCGTTCACATTGGCTGAAGGATAGCGTTGTGCAAGGCTCAGGTCAACTTCGGGTCCAGCATATTTCTTCAGCAGGTCGGCCAACTTGCTGCCTGCATAGCTGTGGCTTTCCATGGTAATTTTTCCATCTTCAAAATTCACAATGGATGTGCTATAAACGCCGTCCAGCAGTTCTTTAACCTTTGGCATCATAGCAAGAAAAGGATTGGCTGCGGGATTGGAAAGGTTGCTGCTGTTGGTGTAAATGGCTACGTCTGCTTTTTGTTCCAGCAGTTTGTCAAGCTCTTTTACTGATGCAAGGCTCTCATCTTTCTTGAGGTTGAAATATTTAGTGATGATTCCTTTGCTTCCTTCAGATCCAGGGATGGCTGCGTTGGTGCTGTCCAAATCTTCCATGCCGCCGTGCATACCTTCGTTGCCGGCAATCATTGCGGTGGTTTTGTTCCAGCCTATGGAAACAGGACCAAGGTTGGCAAACGAAATATCGCCATCCTTATTCACTTTGGGAGCGTTGGGAAGTTTGGCAATGAAATCGGCAAGTTTCTTTTCATCTTTCAAGCCTGCAACCAATTCAAAAGCCACATTTCCTTTTGACAAATCAATGGTAGGTATTGCCACTAAAACTTTGTTCTCCCAGTCAAGCCCGGCGTCTTTAAACTGCTTCCACATTTCCAGTGCCTTGGTGTAATCTTCCTGGTTGTTTTCCTTTTTCAATACATCCAGCATATTCTCCACTGTGAGGCTGTCAGCTGCGAGTTTGGTCATCATACTTTTTATGTCCATTGCCACTACATAGCTCGCTTCTTTGGGAATATAGCGAGTGTATTCAGGCCCTTTTTTGCCACAAGCCATCATCAACACTGAAGCGGCAAGCAAAAAACCGGTGAGTTTGAGAATTTTCATACAATTCAATTTGCGGCAAAATAACAATGATTACCCTGTGCACAATGAAACCTTCAGCTAATATTTAGGGATGGAAAAAGGGCGTTACCAAGGGTAGCGTACATTGATGTAAGGGGGAGATGATTGTACGATAAGCAGAGCATCAAATGAAATTGAACACATCAGTAAAAAATATTGTGGTTCATTGTGAGACAATGCAATTAAAGCAGGTATTTTTCAAGCATGAAATATATTGTTCGAACCATACCAGCCAGAAAGCGGATTGCACTGGTGGCACACGACCATAAGAAAGTGGACCTGATTGACTGGGCTGATTTCAACAAAGTGGAACTTGCCCGCCATGAAATATATGCAACTGGTACTACCGGAAAATTGTTGGAAGAAAAACTCGATCGTCCGGTGACGAAACTGCTCAGTGGCCCACTGGGCGGAGACCAACAGATAGGCGCCATGATTGCAAAGGGAGAATTAGATGTTTTGATTTTCTTTTGGGACCCCATGGAAGCGCAGCCACATGATACCGACATTAAGGCCTTGCTGAGGTTGGTAGTGGTCTGGAATATTCCATTAGCCTGCGATAGAAGTACTGCCGATTTCATTCTCACCAGCCCCCTGATGCAGGATGAATACGCCTGCAAAGTTCCTGACTACTCGGGCTATCTGAAGAGGAGCATTCATTAGTAACGAACAATGGAGAAGGACAGTCGGTTTAATCCATATCACGTTGCCATGCAAACGGCCTTCAGCCTTCAACTGCGCCTGAATGCTTTTCACAGGTTTATGCACTTCAGCCTCACTGCGTTGTTGCCTGCTTTCATTATGGTGATGTTGGGAGTTTCTATCTACTTGCTGAATAAGGATGGAGCTACAGACGAAATATGGCTGCTGCTCATTGTATTTATTGCTCCGGCGATGATGATGAAGGTGGCTGCTGCCGAACAGGTCAATATAGAAAGCGGCAGGGTGGAAGTGACCATAAAAAAATGGTATCGAAAACGCGTCATCACTTTCCAGGTTAACCAGTCCTGCCGCTTTGAAGCTTTGAGAAAACTGGCTTACCGCACCGATACCTGGGAAATCATGTTGGTTGATGGTATAGGCAATCGTACAGTTTTGTTCAGCATACCCAACACACCCTTTAATATCCGGGAACAAGAAAAGGATAACCTGCTCGAAGTGCTGAATGCTTATACCAGGCCTGGAAAAACAAGGAGTACTATCGTTTTTCCATCGACTCGTAAATGATATCCTGTATGCGGCTGCGAATATTGAGGTCGCTCAGTTTGTGATTGTCGCCACCATCGGGATTTACCCGATTACTCAGGAAAATATAGACTAGATCATATTTGGGATCTACCCAAACACAAGTGCCTGTAAACCCGGTATGCCCAAATGTGGCAGGAGAAACAAATTGTGCAGGGTATGCTTTTTCAGGTGTCCTCAATGCATTGTCTTTTTCTGGTTTGTCAAAGCCAAGGCCACGGCGGCTTACCGGTGTTTGATAGCTTGTGAACCAGTCGATGGTTTCCTTTTTCAAATAACGCTTGCCGTCAAAGGTTCCTCCGTTGAGGAGCATTTGATAAAGTTTGGCAAGGTCAGTTGCATTGCTGAACAAGCCTGCATGGCCGGCCAGGTTGCCAAACATGGCAGCGCCCGGGTCATGCACATAATCCCAAACCAAGCCATTCCTGAATATTTTTTCATTTTCTGTGGGAGCCACCATGCTATTAGCAAAATGCTCATAGGGTCTGAAGCCGGTAGATGACATGCCAAGTGGTTCATAAAAATTCTGCTTCACATATTTTTCGAGCGAAAGACCGCTGATGGCCTCCACTACTCTTCCAAGCAGAATGAAATCGTTATCGCTGTAAACATATTTTAATTGTTTTTCATCCACTGCACTGGTGTATATGCGATGGTACATAGTGTCTACCCAATCTCTGCGCATAAACAAAGCGTCAGTTACATCTACATTAAAATCTGTTGTCTTTGTAGGTGAAAAAATGTTTGGAAGCGGCTTGCCGTTATTGTCAATTACTTCCTTGTAAAATGGTATGAATGAAACAAGACCTGCCTGGTGCAACAATAGATTTTCTATTGTCAGGTTTTCCTTGTTATTGCCTTTGAGCCAGGGCAAATAATCGCTTGCTTTTTTCTTCACATCAAGTTTACCTTCTTCCACCAGTTTCATTACCGAAACAGTAGTAGATGAAATTTTTGTAACACTTGCCAGGTCGTAAAGTGTAGTGGGTGTTACAGGTATTAAGTTATCATAACTCAAATAGCCATACGATTTTTGAAAAACCAGTTGGCCCTTGCGCAACACCGTCACTACACAGCCTGGAGTGGCTCCTTTTTCAATCGCTTCGGTAGCCACAGCGTCAATGGCTTCCAGTTTCGAAGTATTCATGCCCACCTTTTCGGCAGCCACCGCTGTGAATGAAATAGGAGGAGTTGCCCCGGTGCCAAAAGCAAGTGAGCCTACAGTTACAGGCAGTTTGCCGCTTGCGGCAAATTTTGCATTCAACCATTCATGTGCAACCTGTTGAAATACGGAGTCGTCTTCGTAACATGCTACAATGTTGTCAAATCCGCTTCCTTCAAAAGTTGCCAACGCATAAGGATTTCCAAAAAGCAACAGGGTGCCACCTTTGCTATTCTCACCCAATTTTTTTATGGTGGAAATGACAGTGTCGTTCATGCCAAAATTATTGGCTGGGCTGCGGTTGAGGCCATGAAGTCCGACAATGATGCGGGTATATTTTGATTTTGTGAGTGACTGAAATAGTGAATCAGCTGCGCCAGTGGTAGCAGATTTTACCGGCAGGAAGTGCACGGTTACTTTTTGTTTTTTCAACAACAGCGAAAGCGTATTGTTGTTTGCATTACCAATAAGTATATAAGCAGTTTTTTCATTGGCTGACAAGGGCTTTGATTTTGCATCACCCTTCACAACGGTGATGGCTTTGACGGCGACCTGTCTGCGCAATGAATCAACGTTGTTGTTGAGGTCGGCAAGAAGATGGGTTGTGTCCACAGGTGAAGTTCTGTTCAAAACATATTCATACTTGGCAGTAAGCACCCGCTTGCATTTATCATAAATAGTTTCCCACGATAATCTACCATCTGCAATGGCTTTTTTTACAGCTTCAATGGTTTGAGGCACATTAGCAGGCAGACAAAGCATGTCGTTGCCAGCAATGATACTTTGCACGGCCGCTTCGCCGCTTGGGAAATATTTGGCTACGCCCTTCATTTCAAGCGCATCGGTGAATGTGAGGCCCTTGTAGCCAAGTTCATTGCGCATGAGAGCAGTAATGTTGTTGTAGGAAAGTGATGTTGGTCTGTGAGCAGTAGTATCAATGGCAGGTACGGAAAGATGTGCCACCATTACACTTCCGATGCCTTCTGCAAAAACCTTTTTGAATGGATACAACTCAAGTGCACTTAGTTGGTCCATGTTTTTGTTGATGACGGGGAGATCGAAATGACTGTCAACACTCACATCGCCATGACCCGGAAAATGTTTGGCACAGGCCATAATGCCTTTTTCCTGCATGCCTTGCATGATGCGTGTGCCCATGAGTGCCACTTTGTATTTGTCTTCACCAAAACTGCGCACACCAATTACGGGGTTGGAAGGGTTATTATTGACATCAACAACAGGTGCATAATTCACATGAATATTCATGCGTTTGCATTGGTCTGCAATAGCTTGGCCCACTTTGTAGACAAGGTCGGCATCCGTCAAGGCGCCTAACGTTAGTTGATAAGGAAAATTCTTTACACCGTAAAAGCGCATTCCCAATCCCCATTCTCCATCTACTGTAACCATGATGGGTGTCTTCGCCTTTTGCTGAATGCTGTTCAGCAACGTTGCCTGCTGAATTGGAGAGCCTTGAAACAAACAAACCGCACCTACATTGTATTGCGTTACCAATGCATTTGCCAGGCTATCAAACATGATGGCGTTGCCAGTATTATCCATGCTGCTGGTACGGATGACCAGGAGCTGTGCGATTCGTTCGTTATTGTTAAGAGATGCAAATACGCTGTCAACCCAATGTTGCTGCTGGCTCTTTGCATTCAAAAACAGTGCCGAGGCAAGCAAAAAGAAAATGATACGCATAAGTAATTCCGGACTTAAAAATTCCTTGCTTCAAAGCAAAGGAAAAAACAATCAGGAACCTGTCCGTACAAGCCGTTGATCAAAAGAAATATTAGTAATAGCCACCAGTTTTATTTTGCTGAAAAGCGGGTGAAGTGGATTGATGAGGTAGTTGAAATTTTCCGGCATCAAAACGGATGGAACTTTGGCAGCAAGGTTTTCCCCCTTTTTGCAAAAACTATCACCAATAGCGGCCAGCAAATCAGGCGGTGGTTGGATGTTCCAATTAGCCGGTAGGCTGGATGGACAGATGTCGGCCACATCATCCGGAATTGAAATCCTTGCCATACAATAGGGCTCTTTCAGCGGAAGCATGGTGATATGCGCCAGCGCTTCCAGCATAGCCAGTGCTGCATTTTCGGCAGTGTAAAGAAGCCGGGTGCCGGCACTGTTCCACCTGGCACCATACCGGAATGCACCTTCACCCGATAGGTCTTCTATGAACTTGCATTGTGAAATTCTATATACAGTAATCATGCAAACACGCCATGCTCAATGCGGCCAAGCTCTGCCATAAGCATGCCAATGCCGAGTGAGGTATCTAAAAAGGATTTCGGCTTTTTGCCCCCCAGTGCCGGAATGCTGGAATCCATCCATTGGCGAAAAACAGGCAAATCACCAAAGACCTCTTCGCCACGACTATACAATTGTGCAAGTTCAAGAGCTCGTTCACTGTGTTCGCGGCTAAGCTTAACAGAACCTTCATGCCGGCGAAGGGTGCGGTCGGTAGTATCCAAAATATCGGCCATTTCATAAACATTGAGGCCGGTAACATCCATCAGGCTATCAAGTGAGTGGCGGGGCAAGCCCCCCCTGATTACTGAAAGAAAGTACTCCTTCTGGTTGGTTGCACTGCTTCCACTTTCGGCAAGGCCAAGTAACTTGAACGGCCCATTTGGCGTAACCAAGCGATATGCTATCGCCGGTTCATTAATCTTCAAACCCTGCACTTCTTCTCCTTCGGGAGGGTGATAGCTTGTTTTCCTTTTCTTTACTCTCATCTTCAAACCTTTTTCCAAAAATATTGGACTTTTTTCGGTTTTGGAAGTTTTTCCAATTTTTTTTCATCTTTTTCTCCAATTCGATCCATTTCATCACCTCCTCTTATATTCGCCGAAGGTTTTGGATGCTTTTCACATCTATTTACCATACGAATTCTAATCCCAACCAGTAATGATGCTAAAACAAATCGTGTTGCTTGCCAGCCTTGCAAGCGTAGTTGGCTTACATGCACAACCCAAATTGAAACAAGCCTCCAGGTTTGCGGAAACCATCACGGCAGATGACTTGAAGAAGCATCTGACTATTGTTGCAAGTGCCGAAATGGAGGGCCGCGAAACCACCACTGAAGGAGAACGTAAAGCGGCTGCCTACATCGTGGAGCAAATGAAACAGATTGGCCTGGCTCCAGGCAACAACGGCAGTTACCTGATGCCCTATTCCGTTTACCGCGATTCGATGACCGAAAGTTCCCTAGAAATCAATGGAAATAAACTTCAACCTTTTGCCGACTACAGTGCTACTACGGCCAACTACAGTTCGCATTTGGCTTTCAGCGAAATCATGTACACCAATTTCGAGGACAGTCTTTGGAAGAACAACAAAATTGACCTCTCAGGGAAATTGGTCCTTTTCCGCTACAAAGCGCCAACGGGAAATCAGAACCGGTTTTCAAATTCAATAAATGCCCGCATCAGCCTCATTATGGGCAAAGGCGCAGTTGCTGCATTGGTTGTGGGCGAAAAAGTGAATACCAATGCTAATGAACCTGTGATGGGAAATATGACTGTCAGCAAGTATCCTTCCCGGCAGGGCATCAACTTTTTTTACATCAGCGAGGCAGTGGCTTCAAACCTATTAGGCGCAGATGCAACCGAAGAAGCCAGTGGCAAACTTGTTTCAAAAACCATTAAAGCCGATGTGCTTTTTTCCTATCATGAAAAAACCAGCATTCTTGGTAGCAATAATGTACTTGGCCTCTTGGAAGGAACCGATAAGAAGGATGAATACCTGCTGATTACTGCCCACTACGACCACATTGGCAAACGTGGCGACATCATCAATTTTGGTGCCGATGACGATGGCAGTGGTACAGTAAGTGTGCTCGACATTGCCGAGGCTTTTGCAAAAGCCAAAGCTGCCGGCAAGGGTCCGCGGCGCAGCATTTTATTTATGACGGTAAGCGGTGAAGAGAAGGGCCTTTGGGGCAGTGCGCAGTATGCTGCACATCCTGTGTACCCTCTCGACAAAACTACCGCCGACCTCAACATCGATATGATTGGCCGCATAGACAGCCTGTACGACAAAACCGACACTACTGACTATGTATACCTGGTGGGCGACGACAAACTGAGCAGCGACCTGCGTCCCATCAGCGACCTGGCTAACCAATTTGCTAAAATCAAACTCGATGGTAAGTACAATGATCCCAAGGATCCGCAGCGCATCTATTTCCGCAGTGACCACTACAATTTTGCCAGGAACGGTGTACCTATCCTTTTTTACTTTGATGGCTTGCACAAAGACTACCACCGGCCAACAGACACAGTTGACAAAATCAATTTTGAGGTGATGGCAAAGAGGGCAAAGCTGGTGTTCTTCACCGCATGGGAAGTGGCCAACCGTAATGACATGTTGAAACGCGATATTCCACTGCCGGCAGCCGCTATAGGCCGTTGAACTGATCACGAATTTGAAAGTTGCATAAAAAAGCGCAAGGGGAATTTCCCTTGTGCTTTTTTATGCGTAATTCATATAGAGGAATAGATGACTGCCCAATTCTTTTGAGCATGCGTGTTCCTATCCCTTTACAGAATAATTGGTTTTGGGATTATAGTTGTTCTTGTTATTGTAGCGTTTGTATTCGTGGTGGTTGCGAAAATCTTCCCTGCGATCACGGCGGTCTTCGGCCAAATCGCGTTTATCTTCCCTTCTGTCTCTGCAGCTACCATCGTGCTTTGCATCCCAGCGGTCTTCCTTACGGTCGCGGCGATTTTCCCACCTGGCGGCAAACTGCCCCCGTTGGCATGATCGTTTTTCCTGGTAGCCAAATTTTTGGGCCTGTGTACTTAAAGCAAAAAAGGTAATGGCAGCGGCAAGGAAAAGTTTGGTGGAAGTAGCTCTTTTCATGGTAAATTGTTTTTATGAGCCTGTGACCTGTTGCGTTTCCCTAAGGTTTAATGGAGTGTATGATTTTTTAAAATAGTTTAGAATTTGGTTTGTGGTATTTGCAGGAAATGAGTTGCGTATGCAGTTCCTTACTTTCCGGCTATTGCCGAACTCCTAAATTTGCCGCAAACGCCACAAGAGGAGAAACCGACCAGTGCCAGATATCATCCAACTATTACCCGACCACATAGCTAACCAGATAGCCGCCGGCGAAGTCATTCAGCGCCCTGCCAGTGCTGTAAAAGAATTGCTGGAAAATGCCATTGATGCTGGCGCCTCCGAAATACAACTCATTGTTTCGGATGCGGGCAAAGGCCTTGTGCAGGTAATTGACAATGGCAGGGGTATGAGTCCCACAGATGCCCGCATGTCCTTTGAACGCCATGCCACTTCAAAAATTTCGACCATCGAAGACTTGTTTTGCCTGCGTACCATGGGTTTCAGGGGCGAGGCGCTGGCAAGCATTGCTGCCGTGGCACAGGTGGAAATGAAAACTCGCCGGCCAGAAGATGAACTCGGCACTTATCTCTGCATCGAAAACAGTTTGGTGACACTGCAGGAACCGGTTCAAAGCCCGACAGGTACAAGCATCAGTATGAAAAACGTGTTTTTCAATGTACCGGCCCGCCGCAATTTTTTGAAAAGCAATACCACCGAGCTACGAAACATCATCGATGAATTTACAAGGGTGGCCATGGCATTTCCTGCTATTCGGTTTTCATTTTTTAGTAACGGTCAGCAGGTTTTTCAGTTGGAAAAAGGAAGCCTAAAGCAACGCATCATACAACTGCTGGGTAGCCAGTACAATACTCGGCTGGTTGCAGTAAGTGAAGAGACCGATTACCTTACTGTTCGGGGTTTTGTCGGTAAACCCGATACTGCCCGCAAAACCCGCGGCGACCAATATATTTTCATCAACAACCGTTTTATCAAGAGTGCCTATCTCAACCATGCGGTAACGCATGCATTTGAAGACCTGCTTGCCAAAGACAGCTATCCCTCTTATGTTTTGTTCATTGACCTCGACCCGCAACATGTGGACATAAACGTGCATCCTACCAAGCAGGAAATAAAATTTGATGATGAGAAAATTGTATACGCCTTTGTACAGGCTGCTGTGAAGCATGCGCTGGCGCAGTTCAGCATCGCTCCATCGCTCGACTTTAGTCTCAATGCAGATATTCAGCAACTTGATGCTGTGTCGAAACCGGTAACGGATGACATTGAAAACAATACTGTCAGCAGCAGTTTGTTTCAGACATTCACGCAAAAAAACCAGGCACATAAAATTGAGCCGAGTGGTTTGAAGCCGCTGCCTTCGGCTCCCGAATGGAAGAACTGGCGACATGAACAGCAACAAAATGACGAAATCAAAAAAGCGCTGCAAAAAGAAACCACCGGAACTTCTCCGGCAGGTGATTTAGAAGGAACAGCCTGGCAAAGTGAGCTCGCCAAACTAAAAGAGCAACTGCTCGAAGTATCGCCCAAAGCACAGTACTACGATCTCGAACATGAATTACGCCCGGTAAGCAGGGAGAAGCGATTTCAATGGATTTCGGACAGCCCCTTGACGCAGATACACTTTGCATACATTGTGGCCATAACTACTCATGGCTACTTGCTCATTCACCAGCAGGGCGCACACGAACGCATTTTGTATGAGCAACTGCAGAAGGCCATTTTTGGCAAACCAATCGCCACGCAACAAAGCTTGTTTCCGGTAAGTATTCAATTGCAACCTGCTGATGCTGTGTTGCTGCAGGAATTGCTGCCCGACATGCACCAGCTTGGGTACCAGGTGGAACCCTTTGGGCAAAACAGTTTTGTGGTGCATGGCACACCCGCCGATGTTGACAGCGGCAATGAACAAAAGGCCATCGAACAAATATTAGAGCATTACAAAAATTTCAATGCTGAAATAAAATTCAGCCGCCGCGAAAAACTCGTACGCACCCTGGCCTGGCAACAAAGCATTAAAAGTGGCCGCAGCCTCAGCGACAAAGAAATGCGTAGCCTCGTGGAGCAACTTTTCTTGTGCTCCACACCCAATACCACCCCTGGTGGAAAGCCGACCTATGTGGAATACACGCTGGACCAACTGCAGCAGGTATTCGGGTAAACCATTAAACCACAAAGCTTCAACGGGAATCCTCTTTTATTGAGTTGCACCTGCATGGTGCATTCTTATTTGTGGGTTACGAAATTTTAACAACTAATATTTTAGTTATTAAACTAAAGTTTTAGTTATATTCGTTCTGGAATTCCTTCCGGGTGGTGGCCAACATCCGGAACACACATCACACAGTGAACACCCAAAGCGTCACAGGGTTGAGACACCAACGGTTCTATGATTTCATAGTGCTCATTGTGCCTTATACGCGTATTATTGGTAATAAAAGCAAATACAGATAGCGATGGCTAAAGCAACTCCACAAAAAACACTTACTAAAGCCGAAGAGCAGGTGATGCAAACGCTTTGGCAATTGGGCGATGGATTTTTGAAAGATGTAGTCGAAGCCATGCCGGCACCGCAACCGCACAGCAATACGGTAGCCACATTGCTCAAAATACTAGCCGACAAAGGATTTGTAACCAGCGTTACCATTGGCAGAAACAACCTTTACAAACCATTGGTCACAAAGGAGGCTTACAGCCGGCAAAGCCTGGGTAATTTGGTGAGTAGCTATTTCGATGGTTCGTACAGTAGTGCTGTCAGTTTTTTGGTCGACCAGAAGAAACTGAGTGTGCAGGACCTGGAAATGCTATTGCAACAACTGAAAAAAAAGTAGCACATGCATCATGCCATTATTTTCCTGATTAAGATGATTGTATGCAGCGCCATACTGCTTGCCTACTACTGGCTGGCTTTGCGCAATGAACGCTTCCATCATTGGAACCGCTTCTTCTTGCTCACTGCCATGTTGCTGAGCGTGGTTCTTCCTTTCGTCACAATTCCATTTCTACAGCAGGAAAATCCAACAGCAGTAGTAACCATGATTGGAGCATTGCCATGGAACTATTTACCGGTAGAAAAAGCTGCTGGTTTTGAGTGGGGTTGGAAGGAAAGCGGTATGCTGGTCACAATTATTATTTCATTGGCAATGTTCATTCACTTGCTGCTATCGGTTTTTAGGGTTGTTCGGTTATACAAGTCACACATGAAAACATACATCCATGAAGTGAACGTCGTGATAACGAAAGAAGAGTCTGCACCATTTTCATTTTTCAAATGGCTTTTCTGGCGAGCCGATATTGATCCCGAAAGCGAAAACGGCAAGCGCATGCTCCAGCATGAACTCACCCATATCACTGAAAAACACAGTGCCGATAAGCTTTTCACCGAATTACTTCTCATTGCATTTTGGATGAATCCCTTTTTCTGGCTTATGCGCCGCGAACTGTATGCCATTCATGAATTCCTGGCCGACCAAAAAGCAATTGCACGCCATGATGGTGCAGCTTTTGCCACCATGATATTGCAGGCGGCACACCCCGGGAAACACATCTCACTCAGCAACCCGTTTTTTACTTCACATTTAAAAAGAAGATTGATCATGATAACCACATCACATGCTCCAAAATTCAGCTACATGCGCCGCATTAGTGGCCTTGTGCTTATGCTGTTTACCAGCCTTTTGCTTGTACTGAACATTGACAATGCTACCGCTCAAAAAGCACCGCCGCCGCCTCCGCCCAAAAAGGTAATTGCACCACCACCTCCACCAGTTCCTCCATTAACCGAGCAACTACCCGACAGTATTTTGTCAGCAGGAGTGATAGACAACAAAGGCAAAACCATGGTGGTTTATAAAATGAAGGATGGAAGAAAATTGGTGCTTGGATTGAATGAAGCAAAGCAAAAGGGATATCCAATTCCACCCCCTCCACCTCCTGTGCCAGCACCTCCCGCACCACCTGCTTCAGTTGATTCTGGTGCTGCTGCATTGCCATTGCCTGCAATTGAAACCGCGCCTTCAGTTCAGGTGAAAGCAACTGCTGAAACTCCAATGTACATCTATGCCGGTCTTGAAATAACGGAAGAACAGGTTCGAAAAATTCCAAGTGAACAAATACAGGAAGTGCAAGTGTTCAAAGGTGAAGAAGCGATAAAACAATATGGCGAAAAGGGCAGGAATGGAGTAGTGAAAATTGTACCCAGAAATGCCAACTACAGCCAGCAAAAGGAAAAGGATACTTATAATCCCAATCTGGCTGCTGCAACAGTAAAGGCAACGACCGACGGCAAGCCAGTTCCTTTGTATGTATTGGATGGAAAACGCATTACTGAAAAGGAAATGCGGGGTTTGGATCCAAATAAAATTGCAGCAATAAATGTGCTGAAGGACAAAATGGCCACCGACAAATACGGCGATTCAGGCAAGAATGGCGTGGTGAAATTGTTACAAAATCCATTAGCCAATAATGCTTGCCGATTTTTTTGGCTGCAACAATTGATGAAGAAAACAAAAGGCACTCAGGGCTCTGCTCTTGGTGCCTTTTGTTTGCCTGCTTAATCAGTTCTTCTCCCAAACTTCCACGAGATATTTCTCAACTGCCCTTCGCACTGCATTTGTCG
>JBBIOQ010000013.1:31502-51066 GCA_037443285.1 Sphingobacteriales bacterium | reverse complement strand
TCAATGCAGCAAAAGAAGGTCATGGGCCAAGTTGGAGAGTAATTGTACAGATGACTGATAAAACGGAAGCCTACGGAGTTTACCCCGGAGGACAGAGTGGCAACCCCGGCAGCAGGTTCTACGACCAGTTTGTTGATTCGTGGGTGAAGGGTGAATACTATGCGCTATGGATTATGGATGACAGCGAAAAGCAATCGGACAAAGTGAAATGGACCATGAAGTTTTCAAAAAGTTGATAATTACAAACCGAAGCAGACATGAAATTTATAGCAACCGTTTTGTTGGCAGTGTTGTTGGGATACCTCGTTTACCTTTTTCATGATTCGCTTTCGTGGTGGGCGGTCGCCATTGCTGCGTTTGTTGCAGGCGCTGCTGTGCCGCAGAAACCATGGAAGAGTTGGCTGGCTGGTTTCACGGGAATGTTTTTATTGTGGGGTATTCTTGCATGGTGGATTGACAAAGCAAATGAAGGCATTATGGCAGGGCGCATGGCGCAGGTGTTGCCGTTTGGCGGAAACACCATGCTGCTCATGCTGGCAACAGCATTAGTGGGTGGACTCGTTGGTGGTTTTGCTGCATTAACAGGAGCATACCTTCGAAAGAAAAAATCCTGACGTTTCCAGTAGTCATTAATACTAGCTATGTTTATCGGTTTCCTTTTTTGATGAAAATTCCACACACAAATTTCCTTGTAATTTTCTACCTGTCGTTGCTGGCAGGTTTGTTGTTATTGGGGCCTTCAGCCCATTCACAGGCAATCTTAAACGGAAAAATCACCAACAGTTTTGGTGCGCCCCTTGGCTATGCTTCTGTGTATGTGAAAGGCTACACAAAAGGAACAGTTGCCAATGCTGAAGGATTCTATTCCATTGAACTTCCTGCCGGAAACCATACCATCGTTTGTGCCTTTGTTGGCTACCAAAAGGCGGAACAAAAAATCACAGTCGCCAAAGAAGCCATCACGCTCAATTTCACGCTCAATTTTCAGCAAACAGAATTGAAAACTGTGGAAGTGAAAGCGAATGCAGAGGACCCGGCCTATGCTATCATCAGAAATGCAATAAAAAAGAGAAAGGACTACCTGAATGAAGTGAAGCAGTGGCAGGCAATGGTGTACATGAAAGGAATGATTCGCACTTATGAAGTGCCTGAAAGTATCTTAGGGGTGAAATTTAAGCCCAACCGCGATATCATCGACAGCACCGGCAAAGGCATTATTTACTTCAGTGAATCGCTTACAAAATACTTCAGGCAGTTGCCCGATAAGTTCAAAGAAGAAGTAGTATCGGCCAAAGTAAGTGGCAACAGCCGCGGGTTTGGTTTTAACAGCCCCAATGATCTTGAAATAAATCTTTACGAAAACAACATCAGCATATCTGGCCTCAATAGTCGCGGCTTTGTTTCGCCTATCAGCGATAATGCTCTCAACTTTTACCGGTACAAATACGATGGCTCTTATTTTGAAGATGGCAAGGAAGTGCTACGTGTAAAAATGATGCCCAAACGCAAATATGAACCCTTGTTTGCTGGTGGCTTTATTGAAATTATGGATGGCAGTTGGCGAGTGCATGGTGTGAATCTTTACCTTAACAAGGAATCACAGATTGAAATGGTAGATAGTCTGCACATCCGGCAGCAGCTGTTTCCTGTTGGAAAGAAATTATGGATGCCGCAGAACACAGAAATCGTAGCCACTTTCGGAATGTTTGGTTTCAGGGCCGGCGCCAGTTTCATTGCTGTGTACAGCGATTATGAAACAGGTAAGAACATGGATGATGTGTTTGCCACAAGGGTAATAAAGTCAATAGACACGGCAGCCAACAAGAAATCAGTTGAATATTGGGACAGCATCAGGCCTTCACCGCTCACTGCAGAAGAACGGCTTGATTATTTGAAGAAAGATACTTTCGAAAGAAAGTCGCACGACCCGCACTATCTCGATTCCTTGGATCGAATCAGCAACAAATTCGGATTATTCAAGACACTCTTTCGGGGATCGGGTTACATAAACCGCAATGAAAAAGTACGTTGCTATTTGCCGCCACTTGCATTAGGCATTCAGTACAACACGGTAGAGGGCTGGAATTATGAATTGGCACCATCTTTTCGCAAATGGGGCGATACAGGCGCTTTTGTCATCAACACCAGGTTTCGCTATGGTTTTGGAAATACACATTTCAATGCATCTGGTTCTTACTCGCAAACTTTTGGTCGTAATTACCGCAAACGATGGAATGTCACTTTTGCTGGAGGCAAAAATGTGTACCAGATAAATCCTGGTGAACCTATCATCCCCATCAACAATACAGTGAGTACACTGCTGTATACCGTGAACCACATGAAGATTTACGAAAAGGCTTTCGGCACAATAAGTGCACGACGAACAACCATGAACGGCATGCGTTTGGGAATTGCCATGTCATACGAAGACCGCACACCCATGGAAAACACTGATACCACTTACATGTGGCGCCATTTTAAAGACAGGTCTTTCAGCAGCAATTATCCGCCTGAATTGCCCCCCGGCTATTTTGAAAAACACCAGGCACTGATAACCACATTTACGTTGCGGTGGCAGCCCGGCGTGCAATTCATGGAATATCCTACACGTAGGTATGTGGTGGAAAGTGATAAACCAGTTTTCAATTTTACTATTACCAAGGCGTGGAGAAACATTTTTGGCGCCGACGCCGATTTCGGAAAATGGTTGCTGAGCGTGGAAGACAATATCAACATGAAACTTGCAGGCTCACTCGATTATTATGCCGAAGTAGGAGGATTTGTTCGCAACAAAAATGTACAACTTCCGGATTGGCGGCACTTCATGGGTAACAGAACGGTGCTGGCAAGTCCCTTCGTTCGCAGTTTTCAGTTGGCACCTTACTATGCCAATAGCACCAAGGATCATTTCTTTTCAGCCGGGCACATTGAATGGCATCTCAACGGACTGGTCACCAATAAAATTCCAATGATCCGTAAATGGAATTGGAACCTGGTAACCGGCAGTAACGCATTTATTGTTGACATGAACCATAACTACCTTGAAATGTTTGTGGGCATCGAAAATATTTTCAAAATATTCCGTGTGGATTGGGTGTATGGATATGATGGCTACAATAAAGTGCCCACCAATGGCTTCATCATCGGTATCAGTGGGCTGCTCACCGGGCAAGGCATAGATTAAGCAAATCTTTGCACGCAGTCAATGCCTGCTAGCACAGTGCATCCTATCTTTGCCGCCTGAAAAACCTTGATCCATATGGCACTCATTAAATCAATATCCGGAATTCGTGGCACCATTGGCGGCAGGCCGGGCGAAGGACTTTCACCACTTGATGTAGTGAAGTTTACTGCTGCTTACGGTGCATGGCTTAATACAAAAAGCAATAACAAAAAAGTAGTGGTAGGTCGCGATGGGCGCATTAGTGGGCCAATGGTTCGCAACCTGGTAGTAAGTACGCTGAATGGTCTTGGATTTGATGTGGTCGACCTTGGCATAAGCACCACACCAACTGTTGAATTTGCAGTGCCGATGGAAAAAGCTGCAGGTGGAATTATTATTACAGCAAGTCACAATCCAAAAGAGTGGAATGCTTTGAAGTTGCTGAATGCTGATGGTGAATTTATTTCAGGAGAAGAGGGCGCTGCCTTGCTGCAAATAGCTGCAGATGAAAACTTCAGTTTTGCTGCAGTTGACAATTTAGGAACAACCACGCAGGATGATTCTTACATGCAAAAGCATATCGATGCTATTTTGGCGTACGACCTGGTTGATGCTAAAGCCATTGCTGCAAAGGGCTTCAAGATAGTGGTAGATGCCATTAACAGCTCAGGCGCCATGTTTGTACCGGCCTTACTCGAAGCATTGGGTGTTGAAAATATCACCGTATTAAATGCCGAAATAAACGGGCGATTTGCGCATAATCCTGAACCCCTTCCCGAACATCTTACTGAAATAAGTGCTGCAGTAAAACGCGAAAAAGCTGACCTGGGAATTGTAGTTGATCCTGATGTTGACCGACTTTGTTTTGTGTGCGAAGATGCCAGCATGTTTGGCGAGGAGTATACACTTGTTGCAGTTGCTGACTACATACTACAGCACCGCAAAGGCAATACTGTAAGCAACATGAGCAGTACCAAGGCATTGAAAGAAATTACCATAAAGCGTGGTGGTGAATATTTTGCAAGTGCAGTAGGAGAGGTGAATGTCGTAAACAAAATGAAAGCAGCAAACGCGGTGATTGGCGGTGAGGGAAATGGTGGAATTATTGTCCCCGATTTCCATTATGGCCGTGATGCATTGATTGGTATTGCACTGTTTCTTTCGCATCTTGCAAAAACCGGTAAATCGGTAACAGCACTTCGTAAAATGTATCCCGACTATTTCATTAGCAAGAACAAAATTGAACTGGATCCTAATGTGGATGTAAAAAAGATTTTTGCGGGCATCCAGTCAAAATACAGGAAGCATCCTATTAACACGGAAGACGGTTTGAAAATTGAATTTGAAAACGATTGGGTGCATTTGCGCACCAGCAATACCGAGCCTATCATTCGCATTTACAGCGAAAGCGATTTTGAAAGCAAGGCAAACAATATTGCCAATAAAATTATCAGTGATATAAAAGAAGCGTTGTAGTTTTTGTTGAAGACAATATTGAAGATGCCGGCTATTGATGCCGGCATTTTTTTTAAAGTTGTATGCTGATGGCCCTTAACTTGAATAATCCTCAATCCATTCCACATGAAAAAATTCATGCTGTTGCTCTTAATCCTTGTGTTTGCAGTTGCAGGTATTTTAGTAGTCAAAACGCTGCTTACGCCTGCACCCGGCAGTGGCAAAGCACAGGCCTTGCTGCCTTTCCCCGATAGTGCTTTGCAGCATTTTCAACATGCTATACAAGTGCCCACGGTTTCATTGGGTGATACCAAACCCGTTGATACTGCAGCCTTCATTGCTTTCAGGCAGATGATTGAAACAAGTTATCCGCTGGTGCATCAGCAACTAAGCAGGCAAGCCTTCAACCAGTTTTCATACCTGTACACATGGAAAGGCAAAGACACTACGCTGGCTCCCTATATTTTCATGGGGCATTATGATGTAGTCCCGGTTGAAGGCGTTGCTGAAAAAATGTGGCGACAAAAGCCCTTTTCCGGCGCATTGGTGGGCGATACAGTTTGGGGCCGTGGCGCTTGTGATGACAAGGGTTCTGTAATTGCTATTCTTGAAGCTGTTGAATCATTATTGAAGAGTGGCTTTGCACCCGGAAGAACCATTTACCTGAGTTTCGGACACGATGAAGAAATTGGCGGCCACCGCGGTGCTAATGCTATTGCAGGCTATCTGAAATCAAAGGGGGTGAAGGCTGATTTTGTAATGGATGAAGGTGGCATGATAAACACGGACAAGAGATTTTCTGCCTATCCATTAGGAATCATTGGTGTGCAGGAAAAGGGCTATGCTTCTTATAAACTGACAGTGGAAAAACCCGGTGGGCATAGTTCACAGCCTGAGGTTGAAACTGCTATCGATATTTTGGCAAAAGGCCTTGCCAAACTGAGGGAGCACCCGGCGCCTGCAACTATCACACCTGTAATGCGTGAATTCCTGCAGGCATCTGCCATCGCATCTTCATCATTTATTTCGAAAATGGCCATTCAAAACCAATGGCTGCTGGGTGCAGTACTGAAAACTGAACTCACAAAAGACAAGCGCACCAGCGCCATGATTCGCACCACCATTGTACCCACAATGCTTGATGCGGGAGTCAAAGACAATGTGATTCCAACAGTTGCAACAGCAGTAGTCAACTCACGTATTCTGCCTGGCCAAACACCCGAATCAGTGCGGGATTACCTCAGCAAGACCATGGCTGATGAACGGATTGTGATAACACCATACAGCGATAATTGGTGGGCGCCTTCTGCAGCTACTTCCACCACTGGAAAGCCCTTTACTATTGTTGCAGCGAATGCCGCCAAAGTGATGGATAGCCTTGTTCCGGCGCCTTTCCTCATGATAGGTGCTACTGATTCGCGGTACTTCAGGCAGGTTTCCGATGGCGTCATCAATTTCTCCGCTTCCACATTCATGGAAGGCTATCACGGCATTGATGAAAGGCTTCCTGTGCAAGAGTTTCAGCGCATGTACACTTTCCTGGTGCATGTAATGCGAAGCATTGAATAAGGGCAGCCATTTGTGTTGAGGTTGGCTTCATTTCAGAATGTATTTTATTTGGCAAACGCCAATGGCTAAAACACATTGGTTACTTTTGCCTCCCATCAATTGAATTGGTACGGAAGCCATCACAGTTTGAAAAGTCATTAAATGCGTTGGCATGGAATTCCTGCCCTGAATTATTGATTATCCGATTGCCTGAAAGAAAACATATTTATGAACAGAATTTATTTTGACAATGCTGCCACCACACCACTTGATTCTGAAGTGCTGGAAGCCATGATGCCTTACCTGACCGAGAAGTTTGGTAACCCTTCATCTATTTACAGCTATGGCCGCGAAAGCAGGTTGGCTATTGAAAATGCCCGGAAAACAGTAGCAAAAATCTTAGGTGCGCACCCGGCGGAAATCTTTTTCACCAGCGGCGGCACCGAAGCCAGTAATACCGCCATCATTGCTGCGGTTCGCGACCTTGGTTGCAGGCATATCATTACATCGCACATTGAGCACCATGCTACATTGCATACCGTGGAGTACCTGTACAAGCAGGGCGAGGCGCATCTGAGCTATGTGAAGTTGTTGCCCGATGGGCATGTGGATTTGGAAGACCTTGAGAAGTTGCTGGCCCAGGGCGATGAAAAAGCTTTGGTTACCCTGATGCATGCCAACAATGAAATTGGCAACATGCTTGACATAGATGCGGTAGGCGAACTCTGTAAAATTTATGGCGCCATTTTTCATAGTGACACCGTGCAGACTGTTGGCCATTTTCCCTTCGACCTTCGGCAGACACCGGTGCATTTCATTACCGGCGCAGGACATAAGTTTCATGGCCCCAAAGGCGTAGGCTTTTTGTATATCAATGAAAATGTAAAAATCCAGCCGTTTATTCATGGAGGCAGCCAGGAACGCAATATGCGTGCAGGTACCGAAAACCTGTATGGAATTGTGGGCTTTGCTAAAGCACTCGAAATAGCCACTGCTAATTACGAAGAAGAGAGTGCCCAGATTCATGCCGTGAAAGTGCACATGATGGACCAATTGAAGAAGCACATCAAAGGCGTGCACTTCAACGGTGACCCTGTGGGAAGGAGTCTTTACACTGTATTGAACGTGAGCCTGCCAAAAACAGAAAAAAGCGAGATGATTCTTTTCAACCTCGATATCAATAACATTTGTGCCAGCGGTGGAAGTGCCTGTACCAGTGGCGCCGATGCAGGAAGCCATGTTATCCGCACCATCAACAACAATCCAAACCAGGTGGCGGTACGATTCAGTTTCAGCAAATACAACACCGTGCAGGAAGTAGACCAGGTGGTGGCCAAACTAAAAGAATTGATTTAAGTAGAGATTATTTTCAAAAAATTGGGCTGCTCTGTTTTCAGGGCAGCCTTTTTGTTTGACCGTATTCTTACACAAGGGGCTTTCAAAGAAGAGAAGCAATTGGTGGTTGAAATTTTATGGGAGAATTTGGCTGATTAAAATGTGGAGTAGTCGGCCATCCTCAATTTTTTTTGCAAGCGATTGATTAATGTATTTCATTCGGCGCTAAATTAGTTATGTGTAATTTTTACACAATCAAATGCTTGCTATGAGAAAATGGATATTACTGCCTGTGCTGGCTGTTTCCCTGCAATGTTTTGCACAGGTTGATTTCAGGAAGGAAACCATCTATTTCCTGATTACCACCCGTTTTTTTGATGGCGATCCCACCAACGATCGGCCGAATGAATGGTGTAGCTATTATCCCGGCAATCCAAACAATGCCAACTTTAGCGGACCAGAAGATGTGACCTGGCGTGGCGATTTCAAAGGATTGATTCAAAAGCTGGATTACATCAAAGACCTTGGGTTTACGGCGATTTGGATAACGCCAATTGTACAAAATCGAGGACCTCTTGACTATCATGGCTACCACGCATGGGATTTTTCCAAAGTCGACCCGAGGTTGGAAAGTACCGGTGCCACCTTTAAAGATTTTGTGTCAGCAGCTCATGCAAAAGGTATAAAAGTGGTTTTGGATATTGTAACCAACCACAGCGGCAGGTATGGCATAAAAACGCAATCTGAACTAAAATACAACACAGATACCACTGCATCGTGGGGAAAGAAACTTGATGGAACTGCTTTGACCGACAATCCCAATTGGCAGTATGATGGAAAAACTGCAAACCCGGATGATGGCAAATACTGGAGCCGTGCCAACCTGGCAAAAATGCCATCACCCTACAATCAAAACCTGAAAGCATACAACTGGCCAAGCACTGAAAGCTTTGTGACCACCAGTGATCCCAATTGGTATCATCATAGCGGTAATGGTTTTGCTCAGGGGTGGGACGATACCACCAATCTTTACCAGCGTGCAATTGCTGATGATTGCCCCGACCTGAACACCGGAAGCCAAACAGTTCAGGACTATTTTTTTAATGTTTACAAGAAATATATTGATGATGGGGTAGATGCATTCAGGTGGGATACCTGGAAGCATATGAACAAGGGCGACATTTTTGCTTTGTACGATCGCTTCAAGGCCTATAAGCCAGACTTGTTTGTTTTTGGTGAAGTGGCCCAAAAGCGTCACGAGTTGCACCCGGTGCTGGAAATAAATCCGCACTGGTACACCTGGCGTGGCGACGTAGGCACCTCTGCACCTGCCGGAGTTGGCGTACTCGATTTTTTTGCTGAAAGCACTTTTCACGGTGTGTTTGAAGATGGTGGCGCACTTAGTGGCGTTACAGCCGCTGCCCGGTATGACAACCTCTACAGCGACCCATCCTTACTGGTTACCTGGATCGATAACCATGACTTTGGACCGAACAATGATTGGAACAAACGCTTTAGTGGCAGTGACGAAAACCTGGCAGCATGTATGAATTTCATGTTTACCTGGCGTGGTATTCCGTGTGTTTATTATGGCACCGAATCTCGGTTTATGGCAGGTGCTTATACCGATTTGCACGATGGTGGCGGCACCACCCGCAGCCTCAACGAAACCGGACGTGCCTATTTTGGCGATGCCATTGCCAATGCTCCTAATCATAAAATTTATAAACACATCCGCAAACTAAACGCTATTCGCAAAGCTGTACCGGCGTTGCAAAACGGCACATGGCAATGGGCTGGTAATGCACCCTACAACGGCGTCGGCTATACGCGGCAGAGTGGCAGCAGTTTTGTTTGCGTAGGTCTTGTAAAAGATGGCGGAGGCTCTTTCAGCATTACCGGCATACCCAATGGTGTTTACCGTGATGCTGTCACCGGAAGGGAAAGCACGGTGAGCAATGGCAGCTTGCAATTTAGTGTTACCAGTGGTTCGGCCGGTATATATGTGAAAGATGGCCCGGGTATGATAGGAGAGAGTGGCGCCGGATTTTTTGAGGCTTGTGCCAATGGCTGTGCAGCACCTGTTTCGCTGCAGATAAGTCCTGCAAGCGACAATTACCAGTCACCCGTAAATGTGGGTATGACAGCATCAGGCGGTACCGGTAACAAAAAGATTTATTATACACTGGATGGGTCTGCTCCTTCAACTTCCAGCACGCTGTATACGGGCTCATTTTCAGTAAGCACCGAAACAACTGTACGTGCCGTTGCAGTGGATGACAACAACAAGCAGAGCGAATGGCAGGCACAGCGTTACACATTCGTTTTGCCACCGCCTGTGGTGAACATTACACCCGCAACGGGCAATTATTACAGTCCTGTTTCAGTTACTATGTCTGCTTCCGGTGGAACGGCTCCCTATATCATTTATTACACCACCAATGGAACAGATCCTACCACATCAAGCCCGGTTTATACAGCACCTTTCAACGTGAGCACTGCTACAAACGTTAAGGCAATAGCAAAGGATGCGAACAACACGCTGTCATCCATCGAGCCGCGCAGTTATACTTTCGATATTCCTAACCCAACTGTTTCTGCTTCACCTGCGGGTGGAAATTTCAATGGAGGTTCGGTGAATGTAACGCTTACAGCTACCTCACCGCGTCCACCGGTTACCATTCGTTATACTACAGATAATTCCACACCCACGGTTTCGAGTTCAGTATACTCAACGCCTATAGCCCTGAGTGGTGGTGACCCAGATACATTAAAATACTATGCTACCGATGCCGAAGGCAGAACATCTTCAGTACAGACTTCAATTTATACCTACTACCCAATACCAAACATCACTGTATTCTTTAAGCGGCCTTCAACCTGGTCTACCGGCATTCGCATACATTACTGGAACGGACAGCCGGCAAACGTTGTAACGCCAACTACCTGGCCGGGTGTGCTCATGACCAAGGTTTGTGGCGATTGGTATTCTTATACTTTCAGCGGTGTTAACAGCATCAGCATGGTGTTCAATGATGGTGCCGGCAAGCAGACCGCCGACCTTTCTGCCAGTGCTACATCTTATTACGACAATGGATGGCTGATAACAGCACCTAATATCAGTGCTCCAATTGCTGATTTCAGCGCGACGCCAGGTTTGAGCGGAACTGCACCTTATGAAGTTACGTTCAACGGTAGCCTGAGTTCCGGTTGCAATGGTGTTGTTGGCTACCAATGGGATTTTGGCAACGGCCAAACAGGTTCAGGTGCACAGCCCACCACGGTGTATACAAATGCAGGTGTCTATAACGCGACACTCACCGTTGTTGACAATGTAGCCCAAACTTCCAGCATTACAAAAACTGTAACCGTTACGCAGGCAAGTGCAGGTTTTTGGGTGTATTTCAAAAAGCCGTCAGGATGGGGCAGTGCAACAAAAATCCAATACTGGAACCGAATGCCTGGCAACACAAGTGTGCCTGCGCCCGGAGTGGATATGACGCTGCATTGCGGGTCCTGGTATAAGTATTACTTCAGCAATACATCTTCTGTTTTCATGGTAATTTCTGATGGGACTACCACCAACAAAACTGCTGATTTACAGGCCAACCAGGCAACCACTTTCATTGGAAGCCGGAAGATTTTGGGTGCACCAGATAATGAGCAACAGGTGTTTGCCAACTTTGAGATGACACCTGCAGTTGGCAGGTCACCGCTCAGTGTGACATTCAGTTCAGAAGCAAGCATCGCTTGTGGTACCATCAGCAGCTATGCATGGGATTTTGGCAACGGACAAACAGGAAGTGGTGCCTCGCCAACTACCAATTACAATGCAGACGGAACCTACAACATTAACCTGAGCATTACCGACAACAACAATGTTAGCCACAACCTCAGTAAGAAAATTTTGGTAGGTCCTGTAAACGGAACGCTTAAGGTGCATCTGCGCCGACCATCGGGTTGGGGCAATACACCATCGATGTATTTCTGGAGCCCTACACCAACTGTAAGTGTTCCGGCATGGCCCGGCACATTGATGCAGGATGAAGGCAATGGGTGGTATGTACTCACTGTTGCTGGTGCCAGTTGTGCAAATGTTGTGCTCAACAACACCAGTACACCCCAAACTTCCGACCTGCTCAATGTTTGTGGTGAACAGTGGTACGATAATGGCTGGCTGAGCCAGGTGCTGCCATCAGTGCCATTGCCGGTGAAACTACTTGCGTTTACCGGCACAGAATCAACCAACGGTATTCGCCTTGACTGGAAGGTGTCCGCAGAAACCGATATCAAGAGTTATTGGGTTGAGCGAAGCACCAACGGACGCAATTTCACAGACCTGAAAGCCGTAGCAGCGCACAATTCAACTACAACAGACAAATACACAGTATTAGATGCACAATTGCCAACAACCAATTTTATATATTACAGGCTGAGGGTTGAAGACAAGGATGGCAAATATTTCTACAGCGCAGTAGTAGAAATCAATCTCAACGGAAAATCATTCATTCACATTTCACCAAACCCTGCGAAAGAAAGATTTATCATTTCCATGAATAACGCATTGACACAAAATGTTTCTGTTCGCCTGATGAATGCTACTGGGCAACTGTTATTCAACAGCACGATTCCCGCCGGCAGCAAACAGCAGGAAGTTCGTCGCCTGGCCTCTTGGGTGGCAGGCATGTATTGGGTGGAAATGAAAGATCACACAGGCAATGTGCTGATGCGTCAGAAAATTGTTTTGGAATAATAAGAAAGCAGAAAGCACAAAGTTCACAAAAGGAAAATGGGTAAACACATTCCTTGTGCACTTTGTGCCTTCTTTGTGTTCTTGGGGGTGTTAAGATTGCCCTTTAAGTAACCTATCCTGCAAAACCTAATTGCTGTTCCATTTCCCTGCTCAGTTTTGGCAGTCGTCTGCGTTCAATGAGGAAACTGGTGAGTTGTGCAAATTCACGGAAGATGTAATGTTTGTCGGCAGCACCCTTCAGGTAATCTTTTCCGGTACTGCCACCCGTGCCAACGCGGTGACCAATCATGCGATGAACCATGTTCATATGCCTGTATCGCCATGTACTCAGTTGTTCATCCAGTTCCAGCACAGCATTAATAATGTGAAATGGCAATTGCAGCAATGGATAACCACGATACAGCATGATGAACAAAGCTGAACGGCTAGCCGCTGCAGACAATTGCCTGTCAGGTGCAGCATCGGCGAATCCCATTACTTTGTCAAAGGCATCCAGGTTGCTGCGTTCCCCTTCGCCCAGGCTGTGACTAAGTGCTTTGCGATAGGCTTCCCAAAAGCGTCCGGCAGCATGTGCCTTTTCATCGTGCTGGTGTTCAAAATGGCCCCATAGTTTTTCATCATGGAAAAAAGGCATGCGTTCCAGCCAACCGTTCAGCAGGAGCAAAAGAGACGGCTGTTCTTCGGCAGCCTTCACCATTTCGGTATACTCAGGCCGCAGCGCACTGGTGTAGTAGGATTTGCCATGTCGCAGTTCGTAGGGCAGGCCCAGTCTTGCTTCCAGCACCTTGAACTGCCAACTCTGGAAACCCGATGCGGGGCGAAGCAAATCGCGGAAGTCCAGGAAATCCATCGGCGTCATGGTTTCCATAATATCCATTTGATGTACCAGCACTTTCATGATGGTATTTACACGATTAAGCCGGTGAACAACAGTCTGCAGTTCAGGTGAATTATCGTTGATTGAGGGTTGCTGCATGATGGCTATCACCGACTCCATCTCGAACATGATTTGCTTGAACCACAATTCGTAAGCCTGGTGAATGATGATGAAAAGCATTTCATCGTGTGCAGGCTCATTGCCAGGCATGAAGCTTACCGGGTGCTGCGCATCCAAAATAACCGGGAGTTCCAGGTAGTCAGCATAATACTGGGGAGCATGTGACATGGCAATCGTTTTAGTTCTTTATTTCAATCGTTTCCAGTGCAAATAAAAGCAATAGGATTTGTGTAAAATCCGGGAAAAAAAATCGTCGGGTTTCCTAAATGTGTATTTTTGACACATTAAATTACGATTCTTGCTATGAAAACCAAACTGAACGTTTTGCTGGCAGCCATTGCACTGCTGGTTATCTCCTGCAAATCATCCAATTCCACCAACGAAAAAACCGTGCCTTATGCTACCGATACAGCAAGGGTGGATGGTCATCCGGCCTGGATTATGCAGGGAAATATTTACGAAGTGAATGTGCGCCAGTACACGCCCGAAGGAACTTTCAAGGCATTTGAAACGCACATGAGCCGACTAAAAGATATGGGTGTGCAGACATTGTGGTTCATGCCCATTCAGCCTATCAGCAAGGTGGACCGCAAGGGAACACTGGGTAGCTATTATGCTGTATCCAATTATACTGCTGTTAACCGTGAGTTTGGCACAATGGATGACTGGCAGCAACTGGTAAATACTGCCCACGAAATGGGTTTCAAAGTGATTATTGACTGGGTGCCCAACCACACCGGTGCAGACCATTACTGGCTGGAAAAATATCCCGATTTCTATGTGCGGGATAGCGCAACAGGCAAAGCTAAAATTGCATTTGACTGGAGCGATACCCGTGACCTTAACTACGACAACATGGCTATGCAGGATAGCATGATAAATGCTATGAAATTCTGGTTGGGTACAAAAATTGACGGCTTCCGTTGCGATGTGGCCGGCGAAGTGCCCAAGGAATTCTGGAGCAGGGCCATTCCTGCATTGAAAAAAGTAAACCCGGGAATTTTCATGCTTGGCGAAAACAACAATGCCTGGCTGCACGAAGCGGGTTTTGATGCCACCTATACGTGGGATGAGTTCAGTACAATGAAGCGGGTTGCCAATGGTTCAACTACCGCCGATGCTTTGGATAGTGCACAGGCAAGGCTTGCAAATTATCCTGCCAATGCCCTGCGCATGTATTTTACCAGCAACCACGACGAGAATAGCTGGAACAAAGCAGATTATGCAACAATGCCTGGCGTTGTGCATGCACCGTTTGCAGTGCTTACACAAACCTGGGCACGCAGTGTTCCGCTTATCTACAGTGGCCAGGAAGAACCATTCCTCGACAGCATCAGCTTTTTCTATAAAGACACTATCAATTTCGGAAAATACGAAAGGGCTAATTTTTACAAGACGCTCCTCAACCTGCGCACTTCCAATCCTGCGCTTGCTGCCAACGCATCTTATACAAGGGTTAATGCCGGCGACCCCAAACAAGTGCTGGCCTACCTGCGTGAAAAGGATGGCAAAAAAATATTGGTGGTTCTCAATTTATCGGCAAAACCAGCAGCCATTAGTCTGAAAGATGCTTCACTCGCAGTGAAACCCAACACGCTGTTTTCAAACAATACGGTAGATGGTACAAAAGCATCCTACACACTGGAGCCATGGGGCTATGTTCTGTATGCGTATTGATAAATGAAGTTGGGCTGATTCATATTTGCTGAAAACACAATCACAATCAGAGTGCCGGACCCAAGGTTCGGCACTTATTATTCTGTTGAAATCAAAAGGAATGAATCAGAGGTTAAGTGTTGTATCTCGCATACTCATTTCAAAGTCAAAAAATGAGGCAGTGAATGGTTATGCTTTGTATTGCAATGTAGCGCCGAGCCATGCCATAATTCCAATGCCGCTTTCAATGGCATCTTCATCAATATTGAATGTTGGCGTATGCACTCCGCTGGTAATACCCTTTGATTCGTTCATTACTCCAATTCTGAAAAAGCAGGCAGGAATTTGCTGTGCATAATATCCGAAATCTTCAGCGCCCATGCGCATTTCAGTTTCTTCAATATGCTCTTTGCCAAAATATTCACCGGCAAGGTTTTTTGCCGAGGCATTCAGATTGGCGTTGTTGAGTACGGTTGGATATCCAACATCAATATGCACACTCATTTCCACGTCCATGGCTTCACCAATGTGTTGCACATGCCTTCGTATAAGTTCGTGTGCCTTGAAGCGCCATTCCTCATTCATGCAGCGCAGCGTACCCATCAGTTTCACTTCACTGGGAATAACATTCGTTGTATTTCCTCCCTGGAATGAAGTGATGCTCAATACGGAAGGATTGAAAGGATTGTTGTTGCGGCTGATGATTTGCTGTAACGAAACCACCAGGTGTGACGCCGCCAGAATCGTATCGCTGGTGTGATGCGGTGCCGCAGCATGTCCGCCTTTGCTTTTGATAGTCAGATACAATTCGTCGGCACTTGCCATTACTGTGCCGCTCCTAAAACTGAGTTGGCCCAACGCTAATCCCGGGTGTACATGAAGCGCTACAATGCCTTCGGGGCGTGGGTTTTCGAGCACGCCTTCTTTAATGAGCAGGCTTGCTCCACCGGGATTTTTTTCTTCACCCGGTTGAAAAATCAACTTTACCGTTCCTTCCCATTTATCTTTTGTTTCCTGCAGAATCTGCGCAGCTCCAAGCAGGCAAGTGGTGTGTACATCGTGGCCACAAGCATGCATTACACCTGGCTTTGTGCTTTTGTACAAAACATCATTTTCTTCCTGGATAGCCAACGCATCCATATCGGCACGAAGTGCAATAATGCGTGATGAAGGATTCGTTCCTTCGATTAAACCAATCACACCGGTGTTGGCCATTACGGTAAACGGAATGCCAAACGAATGCAACTTTTCCTGTATGAATTTGCTCGTTTCAAATTCCTGGTAGCTCAACTCAGGGTGGCTGTGAATATGATGTCTTACTCCAATGTAAGTGTCTTTGTATCTGCGGGCTAATGATTGAATAGTATGCAGTAACATGTGGGAGGATGAATATGACGATAGTGGATAAATTACTCATTGCTTTCCTTCAGAAGGCGGGCTTCGTCCTCTGAAGAAATTTTTACAATATCACTCACAACAAACAAGGATTCGGAAAAATATTTTGAAAGTTCTTTCCTGAATTTTTCGGCGTCTTCCCGCTTTACAAAATCTCCTGCTTTGAGTTTGAAATAAGGAGCCTGGTAAGAAAGGTATACGCCTTGGTTGGGAAAATATCGAAGTATGTCGGCGCGGGTTTTGTATGCAAGATCGCGGTTGTTAGTGTTGAGCACCATTACTCTGAATCCTTTGTACTGGCCGGCACTGTTCTTATATACCGACAGTTTATTTATCTGTGCCTGTTTTGCAGAAAGCATGGCCAATCTCCGGTCTGCCGTCACCTGAACAATGGAACTATCGACCTGCGCCGACAAAGGGAATGCGCAAGCCAAGAAAGCAAATGCAATTATGCTCCTTATGATAGTGCCGGTCATTTTCTGCCGTGGTTGCTGCATGGATCAAAGTTATTGGCCAACATCATGAGGGCCAAGTAGTCACTTGTTAATATTCCGCATTTGATTTTTCGCCTTCAATAATGGCTATGCCGCTGCTTGTGCCAATGCGTGTTGCACCTGCTTGAATCAGTTGCTTCGCAAATGCATAATCACGTACGCCTCCCGAAGCTTTGATGCGGATATCGGTTGGCAAATGCCTGCGCATTAAACTTACTGCTTCCACTGAAGCACCTTTTTCTGCATACCCGGTGGACGTTTTCATGAAATGCACACCGGCAGCACCATAAAGTTCGCAGCATTTGATGATTTCATCATTGGTGAGCACACCGCTTTCCACAATCACCTTCAGGACTTTATTTTTTGCACTGATTACAGGCATCACATGGTTGATTTCATTGGCAAGAAATCCCCAGTCGTTGTTTTTGAGGGCCGTAAAATTGATGACCATATCCAGTTCATCAGCTCCATCAACAATGGCCAGCAATATTTCGGAAAGCTTGGCCTCAATGGCACAATAGCCAAAGGGAAAACCAATAACGGTAGCAACCTTGACGCTTGTACCATTCAATTTCTCTTTGGCCTGTTTCACAAACATGGGAGGCACACATACTGCTGCAAAACGGTATTGATCCGCCTCCTTGCACAATTGGTCAACCTGGGAAATCAGCATGCCCGGCTTTAGCAGGGTATGGTCAATCATTCCGGCAATATCAATGGGCTGGTTCGAGTTCATGTTGTTTGTTTTCGAAGATGTTATGAATGTCCCAGGTTATCATGTTTTCAAATGGTTGCTTTCTTGCATGGCAGTTTTCGATAATGCAATGACGACAACAAAAAGGCAGACAGCCATCGGTATGTGTAAACAGTTCCATGGCATCGCCAAACTCGGTGCGGATTATTTTAGCGAGGTCTTCCACTTCTTCGTGCGCTTGCTGAACATTAAAGTACCAGGGAACTGTAAGGTGGCAATCAACATGCAAATAGTTGCCATAGCGAATCATGCGCAGGTTGTGCAGGTCAATCCATGTGTTTCCGCGGTTTTTGTTAAGCACATTCACCAACTGCTGCAGCATGGCTGTGTCAGCTTCATCCATGATGCCTGCAATACTGCGGCGAATAATACCTACACCAGTAAAAATAATAATGACTCCAAATATTAATGCCACGGCGCTGTCCACCCACTGCAGTCCGGAAAAGCGCAAAACAAAAAGACCAATGATGAGACCCGCAGTGGAATAAGCGTCAGATTTCAAATGTTTGCCGGTAGCAATAATAGCAAGCGAGTTGTTTTTCTTTCCTGTTTTTAGTGCAATGGCACCTGCAAAAAAATTAATAAAGCCACATGCGGCTATCAGGATAATGCCTGTATCAAGCTGGTGAATGGGCGAGGGGTGCAGCAATTTTCTGATAGCCTCAATAATAATCCAAATGCCGGCCAACGATATCAATGTGCCTTCCACACCGGCAGAAAGAAATTCTGCTTTACCATGTCCATATGGATGATCCGAATCACGGGGTTTGGATGCAACATACAAACTGTATAGGCTTACAAAGCCGGCCACAACATTTACAATGCTTTCAAGCGCATCCGTCAGAATTGCTACAGAGTCGGTAAGATAATAAGCGACAAACTTTGCGAAAAGCAACACAACCCCGGCAAGTGTTACCCATTTCTGCACACGAAATGATTGCCGGGTTGCTTCAAGATGAGGCATGGATTATAGGAGGGTGATTTTGGGAATGATGGTGCTGTTTTTCTTCAGCATGGCAGCCACTCCGCAATATTTTTCTATCGAAAGGTCAACAGCTCTTTTCACCTTGTCTTCAAACTCGGCAGGCGTATCTATTTTATATTCTATTTCGATGTCCTTAAAAACCCTGGGATGGTCTTCCGTCTGTTCCGATTCAGTGATGATTTCAAGCTTAGTGAAAGGCACACGCATTTTTTGTAACATCTCCACCACATCAATTCCGCTGCATCCCGCAAGGCCGCTCAGCAGTAAGGCTTTGGGGCTGTATCCGAGTCGTTTTCCATCAGGTCCGGTAGCTCCGTTCAATTCAACAACATGGCCATCAAAAGAACTGGAAAAGGCCATGTCATTTTGCCATTGTGTGATTGTTTTCATAAGATAGGCAAATTGGTTTTTGCTGGTAGTATTCAGGTATTAAATGCCAAGCGCAAACTTATACCTGTCCTCCACTTCTTTCCAATTAATAATTTCCCACCATGCGTTGATATAATCCGCCCTGCGGTTTTGGTATTTCAGGTAATAGGCATGTTCCCAAACATCGATGCCAAGTAGTGGGTAGCCTTTAAATTCACTAATGTCCATTAAAGGGTTGTCCTGGTTAGGTGTGCTGCCAATCTGAAGTTTTTTATTGGCGTCCAGCACCAGCCAAGCCCATCCACTGCCAAACCTGCGGGTAGCAGCATCGTTAAACTTATTGCGCATGTCTCCAACCGAGCCGAAACCAGTTTCAATTGCTGTTTTCAATTCGCCCGACATGGGATTGCTGTTGGGCGACATCCACCGCCAATAACTTTCGTGGTTGTAGTGCCCGCCTGCATTGTTGCGCATTTTTGGTGTGTAGGCCGATACTTTTTGGAATATTTCTTCAAGGCTTTTTGCCTGTGTTGCCTCTTCATGCAATGCATCGCCAAGATTTTTTGCATAGGCCGCAGCATGCTTTGTGTAATGGATTTCCATAGTCATGGCATCCACTGCAGGGATGGCTTTGTAGTCGTAGGGCAAGGGCTTCTGCGT
>JBBIOQ010000013.1:0-31492 GCA_037443285.1 Sphingobacteriales bacterium | reverse complement strand
CCAGGGGTAGCACTATAAAGGGCCGTTGGAGCGGTTGCTTTTTTGCTGCCACTGCATGATTCGATGGCTGAAATAATGGTGCCGGCTGCAAGTGTTCCGGCAACTGCCTTTGTCGATTGGTTGAGAAAAATTCTTCTATCCATAACAAACTAGATTAAGTGTTATCAATTTTTTCAAGTCTCTTTTGTTTTTCTGATCATAGACCTGATTTTCTTAAGTGTGCGGTAGTAATATTCTTTGTTGAACAACTGTGAATCTCTCATGGCTTTGTAGGTAAGAAAAAGTCCAACAGGGATCAGCACCAACGAAGGTAGCCAGGTGCCGGTGAAGGTTGGCAACACTCCTTCCTTTGCCAGTTTTTCTCCGGTAGTGTTCAGCAAATGAAATATAGCGAAAAATATTACGGCAAAAACCAAGGGCGTTCCAATTCCGCCTTTGCGAATGATGGAGCCTAACGGTGCACCTATCAGGAACATGACAAAACATGCAAATGAAAGTGCAAATTTTTGATGCCAGCCAAGCGCATACTCCCTCATTTCTCTTGCTCTTGTATTATAATCTGTGAACAGTACATCCATGGTGGATTTGGCGCCACTCACTTTTGACAAGGCGAGGTCAAAGGTTGTTTGTCGGGCACTATCAGGTATTAATTTCTTTATGCCTTTCAACTCCTGGGCAGTAAGTTTTGGAAGCTTCAGTTTGCCACTATCATACAATTGTGCGTATCTGAAAAAACGTGCCGGTTCCCTGTAAAGCCTGAGGTGAATGGAGTCCTGCTTTCGGCCTATGGAATCCATGAAATGTGAAAGCTGCCGCACACTTAGCATGCGATAGTTGTCTTTAAACAAACTGTCGTTGGTTTTTACCCTGAAAAAACTGGTGAGGTCAAAAACTTTTTCATATTCAGCGAAACCAACCCTGATAAGTTCGGTGTTGGTAGTGCCTCGCATACCTCTTTCTTCGTAGCGTGTTCCATTTTTCAAATGAAATTTCAGGAACCTTTTGTCGCTACTAACGGTCATGGCGCCGCTGTCTGCAAGCAGGAGGTTGTCTTGCAGGTAATTGCCTCTTTCGTAAATGATGATGTCATTAATGTGCTGACCATCGCTGGCTTTGCTGCCGAGTTTTATTACATAGCCTTCAATGTTATTGTAGAACACACCGGGCTTTATGTCGAAGGCAGGTTTGGAATATACAATTTCATATTTCAGTTTATTGAGGCGAAGGTTTACAACAGGAATAATGTTGTTGTTGAACAGAAATGCAACGCCAACAATTACGAAACTGGTGACCATGATCGGCTGCATGAATCGTCGCAGCGAAATGCCCGCAGATTTAATGGCAACCAGTTCATAGGATTCGCCAAGGTTGCCAAATGTCATGATGGTAGAAAGCAGCATGGCCAATGGCAATGCTACCGGCACCCAACTGGCAGCCACATAAAGCACTACCTTACCCAGGGTTAGCATATCAATACCTTTGCCTACAAAATCGTCAATCCAAAGCCAGAAGAACTGGAGGATAAGTACAAAAATGGCAATAAGAAAGGTGGCTAAGAAAGGGCCAACAAAGGCACGCAGAATAAGTTTGTCAAGTTTTTTGATCACAACCCGGTAAGAATTTATACCAATGAAGTTGTCAAAAGTAGGCCTTTCGGATGCAGAATGGCAGTTGGCCTTTGGTGCTGACTTTATTTTAACGAAGAACAGGATTATTGATGGAGTATACCAGGTTTTTGGTGAACTGGCATCATCCTATCAGCAGCTTGCAAGGCCTTTGTCAGACTGTTTTCCGGAAGTACTTGCCCATCCGCCCAAAATTTCGAAAGGGGAGAAATACCGTGAAATGCCTTGGGTGATGCTCGATTTTCCACGCAGTTTCAACGATGCAAATGGCCATTTCGCTATCCGCACTTTTTTCTGGTGGGGCAATTTTTTCAGTATTCAGATGCATGTATCAGGCCGGTATTTGCAGAAAACGATAGCAGTTGCACCTGAACTTTCCGCAAGGGGATGGATGCTAGGTTTGACGCAGCAACCCTGGGATTATCAACTTCCGAATGACGGATGGCTGCACCCGGATAAATTTCCACGGGGGCATGAAACCAACAATGAATGGTATTTAAAGGCGGCAAAAAAAATACCCATCGAAAGATGGGCTGAATGTTATTCGTTTATGGAATCGGCCTATTCCGAATTAGTGAAGCTGCTGCAACACACGGGCTAATTGCCAAGCCTGTGAAAGAGTTCCTTCACCTGGTAGTGCCACAATTGCGACTGGTCTTTAATTTCTGCTTTTTCAGCAAAATCGGTAATCACCAAAATGGTCTGGTTGCTCACTTCAGTTTTTTCAATCCTGAATTCGAAGTATTCATCATTGCTGGAATGCATCCAACGAAATTTGATGTACTTGTCTAATTCCTTGTCCACTACTTCGGCCTTATCAGTGCTGCCATTCCAGGTAAATGACCAGATATCTTCCTTATCATCAACTTTATCGGCGAACCATTCCTGCAAGCCGTTTGAGGTGGATAGAAATTCGTATAGTATAGTTGGTGAACAACGTACCGGGTATTCAAGCGTGAATTTTTGCTTCTTGCTCATTCTTCTTCCAAAAGATTAGTGTGGTGCTCCGTTTAGGAATCGTGCAATAATAGAAAATATATTCAACCCTCAAAATATTTTTTGACTCACCTGTTTTGTTTAAGTGTTACAGGTAAACGGTTTAACAATCCCGTCATTTCATGATTATTTTTGGGTGACAACCCTTCTTTTTTTTGGTAGTGGCATATCCATTTCCGTAACTTTCATTCACGGAATCAGATACTTGGGCAACTGACGAATGGTAATTGGACCTTACCTACACTTCAATTTAACACACTGTCATCTCACATAAAGAACAACTAAAACCATTTTGCTTATGAGTATGCGTCAACTCAAGATCACTAAATCTATCACCAACCGCGAATCCCAAAGCCTGGAAAAGTATTTGCAGGAAATTGGGAAAGTGGTTCTCATCTCACCTGAAGAAGAGGTTCAATTAGCCATCCGAATCAAACAGGGCGACCAGAAAGCTCTAGACAGGCTTGTGGCAGCCAATCTACGTTTTGTGGTGAGCGTTGCTAAACAATACCAAAACCAGGGCCTCACTTTGAGTGACCTGATTAATGAAGGCAACCTGGGATTAATAAGGGCAGCCCAGCGGTTTGATGAAACCCGTGGTTTCAAATTCATCAGCTATGCTGTTTGGTGGATTAGGCAAAGCATTCTGCAGGCACTGGCTGAGCAGAGCCGCATTGTGCGCCTTCCATTGAACAAGGTGGGCCTTACTAATAAGATTACCCGAGCCTTCAACCAATTGGAACAGGAGTACGAACGTGAACCGACTCCGGAAGAATTGGCCGACATGCTTCAGATGGAATCGGAGGATGTGGCAGCATCGCTGAGCATTTCAAGCCGTCACGTGAGCATGGATGCGCCGGTGGCTGAAGGCGAGGAAGGATCCCTGATTGACCTGATGGAGAATCCAAACGCCGAATTGGCCAATGTAAACCTTGATTACCATGAATCGCTGAAAACCGAGATAGCCCGTAGCCTCAGTTCGTTAACCGAAAGGCAAAAAGAGGTCCTGTGCTATTTTTTCGGAATTGGGGTTGACAATCCTCTCAGCCTTGAGGATATTGGTCACCGGTTTCACCTCACACGGGAGAGGGTTAGGCAGATAAAAGACAAGGCACTCGCAAAACTCCAGAGCGCCAGCCGAAGTAAACTGCTCAAAGTTTACCTGGGTTAGAACGACCAGGCTGAAAAATTCTATTTGAATCGAAATAATCCATCAAGAATGCCCTTCGTCACTTGCGAAGGGTTTTTTCATTGAAACCGGTTGCCTCATGAGGTAGCGACAAACATTACCCAAAAAAGCTCATTTTTGCACCCTCAAAAAAACGGACCTCTATTATGTTTGAAAGCCTGAGTGAGAAACTGGAAAGTGCCTTTAAGAATCTAAAAGGCCAGGCACGCATCAATGAACTGAACATTGCTAATACTGTCAAGGACATCCGCCGGGCACTGGTTGATGCCGATGTAAACTATAAGATTGCCAAGGATTTCACCGACAAAGTGAAGGACAAGGCATTGGGAGAAAAAGTGTTGCTGTCTGTAAGTCCGGGACAGCAAATGGTGAAGATTGTGCAGGACGAGTTGGCTGAGCTGATGGGCGGAGAGGCAAGCGAATTCAGCCTCGCCGGCAACCCGGCAGTTATTTTGATTGCCGGCCTGCAGGGTAGCGGTAAAACTACTTTCAGTGGCAAATTGGCCCGCTACCTAAAAACCCAAAAAGGTAAAAGCCCACTATTGGTGGCTGCTGATATTTATCGGCCAGCCGCCATCGACCAGTTAAAAGTGCTTGGCGAACAGGTGAATGTGGAGGTGTACAGTGAGCCTGAAAACAAGGATGCAGTTGCCATTGCTCAAAATGCCATTAAAGAAGCAAGGTCGAAAAACAAAAATGTAGTCATCATAGATACCGCCGGTCGCCTGGCTATTGATGAGGCCATGATGACCGAGGTGGCCAATATCAAACAGGCCGTTAGCCCCAATGAAATACTCTTTGTGGTTGATAGTATGACCGGCCAGGATGCGGTAAACACGGCTAAGTCTTTCAACGACAGGCTGAATTTTACTGGCGTAGTGCTCACAAAATTGGATGGCGACACTCGTGGTGGTGCTGCTTTGTCTATTAAATACACAGTTAGCAAGCCCATCAAATTTGTTTCTAATGGTGAAAAGTTGGATGCTCTTGATGTGTTTTACCCCGATAGGATGGCTCAGCGAATCCTTGGGATGGGTGATATTACTACCCTTGTTGAAAAGGCACAGGCACAGTTCGACGAAGAGCAGGCTAAGAAACTGGAGAAGAAAATCAGGAAGAACCAGTTTGATTTTGACGACTTCCTGCAGCAGATTCAGCAAATCAAGAAAATGGGTAACATGAAAGATTTGCTGGGTATGATTCCGGGGCTGGGCAAACAAATAAAGGAACTTGATATTCCCGATGATGCATTCAAAGGCATTGAGGCGATGATTCACAGCATGACTCCGTTGGAAAGAGCCAATCCCGACCTGATTGATATGAGCCGCAAGAAGAGAATATCGGCCGGTTCGGGCAAAAAAATGGAGGACATCAATGCTTTCATGAAGCAATTTGAACAGATGAAGCAGATGATGAAAATGATGAATAAAATGCCCATGGGCGGCGGCATGCCCGGACGCAGGTAGTTAATGCTAACTTAAAAATCCCCGAGGTTTTTAATTGTACTACTGACAATTGTCAAAAAACAGAAGAAATTACCAAAAACTGACGGCCGCAATTGTTGGAATGAACGTTGCCACCTATTTTCGCAGCGTAGTTTACTACTAAAATCTATTGTTCACGCATTTAAATGTCTATTTAAGATGCCAGTTAAAATCCGCTTGCAGCGTCACGGATCGAAGAAACGTCCGTTCTATTTCATCGTTGTGGCCGACGCCCGCTCACCCCGCGATGGAAAATTCATTCAGAAATTAGGTACTTACAATCCACTGACCGTTCCGGCAACCATCCAGATCGATCGTCAGAAAGCTTTGGATTGGCTGCACAAAGGTGCTCAACCCACCGATACTGTGCGCCGCATCCTCAGTTTCAAAGGGGTACTCTACCTGAAACATTTGCTGCGTGGTGTTAAACTGGGTCTGTTCGACGAGGCTACTGCTATGGTGAAATTCCAGAAGTGGCACGAAGAGCATGAAGCCAATAACGCCCGCCGTAAAGATTCAAACAGGAGAGATGTAAGGTCCCGTCGCCAGGCACCTGCCATCAGGAAAGTATAAGAAGCAGTTCAGGTAACTCCTGAAACTCCTGCCTCCGAATCTCCTGCCGAAGTTGCTGAATGATAAGCTTCAGAAAATGATTCTACACAATCCCGCATCAGCACGATGCGGGATTTTTTGTTTGGCACCTCAATACTTTTGCAGAATGATGGAAACTGTATCGGTTGGAAAAATTGCTGCCACTTTCGGGCTCAAAGGCGAAGTGGTATTGGTTCATGGATTAGGAAAAAAAACAGATCTCAACGATGTTCAGGCATTGTTGATTGAAGTGAAATCCGGTTCAAAAATTCCGTTTTTCATACAGAATGCAAAAGGAAAAAGTGAAAGTGAAATAATTGTTTCGCTGGAAGGAATTGACACAAAAGAAAAGGCTGCAGGCTTGTTGCAGAAGCAGGTATGGATGAAGCAGGAAGATTTCAGTAAACATGCATCTGGCAATGCTCCTATTTCTCTAATTGGATATACCATTGTTGAAGAGGGGAAACCACTTGGTGTGATTGAGAAAATCATTGAACAACCCCATCAATTGCTTTGCACCATTTATATTAATCAAAAAGAAGTACTGATACCGTTGCACGAAGAAAGCCTGCTGAAAATTGATAAGAAAAAAAAGCAGGTGCATGTTGAACTTCCCGAAGGGTTGCTGGAGATATACCTTGGTTGATTGAAAAGCTGCTAGCTGCAAGCTTTTTTGAAAACTTGAAATAGAGAATTACGATGAGCAAACTCCTCAAACTTCGGGTTCCCGAACTTCCGAACTCGTGAACTCGTGAACCCTTGAACTTTGAACCTCCATTACTATCCCCCGCCACATTGCCCATATTGACCTCGACTCTTTTTTTGTTTCCGTTGAACGATTGAAGAACCCTGCCCTCAACGGCAAGCCGGTCATCGTTGGTGGCACCAGCAGCCGCGGCGTAGTGTGTTCCGCCAGTTACGAAGCAAGAAAGTTTGGCGTGCACAGTGCCATGCCTACCATACAGGCTGCAAAACTTTGTCCTGAAGCAATTTTTGTTTGGAGCCATCCATCGGAATACCACAAGTACAGCCGCATGGTTACTGACATCATTTTAGCCAAAGTGCCTGTGGTTGAAAAGGCAAGCGTTGATGAGTTTTATCTCGACCTCACCGGCATGGACAAATACTTCCAGGTGTTTCCTTATCTCATTGATTTAAAGAAGCAGATTATCAGCGAAACAGGTTTGCCCATTTCATTTGCACTGGCATCCAACAAACTCATCAGCAAGATTGCCACCAACGAAGCCAAGCCAAACGGGCAAATCGAAATTTCCAACGGCACAGAGCAGGCTTACCTGGCTCCCATGCCTGTTGGTCGCATACCCGGCTGCGGTCAAAAAACCATCACCTTCCTTCAGGGAAAAGGCATTTACCTGATTAAACATATTACCGAAACAGGCACCCAAAAATTGGAGCATTGGCTTGGCAAATGGGGCGCAGATTTGTATCGAAAATCATTGGGGGAGGATGACAGCATAGTAACGCTTTTTCATGAACAGAAGAGCATTAGCAGCGAAGAGACATTTCAGGAGGATACCAATGACACTGCTTTTCTCGAAAAGGAATTCACAAGGCTGGCAGAAAAAATTGGATATGAGCTTCGCAGCGAAGGCAAACTGGCAGGTTGTGTAACTATTAAGCTGCGCTGAAAATTTTGAAACCATCACACGGCAAACTGTTATTGACCACTCAGCATCCGACCTGGTGTTTATAAAAAAAGCAAAGGAATTGTTCAGGCTGGCCTACAACCAATCACGCAAAGTAAGGCTGATAGGTGTGAGGCTAAGCCAATTGGATGCCGATGTTTTGCAGATGAATTTGTTTGAAAATGCTGAGGAAGGCAAAAGCCTTTTCAATGCCATTGATGATATCAAGAAAAACTTTGGAAAAAACGCCATCAGCCGGGCAGGCGGAATGGCCGATAAAAGGCATCAGCATCTAAAGTCGGGCGACCCTTTGTACCTAAGCCGTAATGCGCCGAAGAAAAGTGACGAAGATGAACCTTCGGCTCAGAGGTGAACAGGGGGCATTGCAGATTTAGCTGTATCAATCACAATTATCCGATTCGAGCAGCTACAAGCCAATTCCATTAAGCCTTGTTAATCTCTCGCGTACCCTTCGGGCCAAAATCCAAATCACAGCAGATACATTACCTTTACCGCCCTTCAAAAAAAATGCCTGACAGTTTGGCTTACAACCAATTCGGCGCATGATTTTTGGGCATTCGAATTCAATTCAAATACAAATGGGCCCCCGGCCATAAATCAATATTATGTTAGGATTCTTGTCAAAGATTTTTGGTGGCAGTAAGAGCGAAAAGGATGTGAAGCAAATTCAGCCACTGGTTGAAAAAATCAATGAATATTATAGCCAATATCAATCGTTATCAAACGATGAACTGCGGGCAAATACTGATCGTTTCAAATCTGTAATCAAAACCAGGCTACAGAGTATCGATGCCGAAATAAGTGCCAAAAGGCAGGAAGGCGAAGAAATGCCTGCTGACCATTTGACCGAAAAAGACGCAGTATACAAGGAGATTGATGAACTCATAAAGCAACGCGACAAACAAATTGAGGAAGTGCTGGAGGAAATTCTACCTGAAGCATTTGCCACTATCAAGGAAACTGCCAGAAGATTTAAAGACAACGAGACACTCGTTTCAAAAGCTACCGAACTTGACCGCGAACTTGCAGGTAAAGGCAAGGAACATATTACCATCGAAGGTGAAAATGCTGTTTACAAAAACTGCTGGATGGCAGCAGGCAACCTTGTTACCTGGAACATGGTTCACTACGATGTTCAGTTGATTGGAGGTATTACGCTGCACCAGGGCAAGATTTCTGAAATGGCAACCGGTGAAGGTAAAACCCTGGTAAGTACCTTGCCTGCATACCTCAATGCATTAGCAGGCGAAGGTGTACACCTTGTAACCGTAAACGACTACCTGGCACGACGCGACTCTGAATGGAACGGACCAATTTTCGAGTGGCTGGGCATCACTGTTGATTGCATTGACAAACACCAACCCAACAGCCCCGAACGTCACCAGGCCTACCTTGCCGATATTACCTACGGAACCAATAATGAATTTGGCTTCGATTACCTCCGCGATAACATGGTGCACAGCCCCGAGGAGATGGTGCAGCGCAAACACCATTATGCCATGGTGGATGAGGTGGACAGTGTGTTGATCGATGATGCACGTACACCACTTATCATCAGCGGCCCTGTGCCCAAAGGCGATGACCAGCAATTTCATGTGCTGAAACCACGCGTAGCCCAGTTGGTAGAGCAGCAGCGCAGGGTGGTGAACAACTATCTCATCGAGGCAAAAAAGAAAATCAGCGAAGGCAACGATGACCCCAAAGACGGTGGCCTGGCTCTTATGCGTGCTTACCGGGGCTTGCCGAAGAATGGTGCACTCATCAAATTCCTGAGTGAGCCCGGAATCAAAGTGAAATTGCAGAAATCGGAAAACTATTACTTGTCCGACCAGTCGAAGGAAATGCCGAAAGTGGATGAAGGCTTGTTCTTTAATATCGATGAAAAGAACAACCAGGTAGACCTTACCGACAAAGGTTTGCAGTACATCACAGGCAATTCTGAAGACCCCGAATTTTTCGTCCTGCCTGACCTCAGTTTGAAACTCGCTGAAATAGAAAAGGCCGAGAAAACACCCGAGGAAAAACTGCACCTGAAAGAAAGCTTACTCAACGATTATGCTGTGAAGGCAGATCGTATTCACACTGTACAACAATTATTGAAAGCCTACACACTTTTCGAAAAAGATGTGGAGTATGTGGTGCTGGATGAGCAGGTAAAAATTGTCGATGAGCAAACAGGACGTATTCTTGATGGACGCCGTTACAGCGATGGATTGCACCAGGCCATTGAAGCCAAGGAAAACGTGAAGATTGAGGCTGCCACGCAAACCTATGCCACCATCACATTGCAAAACTACTTCCGCATGTACCACAAACTTGCGGGAATGACGGGCACTGCAGAAACTGAGGCTGGTGAGTTCTGGGATATTTACAAATTGGATGTGGTAACTATTCCAACAAATGTGAATGTAATCCGCAAGGACCAGGAAGACCTGGTGTACAAAACCAAGCGTGAAAAATACAGGGCTGTAATTGAAGAAATAGAAAACCTTCGCGCAGCAGGAAGGCCGGTGCTGGTTGGTACCACCGATGTAGCGGTGAGTGAACTGCTGAGCAAAATGCTCAGTGGCAACAAGGTGCCTCACAATGTTTTGAACGCAAAGCAACACGCCCGTGAAGCACAGGTAGTGGCCGAAGCCGGTATGCCGGGCAATGTGACCATTGCCACTAACATGGCCGGTCGAGGTACCGATATCAAACTGGGGCCCGGTGTGCGGGAAGCAGGTGGACTTGCTATTGTTGGTACCGAACGCCACGACAGCCGCCGAGTAGACCGCCAGCTGCGTGGTCGTGCAGGCCGCCAGGGCGACCCGGGTTCGTCACAATTCTTTGTGAGCCTTGAAGACGACCTGATGCGCATGTTTGGTAGCGACCGTATCGCCAGCCTCATGGACCGCATGGGCTACAAAGAAGGGGAAGTGATTCAGCACAGCATGATCACCAAGAGCATTGAAAGGGCGCAGCGCAAAGTGGAAGAAAACAACTTCGGCATCCGTAAGCGCCTGCTGGAATATGACGATGTAATGAATAAGCAGCGCAACGTGATTTACACACGCCGCCGCCACGCTTTATTTGGAGAACGCCTTGCTTTGGACATCGATAATGCATTCTTTAACGTGGCTTCTGATACGGTAGGCACTTTTAAAGAGCAGAATGATTACGAAGGATTTAAACTGGCAGCCATCATCAACCTTGCTGTTGATACAAAAATTGGAGAGGATGAATTTCACCGTGAAAGTGAAAATGTATTAACGCAGAAACTTTACGATGAAGCAGTAAACCAATACAACCATAAGAAAAGCGAAATTGGAAGGCAGGCATTGCCGGTATTCTCTAACATCAGGGCGCAGCAAGGCGCACATATTGTGAATGTAGTGGTGCCATTTACCGATGGCCGCAGAGGTATGCAGGTATTGGCCAACCTCGACAAAACTATGCAGACACAAGGCGCAGAGCTTAGCAATGCTATGGAGCGCAGCATCGCTCTTGGCCTGATTGATGATGCATGGAAGGAACACCTGCGTGCCATGGACGATTTGAAACAGAGTGTTCAAACTGCGAGCTACGAACAAAAGGATCCATTGGTGATTTATAAAATTGAAGCTTTCAATTTGTTCAGGCGTATGGAAAGCGATTTGAACAAGGAGATGATTCAGTTCCTGTGCCATGCCGGCATACCTGTGGAGCAGGAGCACGATATTCGTGAAGGCCGCCAGGAAAAAACCGATTTGAGCCGACTGCGCCAGCAGAAGACTGAACTCGACAGCAGGGGCGTAGAAGAAATTCCTCAGGGCAATGATTACTACGATCCGAGCAGCGGTGATGTGGCTGTGAAGCAACAACCAGTGCATGTGGGGCCAAAAATTGGCCGCAACGATCCTTGCCCATGTGGTAGTGGCAAGAAGTACAAACAGTGCCACGGAAAGGATTTGTAGAAATCAAGTCAACTACGAATTTGATAATAAGGGCTGCCTGTTGGGCGGCCCTTGGTTTTTGAAGTACAAAAGGCAAAAGTCTTCAACCATTGTATAGTGATACCAAATATGCGGCACAGTTCTGGAAACATTGTTAGATTATCTGCATCGCTTTTTTTAATTCAATCCAACTAGTCAGATAAATTCGCAACATGCTCAGCCGGCTTCATATACGCAACTATGCCATCATCGATGACCTTAGTGTCGATTTTCACCCGGGATTCAATATCATCACCGGTGAAACTGGCGCAGGAAAAAGTATACTCATGGGTGCGCTGGGCCTTGTGCTTGGCGACAGGGCCGACACAGCAGTGCTCTTTTCGCCAACTGACAAGTGTATTGTGGAAGCAACCTTCCAGCCCGTTGACACTGCCGCACTGCACAGTTTGTTGAAGGCCTGCGACCTTGATGAGGATGATGTGCTGGTGGTGCGCAGAGAAATTAGCAACGCCGGCAAAAGTCGGAGTTTCATTAACGATACACCGGTGACCCTGCAGGTGTTGCGCATGTTTGCCAACCAGATGGTAGACCTACACCGGCAGTTTGAAACACAGGATTTAGGTGATGATGATTTTCAACGCAATGTGCTGGATGCACTGGCAGGAAATGGTGCATTGATGGAGCAATACCATCATCATTTTTCAGCCTATTCAAAAGCGCAAAGCCAACTACAGCATTTGCTCAAAGAACAAATCAATGCGCAAAAGGAATTGGATTATTTCAGTTTCTTGTATCATGAACTGGAGGAAGCCAATTTTTCGGAAAATGAAATTGAAGAAGCAGAAAATGAATTCAACCTGCTGTCAAATGCTGAAAGCATAAAGCAGGTTCTGAGCGAAGCAGTTCATACACTCAATGCAGGGGATGCACCGGTTACATCACAATTGAAATTGGTTTGGCAGCAAATGCAGCAACTGCGTTCAAAGCCAGATGGATTGGACGATTTGCTTGAAAGATTGCAGAGCGCACTAATTGAACTGAAGGATATTTCAGGTGAACTCGATTCGATGAATGATTCCATCAGTATGAATGCAGAACGCATTCAACTGCTGTCCGAACGCATCAACCTTGGCAACAGGTTGTTGAAGAAGCATGCAGTGCAAACCACCAATGAACTTTTAGGTATTCAGGCAGATTTGCACCAGAAATTGCAGTCTGTTGTTGGGTTAGATGCAGCCATAGAAAAGTTGCGCAATGAATCAGAATTGCTGCTGCAGCAAACTCTTGTTGCAGGCCGGCAGATTTCAAAGAAAAGAAAGGCAGCAATTCCTTCATTTGAAAAGAATGTGAAGCAACTGCTTACACAGGTTGGCATGCCCAATGCCTCACTTAAGGTTGAGTGTTCCGACTTGAAGGACCCGGCCAATCATGGCCTGGATGAAGTGGTTTTTCTGTTTGATGCCAACAAAAGCGGACGCTTTGAATTGCTTGAAAAAGTGGCCAGTGGAGGTGAACTCAGCAGGCTGATGCTGGTTGTAAAAAGCCTGGTGGCCGGAAGCCTGCAAATGCCCACGCTTATTTTTGATGAAATAGATACAGGCATCAGCGGTGAGGCTGCAAGGCAGGTGGGCATCATCATGAAACAAATGTCCAACAGGCATCAACTGATTGCCATTACCCACCAGCCACAGATAGCTGCAAGGGCCGAGGCTCATTATTATGTGTTTAAACAGGAACGTGCAGGCGCCATTAAGACAGGCATCAGGCTATTGCTGCTGGACGAGCGGGTGGATGCCATAGCCCGCATGCTCAGCGGCGAGCAACTCAGCGAAGCCTCCATTCGCATTGCCAGGGAAATGGTGGGTGCAGGTGAATAGCCTGGCTGATTTTCAAATGGTGTTTCTTATGGTTTTCTTCTTGCAGCCAGCGACAGGATTTTCAAACAAGCCGATTGACATGCGGCTGGAATTAAGGGCAAACGAACCTCGGCCACCCTGCTTGGGTTTAATGTTCTTTTAAAATTTTACCCATCGCAAAAATGGGTTATTCACAGCCACAATCCGGCTGCTTTTATCGCCCCATTACCTTACTTTTGCACGCCAAAAGAGTATTATAGAATGAGTGGCGCATTAAAAGAAGTTCGCAACAGAATTAAGAGTGTTCAAAGCACCCAGCAGATTACTAAGGCTATGAAAATGGTGAGTGCGGCCAAGTTGCGCCGTGCCCAGGATAGCATTCAGCAAATGCGCCCATACGCCAAAAAGCTGCAGGAAATGCTATCGAACATAGTTAGCAACACCGAGTTGGATGCAGCAGCAATCACCACTGAGCGACCCATTGAGAAAGTGCTGATAATAGTTATTACCAGCGACCGTGGCCTCTGTGGTGGCTATAACGCCAACTTGGTTAAACTGGCCAAGTCCATCATTCAGGAAAATTATTCGGAGCAGGCTGCCAAAAAAAATGTAACCATCTGGAACATAGGCAAGAAAGGATTTGAAAGCATGACACGCCTGGGCTTCAAAACAGATGCCACTTATAAAGATATCTTGCTCGACATCAGGTTCAATAACGTACACGACTGCGCCAAAGCGGCGGTATCTGGCTTCATCAACAAAGAATTCGATGTGGTAGAACTGGTTTACAGCGAATTTAAAAATGCTGCCACGCAACGTTTAAGGGTAGAAAGGTACCTGCCAATTCCAAAAATTGAACAGAAGCCGGGCGCTGCCAAAGCCGATTTCATTTTTGAGCCAAACAAAGACCAACTCATCCTGGAATTGATGCCGAAGATTCTGCATACGCAGCTTTACAAGGCTGTACTCGATGCCAATGCCAGCGAGCATGGTGCTCGTATGACTGCCATGGATAAGGCAAGTGAAAATGCCAACGAACTACTGAAAACTTTGCGCATCAGCTACAACCGTGCACGCCAGGCTGCTATCACCACCGAACTCACCGAAATTGTGAGCGGTGCGGCTGCCTTGCAAGGCTAGTGAAATGGTCTGCCGGGTTGAATACAAGGAAAATTTTAAATGAAGAATTGCTGTTCAGTAATTCTTCATTTTTTTGGAGATGCAGCGATATTAGCGGCTGCTGCGAAAAAGGAACTAATTTTCAAATTGAAAGGCATGGAATTATCTGAAATCATACCACACATTGAAGCGCTGATTTTTGCCAGTGAAAAGCCGGTGACAACACTTGACCTGGTCGAAATGGTGAATAATGCGATTGCATTCATGGAAGAGCGTGCAACACTTGACCAGGTAGAGAGTGCCATAGCCGCTATTCGTGAAAAATATGCCAGCGAATTCTATCCATTTGAAGTGCGGGAGAGTGGCGGCGGCTGGCAGTTTCTCACAAAAGGCAGTTTTCATAAAACAGTAGCCGTGATCAATGGCGAAAAATTCATGAAGCGGCTAAGTACTGCAGCCCTGGAAACCCTTGCCATCATTGCCTACAAACAGCCCATTACCAAAGGCGAAATTGAAAATATCCGGGGGGTTAACTGTGATTACGCAGTGCAGAAATTGCTGGAAAAGGAACTGGTGATGATCATCGGCCGCAAGGAGGATGCACCTGGCCATCCGCTGGTGTATGCCACCAGCAAAACTTTCATGGATTATTTTGGCATTAACAGTCGTGAAGAACTGCCCAAATTGAGTGACATCATTCCCAATGAAATGGTTTATCCGACTGCTATTGGCGAAGCCAACTTGGTGGATGCCGACATGGAACAAAATGAAGCCACTTCAAACACTCTTGCGGTAAATGCAGATGGCGAGATGGAGGAGATTGAAAAAAATGCACAGGAGCAACCTGAACCAGGCATTGAAACGGGGGTGGTGAATGAAGAACCTACTATTGAAGGACAGGATGAAAAACCTGGTGAAAATCCTGAAGAGTCTGACCATTCTTCTGAAGAGAAACAGGATAGCTAAACCATTGTACTGCATATAAAATATTTTTGCAGACCCGCCTCACCACAGGGGCGGGTTTATCATACAAACGAAGTAGCATGCACCAGAATATTACCGATGAACAGTTGACAGCAATAGCCAATCAGTTTGGCACCCCTGTTTATGTGTACAACGCAGACAAGATTACAGAACAGTATAACAAACTGCTACATGCATTTGATGGAATGGATGTTCGTTTCTTTTATGCAAGCAAAGCCCTTACAAACCCGCATATCCTCAAACATGTAAATGGCATCGGTGGAGGTATTGATTGTAGTTCTATCAACGAGGCGAAGCTTGCCTTGTATGCCGGCGTGAAGCCTGGCGATATTCTATACACTTCCAACGGTATAGGGTTTGACGAAATAGAAGAGGCCGTTTCGATGGGTGTCAAAATCAACATCGACAGCCTGAGTAATTTGGAAAAATTTGGGATTAAATACGGCCACAGTTACCCCGTGGGCTTGCGGCTCAGGCCCAACATCATGGCTGGTGGCAATCTCAAAATCTCTACCGGGCACGACAAAAGCAAATTTGGCATCCCGGTGGAGCAGGTTCATGAGATTGTGGCAATGGTAGACAAGCACAATATTCACCTGAATGGCCTTCACATTCATACCGGCAGCGAAATAAAAGATGTGGACGTTTTCATCAAGGGTATTGAAGTGTTGTTTGAAATAGTGCCTTTGTTTAACGAGTTAACTTTCATTGACCTTGGCGGTGGTTTTAAAGTGCCGTACAAAACCGGCGATGCTGAGACTGACATTAGCCTGTTGGGGCAAAAAGTGAAAGAAGCATTTGCATCGCATCCCAATCCCAACGGAAGGCCACTGCAGGTATGGTTTGAACCCGGCAAATTTATGGTAAGCGAATGCGGCTATTTTGTAACAAGAGTGAATGTGCTGAAAACCACGCCTGCAGCCACTTTTGTGAGCGTTAACAGCGGGTTCAATCATCTCATCAGGCCCATGTTTTACGATAGTTATCATTTCATCAAAAACATCAGCAATCCGCATGGCGAAGAAAAGAGATATGCTGTTGTTGGCAACATTTGCGAAACAGACACCTTTGCCTGGGACAGGAAATTGAATGAAGTGCGGGAAGGCGACCTGCTGGCATTCTTCAATGCAGGAGCATATGGTTTTGAAATGAGCAGCAATTTCAACAGCCGCTTCAAGCCTGCAGAAGTGTTGGTTGAAAACGGCATTCCCCGATTGATTAGAAGAAGGGATGATTTTGAAGATCTGGTGAGGAATATTGTCTGAGAATCACAATTCGTTTTATTTATTGAAGTTATCCCCGCACCGTTGACAAGCATAATCAGCGATGGGTTTTATTGCTACTTTTCAGCCTGAAAATCTGAGCATGATGAAGCATTACTCCCATTTTAGAATTCTTGCCATTACCTTGTTTATCGTGTTGGTTTCATGCCATGTTATCGCACAGGATGCGACTACTACAGTTGGCGTTCCTGTTGCCGGAGAAAGGGGCATCACGCTTACCATGGGTGAAATCATAAAGAACGCTTCTGGTATTATTCACCAGCAATCAGTCAAGATTTTAGAAGAACGGGAGGTGAGTGAGCGACGACATTTAAAGTCGCCTGGCGCTGTGCAGGGAACTATTATTCCAAAGAAAACTTTGGGCACTGAAATTATTCAGAACAGCACACAATCTTTTCATTCAAATTTTACGGCAGGCGAATCCACGGAGACACCAAGTGTTGTTGTAGCGCCGCCTGATCCTATGGGTGATGTTGGGCCCACACAGGTGTGCATGGCTTCAAACAACAGGCTTAAATGGTATGCAAAGCCCACCTTGTGCGATGCTCCGCTTACTTCGAGCACCACTTCAGGATCACAGGCACTTGCAGGTGCACAGTACTCAGTTTACATCGACGATTTCTTTTCATCTGTACGCAATAATGCATTAGTCACAGACCCGCATGTTCAGTATGATAGACTGTCTAAACGATGGTTCATAGTGGCCATGAATACAGAGGCTCAAAGCAATCGCATTCTGATTGCAGTGAGCGACGGCCCGACAATCAGTAACCTGACTTCATTTACATTTTATCAATTCAATCATGACTTTGGTGCTGAAAGCGGCAGTAGTGATTATCACCAGGCTTTTGATTTCCCAACCTTGGGTGTTGACAAGAATGCACTCTACATAGGAGGGCTAATTTTCAACGCATCTACAAATGGATTTATTGGCTCCAGCGCATTTGTCGTTCGTAAATCCTCGGTAGTTGCAGGCGGCCCAATTGTAGTAACACCATTCAGACATGTAGGAGACAATTACTCTAGCGGAATATTTTGTCCATTTGGTGTAAAAAATGATGACCCGGCCGCAGACAAAGGATATTTCATGGGGGTGAGTGCTTCAAGTTATGGGGCACTTAATTATATAATTGTTGATAACCCGAGTGGTGCACCTTCAATTACTAGTGGAAGTTTGGAGTTATATAATAAATATGGGAAGCCATATATGACTTGGCCTCCAGATCCAATCGCGACACTCGGGAGTTTCAAACCTTTGGATGCAGCAGACGACCGTTTGTCATGTGCCATGATCTCTCGTGATCGAAACACAGGCATAAAGTCTATTTGGACATCTCAAAACGTAGGAGTGGATGGAAGTACTGGGTTTTCTGATGTTACACAAGACAGAGTTGGTGTTCGCTGGTATCGCATTGACGTTTCTGGAAATACATTGGCTCCAGGTCAGGCAGGTACATTATATCAGCCTGGAGCAACAATTAAAAATTATTGGATGGGTTCAATTGCAGCCTCAGGCCAAGGGCATGCGATAATAGGTGCTACAGTAGGTGGCCCCAATGATTATGCAAATGTTGCTATTGCGGGTCGTTATGCTGCCTCCGATTCTGGAACCCTGGAATCACCTGTGCAGGCTACAAGTTATTCAGCTGCTTACAATTTACAAAGTGGGGACGTGCAGCGCTGGGGCGATTATTCAGCCACTGTGGTAGACCCGGAGGATAACATGACGATGTGGACATTCCAGGAATTCACTGCAGGTGCCAACATATGGGCTATCAGAGCCACCCAACTAAAGGCTCCTCCACCAGCAACTGTGACCAATATGACAGCAATCACCTGTACTGGAGATCGCACTATCCCGGTAACAATTACCGGTTCAGCCGGTGCCAATTTCGCGGGCTATTATGACCCTGGCTCAGACGCAGGTGGCCCTGGCTTTTCAAGACATCTGGCTGTTACCTCCACAGGGGGTGTTGAAATAACAAACCCCATTTATTTGAGTCCAACTTCCATCAGTTTTACCATGAACTATGCTGGAGCAACACTTGGTTCCACGCAAACATTAACCATCACCAATCCTGATTGCCAGAGTGTTACTTACAATTACACCCTCCCCACCGGTTGCCAGGCAGTACCTGTAAAATGGGTAAGTGTAAATGCAGAATGGGTGAATGGCCAGGCAATGGTGAATTGGAAAGTGGCAAATGAAAACAATGTGAAGCATTATGAGTTGGAAAAGAGTACAGACGGCCATCGCTTTACATCCATTGGGGTGGTTAGCAGCCAGAACCTTGCCGAAGCCTCTTACCACTACATTGATGTTCAGGCTACAGAAGAAAATTATTACAGAATAAGGCAGACTAACCTCGATGGCACTTCAGCTTATTCAACAGTGGCTTCACTTTTCAGAAAAGGAATTACACATATGCGCATCCTGCCCAACCCTGCACAAAGCCAGGTGAGGATTGTGTTGCCTGGAAGCAGTGGCACGGTTCGGCTGCTGAATATGAATGGCCAGGTTTTGTTCAGTGCTACGCAAAATTCAAACACTCTGATGGCGAACACCGATAAATACCCGCGTGGCGTTTACGTTGTAGAATATGAAGGGGTGAACGGTGCTTCTGAAAAACAAAAACTTATTTTGCGATAGCATGATATCGAAATGACAAATCGAATAACCCTGCCTTGTGCAGGGTTATTTATCTTCCTGTATTCAACTATTTCTAAGCATAAAATTCATTTACTATGCCTGTAAGAATGGTGGATGACCCACAAGACCCGAATGAATTTAATGATAACAGTGGTGGCGGTGGGGGACGATCATCGGGTGGCGGTGGTGGTGGCGGATTGCTGGGATTGTTGCCCTTGCTGTTTATGCTGTTCAGAAGGCCAGGTGGTTGGATAATCCTTGTTATTCTGGCGGCTGGCTATTTCTTTCTGAATCAGCAGGGATGTGGTTCCATGCTGAACCAATCCGGCAGTGGATTTACGCTTGGCGGCATTCTCGATCCCAGGGAGTTTTCGAAAGCCAAGGTATATGAAGGACTTGCTGATGATGACATACGCAATCCCTTGCCCGAATATGTATCGCTTCTCAAGTTTGCTCCCGACCGCCAAAACCAGGGCCAACAGGGAAGCTGTGTAGCCTGGAGTAGCGCTTACGGTGCGCAAACAGTGTTAATGGCAGCAACAAGAGGCGCTGATCCCAACCAAACCGCATTCAGCCCTTCGTACATGTATAACCAGATTGGCATGGATGGTTGCCAGGGCTCCTACATCATCAGGGCCATGCAATTGATGCAGCAAAAAGGTGGCGTTCCTTTCAATAGTTTTCCCTACAACGACCAGGATTGCAGCACAAATCCGCCGTCGAATCTTGATGCAATGGCAAGTGCCAATCGCATTCATGGATTCAACAGGCTCACCAGTACCGAAGACCCGAAAGGAATCAATATTCGTGCAGTAAGGGAGCACCTTGCCAAAGATGCCCCAGTGGTTATTGGTATGATGGTGGGTGGCAGTTTCATGCAGGATATGATGGGGCAAAAATTGTGGCAACCAACGCAGGATGATTACGCACAGATGGGCTTTGGCGGACATGCTATGTGTGTAATAGGATATGATGACAAACTTGCTGGCGGCGCTTTTCAAATCATGAACAGCTGGGGACCCGAATGGGGTGAAAATGGGGTAGCATGGGTACGTTATTCCGATTTCAAAGAGTTTGTTCGTGAAGCATACGGCATCGACCCTTTGCCCAAAGAAGGAGCAGCTTTGAACGAGCCCTTCGATTGTGAAATTGGTTTGGTGAAAGTGGATGATAAGGCAAAGCCTGCAGGATACATTGCACTCACTGGTGGCAGCAACCATACATTTTCAAGTGGCACAGTTGCGCCCGGCACACGCTTCAAAGTGGAAGTGAAAAATTCTACTGAATGTTATGTGTATGTGTTCGGCAGGGAAACGGATGGTAGCAGTTATACATTGTTTCCATATCCTTCTGCAGATGAGCCCACCAAAACAGCTTACTCTGCCTACTGCGGCATCACGGGTTACCGGTTGTTTCCAAAAAACAAAAGCATGATGCCCGATAGCATTGGTACAAAAGATTTCATCGCCGTTGTAGTTAGCAAGGATGAACTGCCATGGTATGAACTGAATCAGAAAATTTTAAAATCACATACTGATTATGCAGGTGCTGTAAGTGACGCTCTGCGTAATTACGGAGTAGGAAAACTTTCGGTGAGTAAGACATCAGCGGGCTACATGCACTTCACTGCTCCTGCCGGTGAAAAGGGCGTGGCGTATGCCATCGTTGAAATAAACAAGGAGTGAGGTTGGCAGGTTGAAAAGGTTGAGTAGGAATTGTTGTTTAATATTCAACTTCAATGAAATTTTTGAGAACGAACAATTATGGCTTTTAGCGATTTTGAAAAATTGGCCAATAGTAAATGGCGCTTTGGCATGTTCATGCTGATGAAACTGCCCAGTGCATTTTTCTGTGGTGTAAGGCTTCGTCAAATATCAACAGAAAGTACGGTTGTATCAGTGCCCTTCAAATGGCTTTCGCAGAATCCCTTTCGCAGCATCTATTTTGCCTGCCAGGCCATGGCCGCTGAAATGAGTACAGGTTTGCTTGCCCTGGGCAATGTGTACAGAAGAAACCCACAGGTAAGCATGCTGGTTACAGGCATACATGCCGTATTTCACAAAAAGGCCGATCGGCGAATTTTTTTCACCTGTAGCGATGGCGCAGGTTTTAAGCGAATGATTGATGAAGCAATAGCGACGGGTGAGGGCGTGAAGTTTTCAGCGAAAAGCATCGGAAAAACTGCTGATGGCGAGTTGGTCAGTGAGTTCACCATAGAATGGAGTTTCAGGGTGCGTAAAAAATAAAGCAGGGTGGTTGCCCTGCTTCATTTTGTTTCAGTAATTGAATATTGCTGATAGTTTGCCTTTGGTAATTTACTGCTTGATAGCGGCAATACCCGGCAATACTTTTCCTTCAAAATATTCGAGCATGGCGCCGCCGCCGGTGCTTACATAGCTCACTTTGTCGGTATAGCCAAACTGGTTCACTGCAGCCACGCTGTCGCCGCCACCAACCAGGCTGAATGCGCCTGCTTCTGTCGATTCGGCTACTGCATCGGCAATGGCTTTGGTACCATGCTGAAACTTGGCCATTTCAAACACACCCATGGGGCCATTCCATAAAATGGTTTTGGATTGTTTGATGACATGTGCAAACTGTTCGGCGGCGTTGGGGCCAATGTCGAGACCCAGCCAGCCATCAGGAATGTTGTTGCTTGGCGCAGTGGATGTTTGTGCTTCGGCATCAAACTTGTCGGCTATTACACTATCGCTTGGAAGGTGAATCTGTACGCCCTTGGCTGCAGCTTTTTTCAGCAGGCTGATGGCTGTTTCAATGCGTTCTTCTTCACAAAGGCTGTTGCCAATTTTGCCACCGGTTGCCTTCATAAAAGTGTATGCCATGCCGCCACCGATAATAATATCCGTTGCCCTTTCGAGCAGGTTTTCAATGATGAGAATTTTATCACTCACTTTAGCTCCGCCAATGATAGCAGTGAATGGTTTTTCTGCGCTGTGCAGTACTTTCTCTGCTGCAATCACTTCGCTTTCCATGAGCAGGCCAAACATTTTTTTGCCGGCAGCAAAATAATCTGCAATCACAGCGGTGGATGCGTGTGCACGGTGTGCAGTGCCAAATGCATCGTTCACATAAACATCGCCCAGCTTACTCAGTTTTTCTGCAAAAGCCTTGTCACCTTTTTCTTCTTCTTTGTAGAAGCGCAAGTTTTCGAGTAGCAGCACTTCGCCACCTTTTAGCATAGAAGCAGTAAGGTAGGCTTGTTCACCAATGCAGTCGTTGGCAAAAAACACTTTGGTGTCACTGCCGAGCAGTTCGCCCAAATGCGTCACCAGGTGTTTGAGGGAATACTTGTCCTCAGGACCTTCCTTGGGCCGGCCAAAGTGACTCATGAGAATTACACTTCCACCATCGTTGAGAATTTTTTTGATGGTTGGTATGGCTGCCCGCATACGGGTGTCATCAGTGATAGTCAAAGTCTGTTTGTCGAGCGGTACGTTGAAATCAACCCTGATGAGGGCTTTTTCGCCGTTGAAATTGTGTTGTGAGAATGTTGACATAAAACGAATGTTTCTTAATGAATGTATAGGAACTAAAGGCTGTTCATCAGCCCAAATCCATGGGCCTTTTCAAAGGGGCATAAAGGTAGGTGGCTATTCATTTTGATTGAATGATTACGGTTTGCCTGCCCTAAAAAGAAAAGGCTGCCTTTTGCAAGGCAGCCTTCCTATTTTTTGATTGAAAAATCATTGCTGATTATTTGCTGATGAGGCCGGCGAAGAAATGAACAGTGCGAACCAACTGGCTTACATAGCTCATTTCATTATCGTACCAGGAAACAGTGCGCACCAGTTGAACATCACCAACAGTTTGCACCCTTGTTTGTGTTCCATCGAACAATGAGCCGTAGCTGATGCCGATGATGTCGCTGCTCACAATTTCATCTTCGGTATACCCAAAGCTTTCGTTCGAAGCGGCTTTCATGGCTGCGTTTACTTCTTCCTTGGTTACTTTCTTTCCAAGTACCACGGTAAGTTCAGTAAGCGAACCTGTAAGCGTTGGCACACGCTGTGCGCTGCCGTCCAGTTTGCCTTTCAGGCTGGGCAGTACCAGGCCAATTGCCTTGGCAGCACCAGTGCTGTTAGGCACAATATTCTGAGCAGCTGCACGGGCCCTGCGAAGGTCGCCTTTTGCATGCGGCGCATCCTGCGTGTTCTGGTCGTTGGTATAGGCGTGAACAGTGGTCATGAGTCCGTTTACAATGCCGAAAGAATCTTCCAGCACTTTTGCCATTGGCGCCAGGCAGTTGGTAGTACAACTTGCGCAACTGATGATGGTTTCGCTGCCATCAAGTGTATCGTGGTTAACGTTGAAAACAATAGTTTTCAAATCGCCAGTTGCAGGAGCGGAGATAACTACTTTCTTAGCGCCGGCAGTAAGGTGAGCTTCGGCTTTGGCCTTATCGGTAAAGAAGCCTGTGCACTCCAGCACTACGTCTACTTCATGGCTTCCCCAAGGAATTTCGGCAGGATTTTTCTGCGCATAAATCTTGATGGCTGCTCCATTTACGGTAATATGGTCTTCGCCTGCGGTAACCTCTTCGTTGAAGCGGCCCTGAGCGCTGTCGTACTTCAGAAGGTGGGCCAATACTTTGGGGCTGGTGAGATCATTGATGGCCACCACATTAATACCCTGCATATTGTAAATCTGGCGGAAAACCAGGCGTCCTATGCGGCCAAAGCCATTGATTGCAACTTTAACTGTACTCATAGTTTGAATGTGTTTTAGTGAATGCGCCGCGAAGGTAAACCATTACAATGACGTATGGGGCATGAAGCAGGAAAAGGTTAAAAAATCTGTAAGCAGGAAATTTTTTTGGAGGGAAAACTCATCCGCCTATTTTTGCACTCCCAATTGAAAAACGGCTCGTTGGTCAATCGGTTAAGACGCCTCCCTTTCACGGAGGAATGACGGGTTCGACTCCCGTACGGGCTACGACCAAAAAAACCGCATGAAAGTGTCCAGCTTCATGCGGTTTTTTGTTTCACCTAAGTGCGAATGCTATTGCCTTGGTTGCGGCCTCGCCAGCATTGTCTTATTGTGCTTGCAAGGCCCTGTCGATGTACTGGTGAATCCTTTGCTTTTCATCGGGTTTGGGGCAACGAACTTCAATCCAGTTACCTTTTTTATCAATCAGCAGGAAACGGGGGATGGCTTCAATATGCATCGGGTAGCGAAATTTTTTGCCTCCCTCATCCAGCAGTTGCAGGCCCGGAAGCTGCTGCGTTTTGATCATGCTTTTCCATTTTGGAATATCCTTTGACCTGTCAATGGAAATACCTGCGAATACAATGCCTTGCTCGTTTTTGTAGGCTTCTTCCAGTTCTTTTAAAAAAGGCAATTGCTCTTTGCATAGGCCACACCAGGTAGCCCATGTATCAATAAAAATCACTTTGCCTTTATAGCTGTTCAGGTTAATTATTTTTCCGCTGGTGTCGGGTAATGAAATATCGAAAGCGGGTTTGCCGAGGAACATGGTGTCGTTGGCAAATTGAGCATATACTTCATTGTACTTGCGCTTCACATCTTCCTGTACTACATAGCTCTTGATGGGAAGAAAGTAGTTGTTGAATTGGCTCAGGTTGGTAATCTCAACTTCATCCAATTGCTGTGCTATCACAAATGATTTTATTGAGTCATTGCAAATACCATCGAGCATCCATTTCAGTTCCTCATTTTCTGCGAGTTTGCGTTGGCTTTCCTTTTCATACAATGCCATGCTCAACTTAGAATAGAAGTTGATGTAGTCAGCTCCTTCCTTGCATTGCAGAACATCGGTAGAATAAAATTTGGAAGGGTCAATAAAGCGTTTATAAAATACGGGTACTACATTATAACCATGAAAAGTATTAGGTTGTAAGTAACGAACCTTGTCTGTTTGATAGGCTAGAAAAAGCAATGGGCCATATTCCATGTCAACCTTTACTGCCTGCTGTATCAGTTTGCTGAAAGCAGTATTGCTTTCCGGAATGTTTTGAAGAAAGCCTTTCACTTGTGCATGAACCAATTCATAAGCATTTGTATAAGTGGACTGGCTGGTGGTGTCATTGCCAACGATGCGGTTGGCAAGGCCATGCACTGTTACAGGCAGGGAAAGCGTAAACCACTGCTGCAACAACTTGTTTTCCCTGGAGCCGTCAATCACTTCATATGAATATTGTGTTTTGCCAATTACACTATTAGCCTGGGTGAATAATTTTACTGACAACTGGTCTTTTGGTTGCAGATACATGCGAAACGATATGTTGCCGCATTGCAGGTAGTAAAATGCAGGTTTGTCAATGATTGCAGCTAGTGTAAAATTGGCGTCATTCCTAGCAAGTCTTTGGTGACATATTTCTTTGCCTGTTCCATTTTCCACACGCAGCAGGCTAACCTCTCCTGCAATGCCAAAGTTCGAAAGGACACCCTGGATCACAGAAATGTTTTCGGTTGTAACCCCAATGCTCGTGGATAGCGGGGCAGAGGCAATTCGCTCTTGCTTGTCGTCTGCTTTCTTGCCCGATAATTCCTGGAGTTTCTGATTATAAGCAGCCTGCATGTAACTTGTTACCAGGTAGGGTTTCAGCGATGCCATCTGTGCTTCAAAATCACTTGCATTTATCTTGTAAATACCAGCCATTTTGCCAGTGATATAGTTTCCTTTAAGCGTATCGTTGCAAATGATATTTACTACTTCTTTTATCTGGTTTATTTTGGTGCCTGCATCAGTTGTAGCTACCATTGCTTTTTTAGCCTGGCTATAAGATATATCGTACAACTTCATCATTTCATTGCTTATGCCCGAATTCAATACTTCGGCATTGCAGAAAGATTGCAGTTTCTTGAAACCGTTTTCCAGCATGGGTTTCATGGCTGTGACATTTTCGGTAGCCTGCCATTCCTTTTGCGAATAGTACATCAGCAATGGCGAAAATTTTAACTGTGCTTCAGCCAACGCATGCAGTGTGCGGCTGAATGATGGATTGCCCGGACATTGCAATTGTTTTGCATAGGTAGTAAGCTGTGGCAATAGTTGCTGGTACCTGCTGTAATATGTTGGGAATGATACCTGGGTTTGCTGAATCATCCAAGGCTTTACAACCGGCTCCGACTTCTTCATCCAGTTGAGCAGGGCAATGTTTTCCGGCGAGGGCTGAGTAATGAGGCAGTCTTTAATAACTAATGCTTGCTGGTTAGCTGTGATGAATTTTACATTCACATGCTCACATTGTTTTACAAACACAGGTGTGTTGGCAATTCGAATAGTTTGCAGCTTGCCATCTTTTTTAATTCCCGCATTCAGTATGATGTAATACAATGCGTCTTCGTTTGCGGCGATTGCAAATGAAAATGCCATGCCCGAACCATCCATTTGATACACCGCTGTATTAGTGAGTTCGCCATGATTGATTTTGAATAGGGCTACACTTCCATTAATCTGTTTGTCAATACTTCCGGTAATCAGTGACAATCCAGTGCCGGCAATTGCACCATTGGTCACAATCACCAACAAAACAAAGAACAGCAGCTTTTTTTTGAAACGAATCATATAGCAGGATCTAACTAATGGAAGATATATTAATTGCGAAACGGCCTGCGTGTGGCAGACCGTTTCGCAGTTGTGTGTATGCTTATTCGGCAAATATGGCTGTCTTGTTTTTGTCGAATCTTATTTGCAAACCTTTGTCAATAATGGTGATAATATATTGCAGATGTGTTTTGCTGGTTTTGTCAGTGATGCCAGGAAGGGCTGCCTGCACTTCCGTTTTCAGTTGTTTCAGGTAGCCTGACAAATAGGACGGAATATCTGTATTCTGAAGATAAGGAAATGATTCTTCCAGGGATGGTCCGCCTATTAAAGCAAATAGAGACTTTGCAGGATGTATAGATTCACGCATCACCGAAAGCAATTGCATCACATATTCCTTCTGCAGGTCTCGGCGGAAAATGTCAATAGGCTTTTTGGTCTTCAGCTCTGACCAAATTCCTGCTTTCAGGTCACCCATCATTTCTTCGATGGTGTAGGTGTTGGCAGCACCAAACCTTTCAGAGCAAAGCGTTAGGGTGTAGAGTGTCTGTTCGTTTAACAACAAATCAATTACACGTTTCTGCACCTGGGAAAAACCCAATTCACGGTCACCGTTGTGAACCTTATCCAGGATGTCTTTTGGCATTAGCCAGTCTTGTGTAGTAAACAACTCACGGTTAAGAAAGGCAATAGCTTCCTGCTGTTTTTCTTTTGGCGATGGTGCAAAGGAATTTCCCGGTTGCTCCGGACTTTTTACAGTGCTGTAAATGCCACCCACATTGCGCTGTACATGTATCATATAACGGAGGTACTGGTTTACAACAGCCTTGTACATATCGCTCAGGTTTTTGTAGAAATTGTCTTCTTCCTTCGTCCATTCAGGCAATTTCACCATGATGCGTTTCAGGTTTTTAATACCGTAACCGCTTGCCTTCATGCTGTTGTCGCCAATGTCCTCGGTTTGTGCACGTGGGTCGTTGTTACGGCCTTCGCCGCCAAACCAAAGCAGCGGATTCTTGTTGAGTGTATCCACGGCAATTTTGACCATTTTCTTTTTATCCTGTTCCGCATTCAAACCAGGATTGTACATATAACCCCATTTGATTGCCCATTCGTCGTAGGCACCAATGCGTGGAAATATGCCTGCAAGGCCAATGCTGTCTTCGGGTTGTGCTACGTAGTTAAAGCGGGCATAGTCCATGATGGAAGGAGTGTGACCATTGGCTTCCACCCATTTTTTATCGCGGAGTTTCTCAACAGGTGTAGTGCTGCTGCTACCCATGTTGTGGCGCAGGCCCAGTGTGTGGCCAATTTCATGCGAGGAAGCAAAGCGAATCAATTCACCCATCAGTGAGTCGGGGAAATGCATGGTTCTTGCCCGCGGATCAATCATAGCAGTCTGCACCATATACCAGTCGTGCAACAGCTTCATAATATTGTGATACCAGCCTACATAGCTCTGCAGGATTTCGCCTGAACGCGGGGCGTTGATGTTTGGGCCGTAGGCATTCTGTGTTTCCGAAGGAAAATAACGCACAATGGCATACCGGGCATCTTCGGTGCTCATGGTGCTGTCATTCTCAGGCCATTCCTTCCCGATGATTGCATTTTTAAAACCAGCTTTCTCGAAGGCTTTTTGCCAATCGTTGATTCCTGCAATGATGTAAGGTCTCCATTGTTTGGGCGTTGCCGGATCGGTGTAATACACGATGGGTTTCTTGGGCTCTACCAGTTCACCGCGTTTGTATTTTTCAATGTCTTCATCTTTTGGTTCTAGCCTGTAACGGAGGATATAGTAATTATCCGTCACCCTTTGTTGTTTGTCTGAAAACTCAAAGTACATCCCGCCAAAGAAACCAACCCTTAGGTCAAGCACCCGTTGTTGCATGGGCACTTTGGGCAGGAGCATCAATGAAACTCTTTCCTGCAAGGTAGCTACTCCGGCCAGCACGGCACCCTCCAGTGGTTCAATAGCAGGAAAACCTGGAGGCGCTTTGGCAGATGGATTGGCAGTATAGGTTTTAGTCATCGTAATTTCCATGTTGATGGGGTACACCCGCATGCTTTCGATGAACGATTTGTCGGCCTGTTGCGCACCAATAGTGAGCAAGGGTTTTACTGAATTAATACCGGAAAGCGAATTGTCTTTGAGAAAAAAGTCAGTAAGGTCAATGATGGCATTATTGGTTTGAGGCGCTGTGGTTTTAATGTCAAACGAAAAAAGAATAGCATCGACATTGGCATCACGAACTGCTTTGTATATCACATCTACAGAGTCGGCCTTATTCACCACTGTGGCCATGCGCAAATAAATATTTCCGGCAGGGCCCTTCTCAAAATAGAAGGTATTCTGGGTGGCTAATTCGCCGGCATATTTCACTGCTCCACCTGGCGTCTTTGCCAGCCAATTGGTCATCAGTACCTGGCGGCCGTAGAGAGAATCGGGAATTTCAAAATAGTACTTGTTGTCTACCTTGTGCACTGTAAATATTCCGTTTTGTGTAACGGCGTTGGCAGTGATTACCTCTTTGTAAGGCTTAATGCCGGCCTTTTTGGATTGCATTGAATCGGCTTTAGCAGGCTGGTTGTTTTGCGCCTTTGCTAATCCTGCATGCAACACCAGGCTCAGGCAAACGAATACGGCTATATTTCTAAACTTCATGATTGCTTGTTGTTGAACAGGTTAGTTTTTAAGGGTATCTGTTATCACGTCGCTCAAGTATTGCAGGTGATAACGAGTCTGTTGGTCTTTTGCAGTAGTGAGTGCCTTCGTAGTTGCCTGCTGCAGTTTGGCAAGGTGTGCCACTAAAGTAGATGCCATATCGGTGGAGCCGTAGTCGGGTATATCACCGGGTTTGTCCAGTGTCCGCCCCTGCATTTTAATTATTTGGACAGCAAATGTTACATATCTTTTTTGCAGGTACCGACGATAGGAATCAATGGGTTTGTTGTTGTACACTTCATCGAAAACGCCCTGTTCCAAATCAGTCAGGTATTCATCAATGGGGTATGCATTTGCCGTTCCAAAACGCTTTTCGGCCAGCATCAATTTGTTCAGTGTGCTGGTACTGAGCATTAGGGTCAAAGATGCTTCCTGCAGTTTTTGTGGAAATTCTTCGCGGCCCGGTTTCCTGAATTTGTTGAGCATGTCTTTGTTCAGCATCCAGGTAGGCGTTTGAAATGCTTCCTTGTTCATGAAAGCAACGGCATCTTTCTGAATGGATTTCGGTACAGGTGCAAACACATTTCCGGTTTCATCTTCAGCTTTAATCGTTTCATAAACACCACCAATGTTGGCCATAACATGACCCATATATTTCTGCCATTCTCCACCCACTTTGTCGTACATCGTGGTGAGGTTTTCGTAGGCATCATAATCTTCCCGGGTCCAGGTCAAAAGGTTGGCAGTTACCCGCTTCAGGTTTTTCATGCCGTATTCACTGGCCTTGATATTATTGTCGCCGAGATCTTCCGATTGTGCACGGGGGTCATTATTTTTTCCTTCGCCACCAAACCAAAGGCGTGGATTTGCTTTCAGACTATCGGTGAGCCATTTCGCAGTTATTTTTTTCTCGTCATCAGGATTCATTTTGCCTAGCCATGTGTAACCCCATTTGATGGCCCATTTGTCGTACTCACCCAGGCGGGGCAAAATGCCGGTTTCTGTGATGTTGTCCTCAGGTTGTGCTACATAGTTGAAACGGGCGTAGTCCATGATGGAGGCCGTGTGACCATTTGCTTCCACCCAATTTTTATTGCGCAATAATTCGACAGGTGTTTTGCTGCTGCTTCCCATATTGTGCAGCAATCCTAACGAGTGACCAATTTCATGTGTTATGGCTATCTGAATCAATTTGCCCATAAGGGTATCGGGTAAAACCATAGAGCGGGCAGCAGGGTCAATAGCTCCAGCCTGCATAAAATAGAAATCGTGCAGAATTCGCATGATGTTGTGGTACCAGCCTACATAAGCCTGTACTATTTCACCACTGCGTGGGTCTGAAATGCGTGAACCATAAGCGTTGGGTGTTTGACTGGGCAAATAGCGCACCACAAAATAGCGTACGTCTTCCAGGCTCATGGTGGGGTCATTTTCAGGCCATTCTTTGCCTACGATTGCGTTTTTGAAACCGGAGGCTTCAAAAGCCTTCTGCCACTCGTTGATGCCGGCAATAATGTACTTGCGCCATTGTTTGGGTGTAGCAGGGTCGGTGTAGAATACAATTTGCTTTTTGGGTTCCACCAGTTGGCCCCGCTTGTATTTTTCAAGGTCTTCGTCCTTTGGCTCCATGCGTACCCGGGCAATGAAAGTTTTGTCTTCCACCTGCTGTTGTTTATCGGAGAATTCAGTGAATTTCTGGTCGAAATAGCCGATACGTGGGTCGGCCAGCCTGCGTTGCATAGGCACTTCGGGCAACATCATAAAAGAAGTGCTTATTTCAAGGGAAACGGCGCCTGCATCGCCCCCACCATCTGCTGCAGTTGCATCTCCACCGGCAGCAGCACCACTAGCCAAGTTATAGGTTTTCATGTTCCTTACCTCAATATTCATGGGTAGGTATGCATGCTTATGAGGTAACTACGGTCGGCCGCTATGCCACCTAAC
>JBBIOQ010000012.1:0-54519 GCA_037443285.1 Sphingobacteriales bacterium | reverse complement strand
AACTCAAAAATATGCGAAAGTTTTCCTATTTCGCCAATGACGCTATTTTTCATAAAGCCTTGCTGTTCTTTGCGTTATAAAATATTGCGTCATTGGTTTGTAATGACGCAAATACAACTTGCATGGGTTGGCCAAATGCAAAATCTATCTAACGTAATCAGCATGTCCTGGTGGTTTGCAAACACCTCCGTGTAAAACAAAGCCGTGCCTGCATAGCAGTACACGGCTTTGAAAAAAGGGATAAAACAGTTATTACTGAACGTTGGCTTTTGCACGAAAGAGGGCATCGCGAATCATAGTCACCGTGAGGTAGCCCTGGATGAAAATTTTGCCATACCTGCGCCACAGCACTACCAACAAAAACGTGGCCGACAAGCCACCAATAATTACACCAATGCTGCTGCCAATAAGCAGCAACTTATATACCGAAAGCCTAAGTGGTGTAAGCCACACAAACAATGCGGTTATAATGACGCCGGCAAGGGCAAACCACCCAAACCAAAAGGCAAGCAAAAGATTCTGTAGAATGTTTCTCGTTGTCATACGCACTATATCGCACTCAATTTATATGCCAAAACGAACCGGTGCATCATTTTGTGACATTTGTCAAATTGCTTTAAGAAATATTTGTGTGCATGGTGCAACATTGCAGTGGAGGGTTGCAGCAACTTTTTTGCGTGTAGTGCAGCCATAAAAAAAGGACAGTGTTACCTGTCCTTTTCAACTCATTTTTTGTAGCATGCTTATGCTTCTTTCTCTACCAGCCGGAAGCCATTGCCGTGAATGTTCACAATCTCAAGGTTCGCATCTTCCTTCAGGTATTTGCGAAGCTTGGCTATGTACACATCCATGCTCCTTCCGTTGAAGTAAGTATCGCTGCCCCATATTTTCTTGAGCGCTTTTTCGCGGGGAAGCAAATCGTTTTTATGCTCTGCCAGCATGCGCAGCAATTCATTTTCCTTGGGGCTAAGCGTTTGTGTTTTTCCGTCAAAGCTCAGTTCACGCAACTTGGGGTTGAAGTGGAAGCGGCCCATGTCGAATTCCATATTCTCCTGTTCGCGGTTCATTTCTTCGTTGCGCTTCAGGATGGCTTTTATTTTATGCAAGAGCACTTCGCTGTCAAACGGCTTGGTGATGTAATCATCGGCGCCGAGTTTGTAGCCCTGGATGATGTCGTCCTTCATGGTTTTGGCACTCAGGAAAAACAGGGGAATGTCCGGGTCAACATCGCGGATTTCTTCGGCCAATGTAAAGCCATCCATATTGGGCATCATCACATCGAGCAAACAGATGTCGTATTTTTCGCGTTGAAAAGCGGCAAGACCAAGGCGGCCGTCGCGTTCAAGGGTCACATCATAATCGTTGAGCTCAAGGTAGTTTTTCAATACCATGCCAAGATTCTGGTCATCTTCGCACAGCAGTATTTTGTACTTCTTGTTTTCCATAACAATGGGGGTTTATACAAATAAAAATAGAATTTAGCCTGTGCCTTTCCAATAAATTGTTAATCAGGCTGTTTGGCGTTCTGCAACCATTTGCAAGGTAAACGTTTTGTCATTTGCCCGGGGCTGATTTGCCAATTTGTATTAAGATACGCAAACTGTCGCACTTTTGTTGTTCACAACAGAATGCATTAGCTATGATGCTCACTTCCGACAATACTTTCAAGAAACTTATCGTCATTGGCGACAGGGTACTCATACGGCCATCGAAGCCCGATGAAAAAACAGCCAGTGGTTTGTACCTGCCGCCGGGTGTGCAGGAAAAGGAAAAAGTGCAGCAGGGCTTTGTTATAAAAACCGGTCCCGGATATGCCATTCCAGTACCCATGGAAGATGAGTCGTGGAAAAGCGAGGAAGACAAAGTGAAGTACATTCCACTGCAGGCCCGCGAAGGCGACCTTGCCATCTTTCTGCTTAGCGGAGCAACCGAAGTAATGTACGAGGGTGAAAAATATTTTATAGTGCCCCAAAGCGCCATTCTCATGCTTGAAAGGGAAGAGGAGATGTAGCTTTTTTTTGAATGTTTGGGAGGCATGCGGCATAGCCAAAGTTTCCCTGCTGTATTTTTAAAGTAATTCAACGATTTTAACCGCCGGAATGGATCCACTACTCACCAATAATAATACCTACACGCTTACCGAGGAGCAGGAAAAGCAGGAGATACTGCGCAAGTACCGATCGCTGCTGCGGGCTATTAAGCCTAAACTCAAACCCGGCGACCGAGAACTGGTGCGCCATTCTTTTGAAATTGCTGTTGAAGCGCACAAAACCATGCGCCGCAAAAGCGGGGAGCCCTACATCATGCATCCGCTGGCAGTGGCCATGATTTGCGTAGAAGAAATTGGCCTTGGGGTGCGCAGCACTATTTGCGCCTTGCTGCACGATACCGTGGAGGATACAGAGATTACCCTTGAAGACATACAACGTGATTTTGGAAACGAAATAGCCCGCATTGTGGACGGGCTTACCAAAATCAGCAACGTCATTGATGCCAGCAGCAGCAAGCAGGCAGAAAATTTCAAAAAGATTTTGCTCACCCTTACCGATGACCCGCGGGTGATACTGATAAAATTGGCCGACCGCCTGCACAACATGCGAACACTCGATAGCATGAAGCGGGAGAAGCAATTGAAAATTGCAAGTGAAACGGTGTGGGTGTATGCACCATTGGCGCACCGCATGGGGTTGTACACCATTAAATCGGAAATGGAAGACCTCTCCATGAAATACATGGAGCCCGATGCCTATCGCGAAATTGCAAAACGCCTTTCTGAAACCAAGCGTGAACGCAGCCGGTATGTGAATGAATTCATCAGGCCATTAAAAGAAAAGCTGGACCAAACAGGCCTGAGTTTCGAAATTTATGGCAGGCCAAAAAGCATTCACTCCATCTGGAACAAGATGAAGAAGAAGAGCGTAAGCTTTGAAGAGGTGTACGACTTGTTTGCCATCCGCGTTATTCTCGATTCGGATCCGCAAAATGAAAAGGCCGATTGCTGGAAAGTGTATAGCATTATTACCAGCGAATACCAGCCTCAGCCCGAGCGCCTTCGCGACTGGCTTAGCCGGCCCAAGAGCAATGGTTACGAGGCATTGCACACCACGGTAATGGGGCCACAAGGCCGCTGGGTGGAAGTGCAGATTCGATCGAAGCGCATGAACGAAATAGCTGAACGCGGACTGGCTGCGCATTTCAAGTACAAAGAAGGCACCAGTGATGAAGACCGCTTTGATAAATGGTTTCAGCAAATACGCGATGTGATTGGAACGCAGGATACCGATTCGGTAGATTTTCTCAACGATTTCAAGACGAGTTTTCTTGCTGAAGAAATTTATGTGTACACACCCAAGGGCGATGTGAAAATGTTGCCCAGCGGCAGCACAGCGCTTGATTTTGCTTTCGCCATTCACTCTGTGGTAGGAGGCAAAACCATTGGTGCCAAAGTGAACCACAAACTGGTGCCCATCAGCCACAAACTGCGCAGCGGCGACCAGGTGGAGATTATTACCAGCAACAAGCAGAAGCCTACCGAAGACTGGCTCAACCATGTAATTACTGCAAAGGCAAAAAGCAGGATTAAGGATGCGCTGAAGGAAGAAAAGCGCAAGGTGGCCGAAGATGGTAAATACATTTTGCAAAAGAAACTGGAAGGCATCAAAGCCTCCAACAGCCATTACAATATTGATTTGCTCACGTTGTTTTACAAGCAGCAGTCATCGCTCGACCTGTTTTACAGCATCGCTATCAAAGCCATAGACCTGAAGGAACTGAAGGACTTTGCAGTGCATGGTGATAAGTTGGAATTGCCGAAACCCATTAAACCTGCCCATGAAAACAAAGTGCATGAGCACCACGATTTAGTGAGGCATCCCATGCCTTCCAAGGAAACGGAACTCATCATTTTCGATGAAAGCGGCGACCATTTTAAGTACACGCTGGCCAACTGCTGCAAACCCATACCGGGCGATGACGTTTTTGGCTTCATCACAGCTACGGAAGGCCTTAAAATTCACCGCACCACCTGCCCCAATGCTGCAAGGCTGCTGGCTAATTACGGGCACAGGGTTATCAAAACTAAATGGGCCAAAAACAAAGACATCGCATTCCTTACCGGCATCCGCATTGTGGGGCTCGATGATGTGGGAGTCATCAATAAGATTACCAACGTAATCAGCGGTGAATTGCGCATGAACATAGCAGCACTTACCATCGAAAGCGGGGAAGGTTTGTTTGAAGGCAACATTAAACTGTATGTGCACGACAAAGAGGAACTCGACAACCTGGTGATTCGATTGAAGGAGTTGCGGGGCATTGAATCGGTAGACCGGTTTGAACTGGAAGAGAAGAAATAATACACTGCATCACAGATGGTTTTCTGCCGCTGCAAATCATCGTTTTTTCTATGTCGTTTATGTTCACCCTGCCCGACTCATTTGCAGTGAAAAATGGCAGGTATCTTTTCCTTCATCATCATTTTAAACCAATTTCCTTAGTTTAGCGGGCTGCCTGAGTTTTCGCGATTGCCTGCTTTGAACTATTTTCATAAGCTATGGATTCATACTCATTAACCAAACTTGAGCGGTACAAGAACGAAGTAGGCATCAAGTTTCAGTTGTTCAACAGCCTGTTTACCAGCCTGCCTTTTCATCGAATTGAAAAGACCGGGATTCTGCTGTCTTTGCTACTCAATAATTGCGAAGAGGGGTATGAAAAAGGCATGAGCCCGCTGGAAATACTCAACGACTTTTTCTCGAAGCAAACCGGCTACCGAACCGATGAAGAACGCATTGATTTGCTGTTTCGTTTTGTGCAATATGCCGAGCGGCAGGTAGTGTTGTTTGATGCGCTGGAAGAAGCTGCATTCCGTGGTCTCAATGATTTTAACGGGCCGGGCACATTGAAGCAGTTGCAAACTCAGGTGGAGGATGCAAAACGTCAGCCGGTGCTCACCGAATTGCTGAAAAAATTTGGTGTGAGGCTTGTGCTCACAGCACATCCTACACAGTTTTATCCCGGCGAAGTGCTGGGCATCATCAACGATTTGTCGAAAGCACTGGTGGAGGACAATACTGCACAGGTAAATCTATACCTGCAGCAGTTAGGCAAAACGCCTTTCCTGAAAAAGACAAAGCCAACTCCCTACGATGAAGCCATCAGCCTGGTCTGGTATCTCGAAAATGTTTTTTATGCCGCTGCGGGACGCATCCTGTTTTTCATGAAGCGCCAGATGAACTACGCAGTAGATGCAAATAACCCGGTTATCCGCCTCGGTTTTTGGCCGGGTGGCGACAGGGATGGCAACCCTTTTGTGAAAGTGGATACTACACTTCGGGTGGCCGATGAATTGCGTACCAGCATTTTAAAATGCTACTACCTGGATGTGCGCAAACTCAAGCGCCGCCTCACTTTCAAAGGTGTTACCAAACCGTTGGCCGAGCTCGAAAGAAAGTTGTACGGTAATGTTTTTATTCCCGGTCAGCGTTTGTTGCTGTCTGCCGATGACATACTGCAACCGCTGCGGCAGATAAGAGAAACGCTGAAGAAAGAACACAACGGGTTGTTCATTCACATGGTGGAAAGCCTCATCAACAAAGTGGAAGTATTTGGTTTGCACTTTGCGTCTATTGATGTGCGGCAGGACAGTTCAATACATACCCATGCTATTGCCGAAGTGGCCAGGCTAGAGGGTGTGTTGCCAGGAGATTTTACCCAGTTGAATGAGGATGCAAAAATGGATGTGCTGGCTTCTATTTCAGAAGAATTGTCGCCGGACACGTTGAAAAATGAAATACACCAGGATACACTGAGGGTAATGAAAGCCATCGGTGCTATTCAGCAGTTCAATGGGGAAGCCGGTTGTCACCGTTACATCATCAGCCATTGCGAAACGGCTTTGAATGTAATGGAAGTGTATGGACTGATGATGTTGTCTGGATGGAAGCCCGGCAAACTGAGCATCGACATTGTGCCGCTGTTCGAAACCATCGATGATTTGAAACTGGCATCGGGTATCATGGAAAAACTGTACACCCATCCTGCATACCGTAGGCATTTGGAGCATCGCAATCATCAGCAGACTATCATGCTGGGTTTCAGCGATGGCACCAAAGATGGTGGCTATCTCATGGCCAACTGGTGCATTTACAAAGCAAAGGAAGAACTCACTGCTATTTCGCGTAAATACGATATTGAAGTAGTGTTTTTTGATGGCCGTGGTGGGCCTCCATCAAGGGGCGGCGGCAAAACGCATAAGTTTTACGCCAGCATGGGCCAGAACATTTCGAACCGCGAAATTCAACTCACTATCCAGGGCCAGACAGTAAGTTCCAATTTTGGCACTATTGATGCCGCGCAGTTCAACATGGAACAACTCATTGATGCCGGTTTGGCTAACACATTGTTTTCTTCAAAGCTCAGCACATTGGATAAGCATGAGGAGGAAGTGCTGTCTGAATTGTCTGAATTGAGTTATTCCGCGTACCAGGTATTGAAAGATCACCCCAATTTCCTGGATTACCTGTCAAGCGCCAGCCCTTTGCGTTATTATGCCGATACGAATATTGGAAGCCGGCCGGCGAAGCGCGGCTCTACTGTAAAGCTTGAGCTGAAAGATTTACGGGCCATTCCTTTTGTTGGTTCATGGAGCCAGATAAAGCAGAACGTAACAGGTTATTACGGCGTTGGCACTGCTTTGCTGGCCTTCGAGCAAAATGGCAGGTGGAGCGAGGTGAATGATTTGTACCAGAATTCACTTTTCTTCAAAACCCTTATCGACAACTGCGAAATGGCCATGAAGAAATGCTTCTTCCCGCTTACAGCCTACCTGGCCGACCATGCCGTGCTGGGCAAAGTGTGGAACATGATACATGCAGAATACCTGCTCACACGCAAAATGGTTTTGAAACTCAGTGGTAATACAGACCTGATGGGCGACTACCCGGTTGAGCAACTGAGCATTCAAATGCGTGAAAGGGTGGTGCTGCCGCTTACTACGATTCAGCAATATGGCCTAGCCAGGGTGCGCCACATGGAGGAGCAGGTGATATCATCGCCTTTGAAAGAGAAATATGAAAAACTGGTAATGCGCTGCTCATTTGGGATCATCAATGCCGGGCGAAATTCGGCTTGAGGATATAGTGGCGGAAGGGGCTGCATATTGCCTGGTTTTTGCAATGATGAATGCGCATTAATAGTTAAGAAATTTTTCCAATCACATTTTCATTGCAGAGCTGCAAACCATAAGCAAAAAGCCATTGCAGGGTTTCGAATTTTTTACCGTAATCACTGCCGATTTATTAAAAATCAACCGCTTTGTAAGCGAAGGAAACTTTGCCTTCATAATCCGTTCATACGGTCCTATTTTTGCCGCTCAATAGATTAGATAAATCAATGATTGACGTAATTCTGGGCCTCCAGTGGGGCGATGAAGGAAAAGGTAAGATTGTAGATTTTTTTGCTCCTCAATATGATATCATAGCCCGCTTTCAGGGCGGCCCAAATGCAGGACATACTTTGTATGTGAATGGTGAGAAAATTGTATTGCACCAGATTCCATCGGGCGTTTTTCATGACCATACAGCCAACCTCATTGGAAACGGTGTGGTATTGGACCCTGTGACTCTGAAGAAGGAATGTGATGCTGTAGCAAAGTTCGGCGCCGATGTTCACCGCAACATGTTCATCAGCAAGCGTACGCACCTGATATTGCCTACCCACCGGGCACTCGACAAAGCCAGCGAATTGCAGAAGGGTGATGGCAAGATTGGGTCAACACTCAAAGGAATAGGCCCTGCTTACATGGACAAAACCGGACGCAACGGCCTGCGTGTGGGCGATTTGCTTGATCGCAACTTCACCACCAACTATATCAAGCTGCGCCTGAAGCACCAACGCCTCCTGGATAATCACAACTTCAACGAGGATATTTCTGCCTGGGAAGAGGAATTTTTTGAAGCCATTGAATTCCTTCGTTCATTGAATATTGTTGATGGCGAATATTACATCAACGAAGAGATGCGCAAGGGTAAAAAAGTGCTGGCCGAAGGTGCGCAGGGCAGCATGCTCGATATTGACTTTGGCACTTTCCCATTTGTTACCAGCAGCAACACCATTACTGCCGGTGTAATGAGCGGCCTTGGCGTTGCACCCCAGCAAGTGAGAGATGTGATAGGCATTACCAAGGCCTATTGCACCAGGGTTGGTAGCGGCCCTTTCCCTACCGAATTGTATGATGCAACAGGCGAAGATTTGCGAAAGGCAGGCAATGAATTTGGTGCCACCACCGGTCGGCCGCGCCGCTGCGGATGGATTGACCTGGTTGCCCTCAATTTTGCCTGCATGGTAAACGGCGTAACAAAAGTGGTGATGACAAAGGCCGATGTGCTCGACAAATTCAGCCCGCTGCAGGCTTGTACAGCATATAATGTAGATGGCGTGGAAACCAACCAGGTACCTTTCCAGATGACAAGGGTGGCTATTGAACCCATATTGCAATCATTCCCTGGCTGGAACACTGATACCACAGGATTCAAAACCGCAGATGAACTGCCTGCCACCATGCGCAGCTATATCAGTTTCATTAACGAAAAAATTGGAGTACCGGTAAAATGGGTGAGCAATGGTCCTGGCAGGGATCAGATTATTGAATTGTAACTTTGCAGTACCGTACTTACTGACCGCAAACATTTTTGTATTGTTGTTTTCGAAAAAAACTTCGGTGATTTTTTTTGGCCAATTAAAAATCACTCCCAAAATTTACACCGATAATCCTTTGAAAGATGGCTATCAAGACAAATCCAAAAAAGAAGAGCACCACAATGGCTGGTGCAGTGAGTAATTCCGCCCTTTCATCAAATGTCATGTCCGTTGAGGAATTGCAGGAAGATGAAATTGCAGTGGAGGAAGATGACCAACTAATGCCAATCAGCAGCATGATCAAGGCTGCAGCAAAAAAAGTTGTCAAGGCTGATGAAGACGAAGATGAAGATGAGGCAGAGGACGGAAAAGGTGATGATGACGCTGATGATGATGCCGAGGATGAGGTAGATGAATGGGAAAAGGGAGAGGAAGAAGAAGAGGAATGGGATCCTGACTTTGAGGAGTTTGATATCCCAAAATCGAAGGGCAAAAAAGGCGGCGGCAAGGGCGATGAGGAGGAAGAAGATGATTTCAAACTCGATGAAGACCTGAACGAATTCGATGACCTTTTCGGCGATGGAGGTGATGAATTTGATGATGACGATTATTAGTCGTCGCTTACAATGAAATGCAGGAAAGTGCAACTTTTCCAATAACTGATTTCGGTTATTTCAAACAACAACTGTTGAGCTGGGCAAACCAGTTCAGCAGTTGTTCTTTTTTGGACAATCATCAATATTCTTCACCCTTTCATCAGCAGGAATGCCTGGTGGCCGCAGGCGTGCATTGTGCATTAAAGGCCAATGCTGGCAATGCTTTGCAGCAATTGCAGCAATTCATCACAGCAAACAATGGCGAATGGATCTTTGGTCATCTTGGTTTTGGGCTCATGGACGAAATTCATGAGCTTCATAGCCGCTTCACAACGCAATCAGGTTTTAAGGATCTCAACTTCTTTGTTCCGGAAGTGGTGGTAAAGTGCAAAGGTTCAGAGGCAATTGTTTTTTGCCAGCCGCAACTCGATGCGCAGGATATTTTTTTTCAAATCACCTCCACAGACATTGAACTGCGTCAAGACGACTTACGTGAAGTAGCATATGATGCTGTGATGAACAGGGATGAGTACCTGCAGGTAATAGCTGAGTTGCAAAAACGCATCAGGCTAGGTGATTGCTACGAAATAAATTTTTGCCAGGAATTTGTTGCCAAGAATGTGGATGTTGATCCCATTCAGTTATACAAGCGCCTTGAACGTTTGTCGCCCAATCCATTTTCCTGTTTTTACAAAAACGACCATTCATTTCTCGTTTGCGCAAGCCCCGAAAGGTACATGATGAAAAAGAATGACAGGCTTATAAGCCAGCCCATCAAAGGAACTGCTGTGCGCAACCTGCAGGATGATGCCAGTGATGCATTGAACAAAGCAATGCTGGCGAAGAGCGAAAAGGACCAGCGTGAAAATGTGATGGTGGTCGACCTTGTACGAAATGATATGTCAAAAGTCTGCAAGCCGGGAACAGTGCAGGTTGATGAGTTGTTTGGTATATATACCTATCCGAATGTGCACCAGATGATATCAACCGTTTCGGGTGAATTCGACAGCTGTCACAACTTCACTGATATTATTCGTGCTACATTTCCCATGGGCAGTATGACCGGTGCACCCAAGCACAAAGTGTTGCAGATGATTGATGCGTATGAATGTTCTGCACGTGGTATTTTCAGTGGGTCGGTGGGATATATTGCGCCAAACGGCGATTTTGATTTTAATGTTGTAATCAGAAGTATAGTATACAATCTGCAACAGCAATTGCTGTCATTTCATGTAGGAAGTGGTATTACTTATTACAGCAAGCCCGAAACTGAATATGAAGAATGTATGTGGAAGGCCATTGCCATCCATAAGGCTTTGCAGGAAACGATAAAAGCGTAGTGAAAAAGTTAGTTCTTGGTTTTTGCAGATGCCTTGATAATTCTGGCTTCTGAAGGGTAGCCGGTAGTGTTTTCCTTTGCCTGCTGCATATTGGCCAGCACAGATTGGTAAAGTATAGCTAAGCGATTGTCCTTGAACTGTGGCATTCTGTCTTTTGGCAGGCGAAGGGTGTAGCCCTTTTCTGAATTTACCAATTGGTCAAAGCCAGGGTTCATGGCATTAAAGCTGGCAATATCCATGGCAAGTTGGTTGGCCAGAACAACTGAGTTGTACCTGCCCTGCACTTCCGTGGTTTCAGTATTATTCAGTATTTCCGGGCTGAGTTGTGTTTGCCTGTTCAATACCTGTTGGGCCATATTTGTCTGGTGTTCCACCCATTCGGCTTTGGTGCTGGTAGTTTGGCCGCCATTTCCTTCCATCACATAATGAGTGCTGATGAATTTCTTCACGTGGTCGCGGCTTTCATGAGGCAGGTAATATTGCAGGGTCCAGAAATCATTACTGCGGCTGCGTTTCACAGCGCTGTTCACTGCGCCGGGGCCGCCATTGTATGCAGCAATTACCAGCAGCCAATCACCAAGCTGGCTGTACAATTCATTCAGGTATCGTGCAGCAGCATGTGTGCTTTTGATGTAATCGGTTCTTTCATCTGTGTGCCTGTCTACACGCAGGCCCATGCGGCGGGCAGTAGCCGGCATAAATTGCCATGGACCCACAGCGCCAGCCCAACTCAATGCATAGGGACGAAGATTGCTTTCGATTACCGCCAGGTATTTTAGTTCTTTGGGAAGTCCATAACTCTGCAAAATGCCGTCCATCATAGCGAAATAGGGCTGAGCCCAACCTTTCATGCTCTCCAACGATTTCTGATGTTTACGCAGGTAGTCTTCCACAAATGGCATCACCTGTGGATTGATTTGCGTAACATATGGATTGTAAGGATTGAATTCAGTACTGGTGAAAAGGTCTTTGAATCCGCGGTCTTCAAGTGCTGCGTTTTCAGAAGAATCTTTTTTTACGGCGCCTTTTTTTAATGGGTCAGTGCCTGTTGCATTAGCAGCAAATGACAAAATCACAGCCAGCAACGTTGCTGGGATTGACTTCGCGATATGTGCTGCATTAAATGCCATTAAAAATTATGATATCAATTCTGCCAACTGATTTTTTATTGAAACAGTTTTTCAATGTAAGCAGAAATGAGGTGCAAAGGTACTTCTTCACCATGGTTCGACAATACCTGGAGCCCAAATGGCATGCCATTGCTGTGCCTGAACAGTGGAATGGCCATACCCGGAATGCCGGCAAGGTTGGCAAAGACCGTATAGATATCGCCCATGTACATGGCTACCGGGTCTGCATTTTTTTCACCGATTTTGAAAGCAGTGGTAGGACTAACCGGCATCAGGATGGCGTCGAAACGGCTGAAAATACTGGCTGTTTCATTCATAATAAGCCTGCGCACCTGTTGAGCCTTTGTAAAATACGCATCATAATAACCGGCGCTGAGTACAAAGGTGCCCAGCATAATCCGGCGTTTTACTTCGGGACCAAAACCAGCGCTGCGGTTGCGTTTGTAAAAGGCTGTTAAATCATCGGCTTCAGTGGTTGCAACCGGTCCATATCGAACACCATCAAACCTGCCAAGGTTGCTGCTTGCCTCGGCAGTGGTTAGCACATAGTAGGCGGGAACAATGTAATCCATCAGGTCAAATGGCACGAATTCCACTTGGTGGCCTTCAGCTTTAAGCTTTCCGATGGTGGCCTCAAAAGCTGCTTTTATTTCAGGGTCGAGAATGCTGCCTTCAAGAGTTGGGGCAAGGCAGGCGAACCGGTAAGTAGCTCGGGATTCATTGGTTTCATACTCGGGTACCTTTGGCGCATTGCCTGCAAGGGCTGTACTGTCGAGGCCATCGGGCCCTGCCACCATATTGTAAATGCTGGCAACATCAGCTACTGAATTGCCAAGAATACCTACGCAATCAAAAGAACTTGCGTAAGCAATAAGGCCATAGCGGCTGATGCGGCCATAAGTTGGCTTCAGGCCCACTGCACCGCAGAAATCGGCTGGCTGACGAACCGATCCGCCTGTATCGCTACCAAGGGCTGCCATGCAAAGACCTGCCTGCACCGAAACGGCAGCACCACCACTTGAACCACCTGGAACACGGGTGTTGTCGGCTGCATTCAGCACTGGTCCGTAGGCAGAGTTTTCATTGGTGCTTCCCATGGCAAATTCATCGCAATTGGTAGTGCCAATAATAATAGCGCCTGCATCCATTAATCGCTGAACAGCTGTGGCTGAATACAGGGCAGAAAAGCCAGAGAGGATTTTGGAGGATGCCGTTACGGGATGGCCTTTGTAGCACAGCACATCTTTTATGGTAATGACTACGCCATGTAAGGGAAGCAATGGTTGGCCCGCCTGCAGTGCGGCATCCAGTGCTGCGGCCCTTGCAATAGCCTCTTCTTCAAATACCATAACCATTGCATTGAGGTGCGCAGATTGCCTTATTTTTTCAAGGTAAAAAAGTACTGCATCGGTGCTGGTACAAGCCCCGGCTTGCAGGTCCGTATGGTATTGCCTGATTGACGAAAATGTGAAACCCATTGGTGGATGCAAAATAAAAAGCAGCTGCCGCAATTTTCATGCAAGCCTCTGCCTTTGTAATGTTTTTCAGAAAAATAAAATCAGGAACCGGCTTCTGCTTTCTTGTCCTTATCCTTGATGCCTTCTTCAATTTCTTTCTGCACGTTTGATTTGGCATCGTTGAATTCGCGGATGCCGCGGCCAAGGCCACGCATGAATTCCGGAATTTTTCTGCCGCCAAACAGCACTAAAACTGCCAATACAATCAGCACCCATTCAGAACCACCCGGCATGGATAAAAATAGCAATGAGAACATGGTAATTTTTTTAGAGATGTAAAGGTAATAGCATTGATATCTCAAATTCAACTTTTTGGCTAGCACCCTAATCATTAAGGAGTCGCTAACAAAAAAGGGACGTTGGAGCGTCCCTTTTGAGCAATTCAGTTGAATGATTATTCGGCAGAAAACCTTTTTTCACGGATACGTGCACTCTTACCGCTACGCTCACGCAGGTAGAACAGGCGTGCACGGCGCACTTTACCAACCTTGTTCAATACCACGCTTTCAATGTGCGGGCTTACAACAGGAAACGTACGCTCAACACCTACTCCATCGCTCACTTTGCGAACTGTGAAGCTGGCTGTAGCACCATTGCCCTGGCGCTTGATAACATCGCCTTTGAAGCTCTGGATACGAGTCTTGTTTCCTTCAACTACTTTATAATTTACAGTGACATTATCACCGGCTTTGAATTTAGGCAATTCCTTTACCGGGGTCAACTGCTCGTGTACATAACTGATAGCCTGCTGGTTCATGGCTCTATTTTTTTAGGACGGCAAAGGTAGGGGCACGAAATGTTATCGCAAAATAAAAGTGCTCCTCATTTTCATGGCTAGCTCAAAGACTTAGCTTCTTGCTCCCTTAGTTTTATCTTTTTGTGGGTGTTTTCGCTGCTGGCTTTGGATTCAGGCCTACCAGGTTTTGCTTTGCAATGGTAAATTCAGGGTATTCCTTCACCGCCAGTTCATAGTACTTTTTTGCCTCCTCCGTTTTCTTTTCCCTGAAAGAAAGGGCTCCCATCATATTATAGGCCGCAGCCAGCACGGGCACTGTTTCATTATTGCCGGGTTGAATTTCAAGCGATACTTTGTCGTTTCGGGCTTTCACCGAATCGGTAATTACTTTCTGAAGGCTGGTTCGGCACTCTCCAATACGTTCCAGCACAAACTGGCGGGTGGCCAATTGGTAAAAATTATAGGGTTCAGGTGATAGAACACAAAGTTTCTCATACCAGTCGAGGCTTGCCTTGGTATCTCCAGCCTTGCCGGTAATATCTGCCAAAAGGGTGAGGGCTGTAATACTTTTGTTGTCGGCCTGGTAGGTTTCATTGGCCAGTTTGTAAGAACCGTTCAGGTTGCCAAGGCGGTAATAAACAATTGCCAGCGAGTCTTTGAAGTTTGCAGCGCCACCATACAGGAGGTAAGTGTTTAATGCATAGGCGGCACTTGTGAGGTCATCGTATTGAAGCGAACGGTGGAATACAGCCAGGCAATCCTTTTGCTTGAGGGCATTGGATGCACTATCACTTGCTTGAGAAAATGCTGCATTCTTGCCAAGAAGAACAAGAACAATTAGAAGGGGTGTCAATGTTTTCATAATCAGGCTGTTGGCTTTTTCATCCTTAGCGAACTAACTGAAATTTTCTGAAAAAACAGCGATTATCCTGTGAATTGGCAGGACTGGCAGAAGGCCTGGTTTGAATTGCTATTATACTTGAACTGCCAATATTGTTTGAATGGGTCTAACCAATAAACATTTCCCTACCAATCTTGGGGCATTTCTGTAATTCGCCCGTAATGCTTTCTATTACTACTTTTTTCACATTGACGGCAGCCGGTGCAATGGATAGATTTTCAGCGTGAAAAATCACGTCATTATTCGCTGTCCATTCAGTATAATTGCAGATATTATGAAACCAGAGAATTCAAGAATTACCGTATTCATGAAAAGGCCTGACCTGTTTGATTTTCATGCGCTATTGCCTCATTCCCCGCTGATTTGTATTGCATTTATAATACTCATTTCCAGCAATGCCTCCTTTGCTCAAAAAAAGAACTTCGGGCTGGATAATGCCATTCGTTGGCTGGCTTTGCCACCATCGGCAGTGGCGGATTCGATGCGTAAATATGGGTATCAAAAAGCTGATTGTATCGGGCACCCATGGAAAGATAGCCAGGATAAGGACTATTGTTTGATGAATGAAGAGTCAGGAATAGCAGCGGCAGTGTCGCCCCGTCCTTCCGGAAGGGGTTCAGAATTATTGCTAATGTATAAAGGGGCAGCCACAGACAATTTGATTACTGCATCTGCCGTGCAAAACAATTTCGAGCATTTAGAAATGCTCGATAAGAGAACCAATAACCGACAGTCAGAATGGTGGTCGTTGAAGGGTAATTCCATACTGGCTGCAAAGCTGTTTATGGAACGGAAAATTATTACTAAAGCAACACCAGCTGAAAATACCTATTTCAATTATTTGTACTATGACCACATCACAGAAAGTGAAGTTTATGAAAAACTTTCTCCGCTGCCAACCTTAGTGCCACCCGTGAAAATGGAATGGTCCAAGGTGGAAATAAACTGGTACCTGCCAAAAGATGCAAGGGTGGAATCGATGCATTCTTATATCGATTCTCTAAAGATTACCTGGCCCGGAGGTGACTGGACTACCGGGCCTATCAGAGTAGGAACACAGTACTATATTGATGATGCAAGGACCGGCGGCAGCAAGCCGCCATGGGCTGAGTTGTTTGTAAAAGATATGATGTCAGGAGTAGTGAAGGACCGTGTTGATTCGGTGATTTGCCAAAAGGATGAGCATACCGGGCTAAACCTTTGCATGGTAGAAAGTGATGGTAATTGGAATGGGAAAAAATTCGTGTCCGCTTTTTTTGCGTTCACCACTAAAGGAGGAAAGATTGTGTTTGGAGATTACACTTCTATGGACCCCATTAAGGGAAAAGCAACGAGGAAAAAACTAACAGAATCAGTATTGGCTACCTACCAGCAAATGTTGAAGGCCGGCAAAAAATAATGGATCGGTAGAACAGGCCAATACCAACAGTTGTACCTGATTCTTACCAAACCAGGCATTCAAAAAAAGTCCGGGTTTCTATTTTGAAACCCGGACTTTTTTAATCAGGTAGCATGTTGCTAGCGGGCCACATTCACAGCCCTTTTTTCGCGGATTACGGTCACCTTTATCTGACCAGGATAAGTCATTTCGGTTTGAATTTTTTGTGCTATTTCAAAACTGAGTTTGTCGCTGTCTGCATCACTCACTTTGTCAGCTTCCACAATCACCCTGAGTTCTCGGCCGGCCTGAATGGCATAGGCCTTTTCGACACCGGTATAGGTAAGCGCCATGTTTTCCAGGTCTTTGATGCGCTGCAGGTATTGCTGCATGATTTCGCGACGGGCTCCGGGGCGGGCACCGCTAATGGCATCGCAAGCCTGCACAATGGGGCTGATGACGTAAGCCATTTCCATTTCATCGTGGTGGGCACCAATGGCATTTACCACGCTTGGATGTTCGCCATATTTTTCAGCCAACTTGGCTCCCAACAAGGCATGGCTCAGTTCGGTTTCTTCATCGGGCACTTTGCCAATATCGTGCAGCAACCCGGCACGCTTGGCAAGCTTGGGGTTGAGGCCTAATTCAGCCGCCATGATGCCGCAGAGGTTAGCGGTTTCGCGGCTATGCATCAGCAGGTTTTGCCCGTAGGATGAGCGGAATCGCATACGGCCTACCATTCTTACCAATTCCTTGTGCAAGCCATGAATGCCCAGTTCAATCACTGTGCGTTCGCCAATCTCCAGTACCTGTTCTTCAATTTGCTTGCGGGTTTTTTCTACCACTTCTTCAATGCGGGCCGGGTGAATACGTCCGTCAGTTACCAGTCGTTGCAGGCTCAGTCGTGCAATTTCCCTGCGCAGTGGGTCGAAGCTGCTGAGGATGATTGCTTCGGGGGTATCATCAACAATCAGGTCCACTCCGGTGGCGGCTTCAATGGCGCGGATGTTGCGCCCTTCGCGACCGATAATCTGGCCCTTAATTTCATCGCTTTCCAGGTTGAAAACGGTGACTGCGTTTTCAATAGCCTGCTCTGCTGCAGTGCGCTGAATGGTCTGGATAATGATTTTACGAGCCTCTTTGGTAGCCTTCTGCTTGGCATCGTCAATTATTTCCTGCTGCAGCCCCAATGCCCTGGTTTGAGCTTCCTGCTTAAGACTTTCAATAAGTTGGTTGCGGGCTTCATCGGCGGTGAGGCCTGCAATTTTTTCGAGGCGGCGGATATGTTCTTCCTGGTGTTTTTCCAGCTCGGAGCGCTTCTGGTTCACTACTTCTATCTGCCTGTTCAGGTTTTCCTTGATAGCCTCGTTCTCCTTCATTTGCTTGTCGAGGTTGGCACTCTTTGAATTGATGCTTTGCTCCTGGCTGCGGATGCGGCTTTCTATTTCGGCTATTTTCTTGTTGCGGTCCAGCACTTCTTTGTCGTGTTCTACTTTCAGTTGCACGAACCTTTCTTTGGCCTCCAATAGCTTTTCTTTCTTTAGCGTTTCTGCTGTTGCCTGTGCGTCGGCGAGAATTTTCTTAGTCTGATGTTCGGCTTCTTCGATTTGCTTTTTGGTGTTGGCTGCAAACAGCAGTTTACCCATCACCAAGCCGACAAGGAGACAGATGACACCAATTATAATTGATAATGTTAGCGGGTCCATTTGGCAAGAATTTGTCCGATGATTCAAACTGATGTGAAATCATGATTGTCATCGGTTTATTTTGATTTAATGAAATTATAGCTGGCGAAAATACGGAAATAGGATTTTGAAAACGGGGTTGCCGGGTAAGGGTTGGTTAAATGTTCAGCATCAGGGTCAACCCAGCGGGAAATAATCAATGGCCGAATAGAAGGTACGGGGAACATGCCTGGTTGTGCAACCATGTCAGCATGTATCCGGATTTTCAATTTTCAGGAGTCGAGAGCGCCTCTCTTATTACCTGGCGCCAAAGGGCGTCAAAACTCCGGTATTTATCAGCGCTCCAGTCATCTGCCATGCCAGTAATTCTGTCTTCCCGGGCCTGCCGTGTCCTCTCAAAAAAAGCATCCACAGTCTTCCTGTCCTCCTCATTGGCGGCATCGTTATAGTATGCTTTCAACTCCATTTCCTGTTCTATTTTCTTCCGGAAAAAATCCCGTTCGGCCAATTCGAGCCGGGTAACTTTTTCCTCGTAAGGCCCAAAAGGCAGCATGTATTTCACAATAACAGGCATCAGTTCAATCAGCATCAGTATGGCTACAATGAGGTAGTACCTGAATGCCACGGCACTGTTTGCCTTTACCAGGTTCTGCAAAGCCTCTATCCTTGTAAGGAATCCGTTGTTGAGCAATGCCCCAAACTGCTTTTCCTGCAATTGGATGTTGGTTTCCAACGAAGCTAGTTGCCTGTTGAGTGAATCAGCTTTGGGTTGCTCCTGCACCTGCAAGGCTTTGAAATCTGTTTCCAGTTTTTCAAATTCCTTCTTTTTGGCCAGGGCTATTGTGCTGATGCCCACTTTGCCGCTGCCCCCGGTTCCATCGGTTTCGGCCAGGTAGTTGTTTCTGGCAAGTTGGAGTTCGGCATACCTGCCAGCCAGGTTGGATTCTACGGCCTTCAATTCCTTTTCCAATTGCGTTTTCTGCCCGGCATACAGGCTATCGAGTTGATGGCGTTTCACCTGCCTTCGGTTTTCGTTGTCAAGCGATGCCTGCATTTTCACCTCCTTGTCAAACAAATACAGGACCGCAGGCTGTGCCATGAACAAGCCAATAGTCAGTGCCAGCAAACCCCTGAAGAAGAGCGGTGCGATTTTATGTTTGTTGCTTTTGCTGATGCCCTTGATGAGTGCACGGTCGATTCCCAAAACAATCAGCCCCATAAAGATGCCCATTGCAACAGCAACCAACGGACTGCTGACTGTCGTACTGAAAAAGTAAGACCAGGCAAGTGTTGCAAAAAGCCAGGTCCCGCCCACCACCATCCCTGTTATGCGGTAACGGTTGCGGTCAACTTTGCAGTCGTAAATCAATTCGGGCTCGGCGGTACTCAGCCACCACAGAAGGGCATCGGTTTTTGAAAATAGTGCGGTTTCGTTCAGCCGGCTGTCATGTTTGCTCATAGGGCACAATTAATTATGTTCAATAAGAATTGATGAGGAATAAACCTGCATCCTTATTGTTACGGCTGGCACATAAATGAACGAACTAACGGCAGTTTTATGTTTATGGTTTGGTTAAATGGGCAATTAATAATGATGACTGGTAGCCTAACTGTACAACGTAGTGCGTTAAAATTAGGAATTGGCTATATTTGACTTGCGTGATCAAAAAATCCTGCCCGATTGGCGGTAGGAGAATTATTTTATCTAAATCCACTTACCACCTTGAAAAAGTTTCAGCAATCGCCCGGCGAAAAATGGTCCGAAATAAAATTTCGCGGCCGTTTGGGCAAACGACGTTATGCCGTCTCCAATTTCGGCAGAGTTATCAGTTTTGTTAAGTCTTATGACGACGGCAAGTTTCTTTCTCTGAAAGCACCCACCTTCAGGCTGCAAAAGATTAATGTGTTGTTTGATGATGGCAAGCGGGGATTCCCTGTGCACAAATTGGTTGCAGAGCACTTCCTCGAAAAGCCCAGCAAGGATCACAAGTATGTGCTGCATCTCGACAAAGACCTGCATAACAACAACGTTAAGAATCTTCGCTATGCCACTTTCGATGAGGCTACCCGCCACTTCAGTGGAAAAGATGTAAGCAAAGGAAACAAACTCCGGTTTTTTGTTGGTGAGGAATACAAGCAGGTTAAAATACCCGGCCTTAAGAAAAAGTATGTCATCACCAGCCATGGCAGGCTGATTAGCTATTCAAAGAATATTGAAGATGGCAGCGAACTTTCGCTGAACATACATCCGCAAGGCTACAAAATTTGGCGTTTCAGGGTGAATGGCGTTTCGAGCCATTACCTCATTCACCGCTTGGTAGCTGAGAATTTCCTAAAGCCGGCTTCTAAGGAACATCAGTATGTCATTCATGTTGACCATTCAAAGGCCAACAACCATATAAAGAACCTGAAGTGGGTGACCTATGAAGAGCAAAGGGCTCACGCTTCGAAAAGCGAAGCCAGCAAAGCCAATACAAAAAGGCTGTCCGAATGGTCGCAGATTACAGGCAAGGGCAAAAAACTTACCGAATCCAAAGTGCAGATGATCAAAAAAATCCTTGAAGACCCAAAGCGTAAGACAAGGATGAAAATGATTGCAAAGCAGTTTGGCATTACGCCCATGCAGTTGTATCGCATTAAGAATGGAGAAAACTGGGGTTGGGTGAAAGCAAAAAGCTGATTTTCTTTTTATCCACCATTGAAGTTTAATAGGCCGTTTGAAAGGAAATTGGTGTTTCCATTCAAACGGCTTTTTCATGCACACTACTTCGCAACTTGAAATTTACAAGGCCAGTGCCGGAAGCGGCAAAACCTTTTCGCTTACACTTAATTACCTGGTGCTGGTACTGCAAAATCCATTTGCATACAAAAATGTACTCGCTGTCACCTTTACCAACAAGGCCACAGCAGAAATGAAGGAACGCATCCTGCATGTGTTGCAAGGGCTTGCACTGAATGACAATAAGGTAAAAGACTACCGTACAAAACTGCTGGAGTTGTTGGATGGTTTTGATGAAGGGATGATTCAGCAACGTGCACAGCAGGTGTACGTTTCCATTCTGCACGATTACAGCCGGTTTTCCGTCAACACCATCGATGCATTTGTTCAACGTATCATTCGCTCATTTGCATGGGAGCTGGGCATCGATGGTGGCTTCAAACTGCAACTATCTGCCGACCCCGTGAAGGAAGACCTTACTGAGCGTATGTACAAAAAGCTGGATGAGGACAAGGGCCTGCAGCAATGGGTGATTGACATGGCACGTGAACGACTGGAAGAAGGTAAACGCTGGGACTTCAGGGAGGATATGCTGAACCTTGCCAATGAATTATTCAAAGAGAAATTCAGTGGTTTTGAGCAAGTTTTTCGTGATAAAACGAATGATGAAGTAAATGAACTCTTCAATCAATTGAATCAGCAATTGAACGGCACGCTTCGGGCCATTGAGAACAAATGGAAAGCCGGAGGTGAGCAATGCGTACAATACTTTCAAAGCAACGGACTGCACCCTGACGACTTCTCCCATTCCGGTTCAGGATTCATTTCCCTTTTCTTTAACGCAGCTAAAGAAGGACTGGTTGAACCGGGACCTCGTGCCTACGCCATGGCTGCCGATCCCGACAAGTTGGTGACTAAAAAAGCGCCGGCTTCAACAAAAAATAAAGTGGCACCACACGGTGCACAAATCTGTTCTTTCTTACAGCAATTGATTGACTGGTTTGAGTCCGACATTAAACCATATGAAACAGCAACAGCCATCCGCCAGAACATCCGTGTGCTTCGATTGATGCGTGTATTCGCCGGCGAGTTGGCTGCTTATCGAAAGGACAACAATGCATTGCTCATCAGCGATACGCACCAACTGCTGCGTGAACTGACCAGTGACAGCACCGCTTCTTTTATTTACGAAAAAACCGGAAGCCGCTACCAGCATTTTCTGCTCGATGAATTCCAGGATACCAGTTGTTTTCAATGGGACAATTTCAAACCCTTGCTCACCGAAGCGCTTGGTTCAGGCAATTACAACTTGTTGGTGGGCGATGTGAAGCAGGCTATTTACCGTTGGCGCAATGGCGACTGGCGTTTGCTGTTGTACAAGGTGCAGGAGCAGTTTGCATCTTTTAAGCCATCCGTAAAAAGCCTGCAAGAAAATTACAGGAGCGCAAAGCCTATTATCCATTTCAACAACCTGTTGTTTCATGTTGCGCCGCAATTGCTGCAAATTGAACTGAATGCAATCATTAACAATACAAGGGATGAAACACGTGAGCAACTGGAAAAGAAAGGATACAACACTATTTTCAACCAGGCCTATGCCGATAGTTTCCAACTCATTCCCGCAAGTGCGGAAGAAAACGGAACGGTTCGCATTCGTTTCATAAAGGATAAAGATGAGAATGGTGAAGTCATTGACTATGCTGAAGTTGTTTTGCAGCAATTGCATGCGCAGGTACAGGCATTGCTGGAAGAAGGTTTTGCTCCTTCCGATATAGCAGTTCTCACCCGCACAAACAAGGAAGCCAGGCTGGTAGTGGAAAGTCTTGTGAGTGCACAGCAGCAAGCCGCTCACCGTTTTAATATTATTTCGGGCGATGCACTCATGCTTGCTTCCAACCAGGCCATCCAGATTATCATCTGCGCATTGCGCTGGCTCAACGACAGCCGGCATACTTTGGCGCTGGCACAACTGCGGCAGTTGGTGCTACTGCAGAGTGGCATGGATGCCAACAGGCTGGAAGTGTTTGCTTCGAATTGCAAACTAGATATTTTGCCTCCGCGTTTTGTAAACGAAACCAACGAACTGCGCACTCTTCCGCTGAATGAGCTGCTGCACCAGTTGGTGATGATGTTTGGCCTCGATGAAATGCCCAAGCACCGGGCCTACCTGCTTGCATTTTATGATTTGCTGCAACGCTGGACGCGATATGGCGACGCAAGCCTTCAGGAATTTTTACAGTATTGGGACGATGAAGGTTGCGATACGTCATTGCCGGCATCGGCAGGAAGCAACGCCATTGAAGTGCTGACAGTACACAAATCAAAAGGGCTGGCTTTTGCAATTGTGCTGATGCCGTTTCTCGATTGGAATATTGCACCCAAAGGCAACTTCAATGCGCCCATCCTTTGGGTGGACAACAGTGCGACCTCATTCAATGCTATTCCGGTTGTGCCTGTGAAATTCAAATCGTCATTAAACCGCAGCAGTTTTGCCAATGCATATGTGGAAGAAATAGTGCTGGCAGCCATGGACAACCTCAATGTGCTGTACGTGGCTTTTACCCGTCCACGCAAACGGTTGTACGGATGGGCTCCGCATAAGGTGGTAAAAAGTAATAGCAAGGACGACAGTTTTTCCATTGGCAACATCGGCGAAATGATCAGGTCGGTTGCTGCATCGGATGTGGTGTTGCCTGCAGGAAAATATGAAGAAACAAGATCCGGTTTTGATGAAACCGCCAATGAATGGGTGTTCGGTGAGGTTGTGCCAAATGCTGCCGGGCAATTGGCAGACGCAATGCCTCCGTTGGAGGAATATGTGTACACGGACTGGCGCGGAAGACTGCATGTAAAATTTCAACCTCTGGCAGCCGATCCTGAACAGGAGTTGGTGCTGCCTCGCAAACAGGGCATCCTGCTGCATGAAATTCTCTGCCGCATGGAAAATCCGGGCCAACTTGAAGAGGTACTCAATGCAGTGCAACGCGAAGGATGGTTGGATGCACAGCAAAAGGACAAAGCTTCACAGGTACTTTTCGATGTACTGCAACTGGATGCTTTGCAACCATGGGCTTCAGGTAAATTTAAAAGACTGGCAGAGCAAAACATGGTGAGCGAAAAACGTGAGCTGCGGAGGCCCGACCTTGTGTTGTACAACAACACTGAAACCATTGTATACGACTTCAAATTCACCACCGGCGAAAAAGACAAAGCCAAACATGAAAAGCAAGTGGGCGAATACACGGGCATGCTGCAGCAAATGGGCTTTGCCAATGTGAAAGGCTTTGTCGTTTATGGATTTGAAAAGAAGGCTGTAGCCGTTTAAAAAATCAACACACTAATTCATGCAACCATTTTTATACACCGTAGCTGAAAGATTGCACCAACAATTTGCCGGAAAATTGCACACGTTGGCTGTTGTTTTTCCCAACAGACGTCAGTCGGTTTTCTTTAGCAATTACATGAAGCAGGTTGCAACGCCTCCATGCTTCATGCCATCCCTGTACACCATTGAAGAACTGGTGACCATGTGCACGCCGTTGCAGGTGGCCGACAGCATCGTGCAGGGTTTTGCATTGTACGAAGCGTTTGCAGCAGTGGCGGTAGAACAGGGCGATGCACCATCGGAAATTCCTCCCTTCGATGTGTTCTTTTCCATTGGAGAAACCATTCTCAAAGACTATCGTGAAATAGACAGTTACCTGGCGAATATTGACGATGTGTGCAAAGTGCTGTACGACATTGAAGCCATTGACAAAGCATTTGGACAACTCACCGAAGAGCAAAGGGAATTTCTGAAATCGTTCTGGAAAGGAACCATTGAAAAAACCAGGATACAGGAAAAGTTTTTGAAACTGTGGCAACGGCTACCTGCCATTCATGCACGGTTCATGCAGTTGCTGGCAAGCAGGCAATGCACTACCATGGGCATGGCTTACCGGCAATTGGCAACTGAACCATCTGCAGGAAATATTTTTAAACAGAAATGGGAACACATCGCATTTGTGGGTTTCAATGCATTCAACAAAGCAGAAGAAACCATTATTAAAAAATGGAACGATGAAGGCTTTGCCAGCCTTTGGTTTGATGCCGATGCATGGTACCTGGAGCAAAAGCAACAGGAGGCAGGATTTTTTCTGCGTCGCAATTTCAATATTGTTGGATTGAAAAACGAAATGCCGCTGCTGCACTCGATAGCTCAATCGTCAACATCAATGGAAGTGGTTGCTGCAGAAGGACAACATGCTCAGGCAAAGCAAGTGAACAGCTGGTGGAATGCACTGCCACAAAATCAAAACAAGGAACAGGCCGGCATTTTGTTGGCCGATGAATCCTTGCTGATTCCTGTACTGCAATCGCTTCCCACAGCCATGGATAAAGTAAACATCACCATGGGTTATCCTTTGGTGCAAAGTGCCGTTTACACCATAGTTCATTTGTTTTTTGAAGCGCAGAACGATTTGCAGCAGCATCGTTTTCAAACCATCCATCACAGCATCGTTGTCAAGTGGCTGCAACATCCCTTTTGCAACTGGCCTGCAGCAGAAATTGAAAAGCTGAAGACCATGATGGTGAAGGAAAACCTGGTACATGTGCCGGTTGATTTGGTGTGCAATCATTCAGAATCTGCAGCCTTGCTTTTCAGCCGTTTGATGGCCGACATGGAATTGTTTCAGCGCCTGCGTCGCTTGCTGGAAATAGCACTGCAGATTCCTGCTGTAAAAAACGACAGCATCCTGGAAGGGCTATGTGTAGCTGCATGGAAAATGCTGCAACAACTCGAACCACTTTTTGCATCGCTGAAACCGCAGCCCGACCTTGCTTTCATGGGCAGCCTGCTGCTGAAACAGCTTGGCAGTGTAAGCGTTCCGTTTGAAGGCGAACCCCTGCAGGGTGTGCAACTCATGGGCCTGCTCGAAAGTCGTGGTCTCGATTTTGAACACCTCATCATTCTCGGATCAAATGAAGGCAGCCTTCCCCGCATCAAGCCTCCCGATTCATTTTTGCCCGATAATGTGCGTCGTGCTTTTGGGTTGCCGGTACCGGAGCACCAGGATGCCATTTTTGCTTATGTTTTTTACCGTTTGCTGCATCGGGCAAAAACGGTACGAATGGTCTACAATGCATTGATTGATGACAACAGCACCGGCGAGTGCAGCCGTTTTGTGCAGCAAATAAAATTCGAAACAAAGATTGCTGTGAAAGAATGGCGTGTGGGCAACACGGTGTATCCTGAAACGTGGCCGGTGGTTACCATAGAAAAAAACAAGGAAGCGCTGGACAGGTTGTATCATTTTTATAAAAGTGAAAATCCTCAACCCATTTCACCCTCTGCCATCAATATGTATCTCAATTGCCGCCTGCAGTATTTCTTCCGGTACCTGGCCAAACTGGAAGAGCCGGAACAGTTGGAGGAAGGTGTGGAAGCATCGGCTGTGGGAAAGGTGGTTCACAAACTGATAGAATTGCTGTATGCTGCTTGGACCGATGCTCATGGCAAACACATTACGCAGGAAGCAGTGCAATGGATGCAGGAAAATGCGGAAGCTTTTGTTGAAAAGGCTTTCAGGATGGAATGGCGCAAAACCGAAATCATAGGACCTTTTCAGTTCAGCGGAGAGCTGCATGTGGTGCGGGCCATAGTGTTGCAGTATGTTCAGTTTCTATTGCAAACAGATGCAACGTACACACCATTCAACCTTGAGCATACCGAGGTAAGATTTGCCGAGCCATTTTCTTTGACGATTAAAGGAAACCAGGAGCGGGTGGTGTTGAGCGGCTTCATCGACAGGGTGGATGAAAAGGACAATATTTTCCGCATGGTGGATTATAAAACTGGGGGCGATGACCCCGCTTTCAAAAAAGTGGAGGCGCTATTTGAACGCGATGGTAATTACCAGAACAAAGCAGCGCTGCAAACGCTTGTGTACAGCTGGATGTTTCAGCAAAACTTTCCGCAGCATCCGCAGTTTGAGCCTGCCTTGCTTGCCGTGAGGCATTTGCAGAATAAGAAAAACGGTGTACGTCTCTTCAACAAAGCCGCCGATGAAGAAATCACCTATTCCAACATTGGCCCTGTACTCACGCAAATTGAAGAGAACCTGCGTTTATTACTCGAAGAATTGTTCGACCCTGCTGTTCCATTTGACCAGACAGCCCTGCTCGAAAACTGCAGGTATTGTGATTTCAAAGGAATTTGCGGACGTTGAGCCATGGGCAACAAAAAACCAAAGCGCTTGCTTTGGTCATCCAAAAAAGAGTGGCTTCGGTTTCAGAGATGCCCGGATACTTCAACGGTGCATCTCTTCCTTCGCCTATTTATAAAAATCCAGCAGGTGGCGGGTCATGCCTTTCAGGTTCAGTTTGCTCTGAACATTGCTGGAGGATTGTTTATCTGAACTACTGCATTCAGCATTTTTGCCGCTGTTGCTGTTGCTCCAGAATCCATACGAAAGCACGGCTACTACAAGCAATGCGGTAAGAATCAGTCCGATTTTGGTATTAATGGTTTTCATAGCAGGTGTGTGTTACGAAGTATGAGACGAAGTTACCCAGGAAAGGTTACAGGTACCAGCATCTTTTGTATTAATTACCGCAATTTAACCAAAGTTAACATTGGCGAAGCCATAAATAATCCAGTCCTGGCTGCAATACCGAATAGGGTTGCCCACCATTGGCACGTCAATCATTGACCATTGCATACCTTCGGCCCTCAAAATATTTTGCCTGGTATGAACGAAAAATTTGTCTCCCGCATCAAGGCCGAACTGGCCGAAATAGAGGCCGCCGGCCTTTTCAAACGCGAACGTATTATTACCACCCCGCAGGGCGCCGAAATAGAAGTGCTGGTGCCCGATGGCAACGGTGGCCACCGCCATGTGCTCAATTTCTGCGCCAATAATTATCTCGGACTTTCATCGCACCACAGGGTGATTGAAGCCGCTCACAAAGCCATTGAAACCCACGGGTATGGCATGAGTTCGGTGCGGTTTATTTGCGGCACCCAGGATATTCACAAACAGCTGGAACAGAAGATTGCCCAATTCCTCGGCACCGAGGATACCATCCTGTACGCAGCGGCTTTCGATGCCAATGGTGGTGTGTTCGAGCCCCTGTTCAACGAGGAAGATGCTATCATCAGCGATGCGCTCAACCATGCCAGCATCATCGATGGGGTGCGCTTGTGCAAGGCACAGCGCTACCGCTACGAGCACAACAACATGGACGACCTGGAAGCCAAACTAAAGGAAAGCCAGCACCTGCGCAGCCGCATCATTGTTACCGATGGCAGCTTTAGCATGGACGGTACTATAGCCCGCCTCGATGTGATTTGCGACCTGGCAGATAAATACGATGCCATTGTAATGATTGACGAATGCCACAGCAGCGGCTTCCTCGGCAAGACCGGCCGCGGCACCCACGAATACCGGGGCGTAATGGGCCGCATCGACATTATTACAGGCACCTTAGGCAAGGCGCTTGGCGGTGCCAGTGGTGGCTTCACCAGCGGCCGCAAGGAAATAATAGAAATGTTGCGCCAACGCAGTCGCCCCTACCTGTTCAGCAATACGGTGGCTCCCAGCATTGTAGGCGCCAGCATTGCTGTGCTCGACATGCTCACCGAAACCACCGAACTGAGGGACAGGCTGGAATACAATACCAAATATTTCCGCAGCAAAATGACCGAAGCCGGCTTCGACATCAAGCCCGGCGAACATCCCATTGTGCCGGTGATGCTATACGATGCGGTGGTGGCGCAAAACTTTGCAGCCCGCATACTTGATGAAGGCATTTACGTTATCGGTTTCTTCTTCCCCGTAGTGCCCAAGGGACAAGCCCGAATACGTGTACAGCTCAGCGCTGCACATACGCAGGCACACCTCGACAAAGCCATTGCCGCGTTTACAAAAGTGGGCAAAGAGTTGGGAGTGATTCAGTAATGAGTTGACCGGTTCACCGGTTGATTGGTTAATTGAGGGAATACCCGGTTTCAAAAAAAGCCGGGTTTTTCTTTTTGGAAATATCTTGGTGAAAAAGAACTGATACAGGTGCGCTGACGCTTCATGGGAGAAACTAACAAGCAATTTGAGCAGCCAATCGAACAGGTACCCTATTGTTGCATTGCTAACGAGGAGGGATTGACGAAGTTTAAAAAAGAATGGGTAATCGCTGCAAAAAAATATTCATGTCATCTGTCTGTCTCTATGATTTGAATACTATCAATATTGAATTTCTTCAACATCCAGTCTTTGAGTTTGCCCTTATCACCTTCATTGAGTTTTGGATGAGCACTATAAATTAAAATGGTAACAAGGCTTGCGCTGTCTTTGGATGCAGCCTGTTGCCTGGAAACAGAAACAAAGTTGATGGTCGGGAAAAACACATTTAATTCGGAAAGCAAATACCTGTTGTCAAATGAATTTTCACTAAGCTTCTGTTCCAAAAGCGCAATACTCTTGTCTTTTTCGCTTAATGCATTATCCTTTTTATTTATTTCACCCAACAACTCATTCCTCAGGCTTTGTATATTTTCAGAAGAGTTTTGCCTGATGATTAATTTGGTGTTTTGTAAACCTGCCTTCTCCAGTTTATTATTAAGTTCCTCCTGCTCTGTTTTAGTATAAGACCTTTTTAAAAAAGCCAGTTCAATTGATTTAGCCTTATAGTTAATCTTTTTGAAAACCAGCGTATTGCCTTTTTCCACAAACTCCTGCTCAATAAAGCTATCGGCTGATTGCCTGAATTTTTGTTCTTTGTAAAAATTAAAAGCAAAAAAGGCGCTTGGTACGACTATTAAAATGATTAGGGCTGTTATGCCATTCCTCACTTGCTTTTGATGTTTGATATCTATTTGCTTTGAAGCAGGGTAGTTTAAATACTTAACAATGCTGAAAGTGGCGATGCAGATAAAAACACAGTTGATACAATATAGAAATAGTGCACCCAAAAAGAATTTCCAGTTGGAAGTGGCAAGCCCAAAGCCGGCAGTGCAAAGCGGCGGCATAAGGGCTGTGGCAATGGCAACACCCGGGATAGGGTTTCCTTTTTCAACCCTTGTTATAGCAATTACTCCGGCCAGCCCGCCAGAAAATGCAATGAGCACATCATAAATATTCGGCGATGTCCGTGCCAGTAATTCTGACTGCACTTCCTTAAACGGACTTAAATAGAAATAGAGCGTGGCCACTATTAAACTCACAAACGTCGCAATTAGAAGATTGCCCAATGACTTACGTAAAAGGTTGAAATCATAAATCCCCAAAGCAAATCCTGCTCCAACAATAGGCCCCATTAACGGAGAAATAAGCATTGCACCAATAATTGCAGCGGTTGAGTTCACATTTAGTCCAACTGAAGCAATCATAATTGCACAAGCCAAAATCCAAAGATTTGACCCGCTAAAGGCAATATTTCTCTTTACATTGTCTAAGGTCTTTTGTTTACTTTCTTCGCCTTTATGTAGGTTTAATAAACCTGTAGTGAAATTTGCCATATTCTCGACTGTTCAAATTTAGCAGGGCGTCCAATAGGCTTTCCAATAACGACGTTCGGGCATTTGCGAAGGCAGGGCCTTCGTTGAACGTCAAGCCCAGAACAAAGGCCCATTGAAAGCTGTTGTTGAAGATAACAACAAAAGCTGATTGAATTCCGTCGGCTGAATATGGGCAGCTGGCGATATGAAGTTGAGTATATTTCATCTGCAGCAAAGCAGCAAACTCTTGTTATGTGTTCGCCCTTCTTCTTGGTACTTTGAATTGAAAGTATGTTTCGCCGGAAGTTTGGGAACAAGGCGGCTCTTTTGCTGGGTTGGCTTTTGTATGTCAGTTTTATGCGCCTTGCAAATTAATGTGCCTGACCTGGTGTGTCAATGCCTATTTTGATTTACGTGGAATAATTTGCTTACCTGGCTTCATTTCATCAGTCCCTCTTAAAACAATCGTATCACCTTCCACAAGGTTGCCAAACACTTCTGTAGTATCATTAAATGCAAAACCATTACGCACATCAACCCATTCAGCTTTACTGTTGACGATACGAATTACAAACCGTTTCTCCTGGTTGGTAACAATGGCAGTGGATGGAACTACATAGGAAGGCATACTTCTTTTGAAACTGATTTTACAATTGGCAAACATGCCTGACTTTAATTTCTTTTCAGCATTATTATAAACAAACTCCCATGTTTCAGTGCGATTTACAAGATTCAGTGCACCAGCCTTTCTCGACAATAAAGCATCAAAATAAACTCCGGGATAGGTATCAATTGTAAAACCAACCTTTTCATTTTCTGGTGTTGCAGCAATATACGCTTCGGGCACAGGTAACCGTAACCGTAATTTTGAGTTGTTTTCGAGCACCAGCATTGGTTTTGAGTTGGCAGCACCTACCAGTGTGCCGGGGTCAACATTTCTTTGCGTAATCACGCCGGAGAAGGGAGCTGTTATGGTCAGATAATCTTTTAACTGAGCATGAGCACTCAATTTTGATTTTGCTGCCGCCTATGCTGAACTATCTGCCTCCATTTGACTTTTCAGTTTTTCTATTTCACCTGTTGCAACTGTACCCGGCACTTTATCTGCATGTAGAATACGATTATACGCATCAAGGCTGCCTGAATATTTTGCCTTTGCTGTTTGTACATCCGCACTAGCTTGTGCATAATTGGCAATCATTTCCGGGGCGTCCAACACAACAAGAACCTGCCCCTTTTGAACTACATCACCAATATCTGCTTTCAATGTGTTTACATATCCGGATACTTTGGCAAATATCTCTGCCCGTTCATACGGAATCAGCTCACCGGGAAATGAAAGGCTCTTATCAAAAGACTCTTTCTTTAATGTGAATACTGTAGCTGAATCTGACTTAGCTTGTGGTTGTTCAATTTTGGAGTTACTGCTTTTGCAACCACTTGCCAGAAGCACAGCAAAACAAATCACTGGTAGTATAAAGGCATGCCTGTTCATGTGTATTAAAATTTGTTTACGCATTGGATGATATATTACCTGGTTCGTAATTATTGCTATTAATGTCTTCGGGGTCAAGTGAAGGATTTTCATAGTGTTTCTTTCCCATGATATTTGAATATACCATTGGCAGAAATATAAGTGTACTTGCTGTTGAGAATATCAAACCACCTATTACAGCAATACCCAAAGGCGCGGTTTGGTCGCCACTTTCACCAAGACCCAATGACATAGGCAGCATGCCGGCAATCATGGCGAGGTTTGTCATTAAAATGGGTCTTATCCTGTTGAATGCACCTGCCACTGCATATCCGGAAATATGGTCATGCCTGCGATGCCACTCTGCATTGGTAATAAACAAAATGGCATTTGCCACTGCAACGCCAACAGCCATGATGGTACCCATGTAAGACTGAATATTCAGGGTTTTACCGGTAATTAACAACAACAGCACAGACCCTGAAACCACCGCTGGTATTATGGATAGGATAGATAATGAAAGTTTGAATGATTGAAAATTAACTGTCAGCATTAATAATATAACGACAATGGCAATCAATAATCCTGACTGCAGTTCGCTCATGGTTTGACTCAGTAATTCTGCCTGCCCTCTCACCATTACTTTTACTCCCTGTGGCAATTCTCCTAATGATGCTACAGCTTTGTTTACATCCTTCACAGCAGCACCCAAGTCTTTATTGTAAATGTTTGCCGTTATTGTGATGTATCGTTGTTGGTTAATACGGTCATATTCGCCAGGTGATTTTGTTTTTTCTATGGTTGCCACATCTCTTAGATACACAGGGTTGCCTACGGCAGTCGTTAATGGCACTAAGCCCAGTTCATCAGTGCTGTTCATTCTGTATTGCGGATATTCCACCTGTACCTGGTAGGCAGTACCCGTAGCTTTGTCTAACCAATAATTAGGTTGGGTAAAGCGGCTGGAAGAAGTAGCGGCCACCGAAGATTTTGTTATCTGGTCAACTGTCAATCCTAACTGACCTGCTTTTACCCTGTCAATGTTTACTTTAATGCTGGGGTAATCTAATGGAGTGGCTATTTGCACATCCCGCAGGTAGGAAATGTTTTTTAATTGTTTGGTAAGCTGTTCTGCAATGGTTCTTGATTGAGAAAGATTCTTACCCAGCACTGCAATTTCAATCGGGTTGGTCGAGCCAAGGTTTAAAACCTGCTCCACTAAATCACCAGGTTCAAATGAAAGTTTTGCACCAGGTATTTGTTCTGCTGCTGCTTTGCGCATTGCTTCTTTGAAAGTTTCAATGCTTATGCCCGAACCTTTTGCCAGGTTTATTTTTGTTACGGATTCATGAGGACCACTTGTCCATAAATAAATATTATTGATGGGATAACTGGAAGGCTGCGTACCCACAAAGGCTGAACTTATTTCAACTTGATGGTTGGTAATGCTATCGGCAATAGCCAGTAGTTTTTGCGTAGCTTCTTCTGTGCGTTCTAACCTTGTACCGGTTGAAAGCCTCATGCGAACCTGTGCTTGCCCTGCATCTACTTTGGGAAATATCTCAGTGCCGATATATGAAAACAACAGCACTACCAAACCAATGGAGCATAACGCATACGCCCATGATTTCCATGCAGCACCTTTTATAAATTTTTCCAACCAGGCTACATACCAGCCTCTGAATTTTTCAAAGAGGCTTTTTTTATTTTCTTCTTCCGGTACTGTAAAATGATTTTTTAATAACCAATTAGAAAATACAGGTATGGCTGTATTTGAAATAATAAAAGAAGATATCATGGCAAAGCCCACCGATAACGACAATGGTAAAAACATGCCTTTGGGAACACCGCTCATGAACAAAGCAGGTACAAATACAGAAAGGATGCAGAATAGTATCAATAGTTTGGGAGTAATGATTTCCCGGCATCCATCCAATATGGCTTTCGCTTTTGATTTTTCCATTTCGAGGTGCCGGTGAATATTTTCTATGGTTACCGTTCCTTCATCCACCAATATTCCTACCGACAAAGCCAATCCTCCCAAAGTCATGATATTGATGGTTTGGCCAAACAGGTTGAGCAAAATGAGTGCAGACAGTATGGACATAGGAATGGTTATGACCACTATCAGGGCACTTCTTCTGTCGCCTAAAAAAAGCAAAATCATTAAACCGGTGAGCAGTGCGCCTAACCCGCCTTCAAAAGAAAGGTTTTTGACAGAGTTGATAACGTATCCGGATTGGTCAAATTCATACGACACTTTAATATCTTCCGGTACGGCGGCCTGCATATCAGGCAATGCTTTCTTTACATTCTGCACCACATCCCAGGTTGAAGCGGTGGCTCTTTTTGTAACGGGAATATAAACGGAACGTTTGCCATTTATTAAGGCATAGCTGGTAGTTACATCAGAACCAATATCCACACTGGCTATATCCCGCAGGAATATAGTTGGACCTGCACCTGTTTTAAGCGGAACGGTTTCCAGTTCCTTCACATTTTCCACTACCGCATTTTGAGATGCAATCAGTGTTTCGTTACCAGATCTTACATTTCCTGCAGGAGTAATGCTGTTTGATTTAGCCAGTGCCTGCACAATATCATCGGGCGAAAGATTGTAGTTTCTTACTTTTTCCGGGTCAACTTTTACGATAACCGTTTTTTGATTACCCCCAAATGGCGGTGGTGCTGATACGCCGGGAAGTGTTGCAAACATTGGGCGTACTTTAAATAATGCTAAGTCCTGGATCTCACCCAATGATCTTGTATCAGATGTAAAAACCAATTGACCAACCGGTACACTGCCGGCATCAAAACGGGTAATAAATGGAGGCACTGTGCCCGGTGGCATAAATGCTCTTGACCTGTTGACATAGCCTACTACTTCCGCCATCGCCTGGGCCATATCAGTACCTTCCTGGAATTGTATTTTGCAGATAGCTGCACCCTGAATGGATTTTGATTCTACATATTTAACCCCCGTGATGTATAAAAAATGATATTCATAATAGGAGGTAACGAAACCTTCCATTTGTTCCGGTGAAAGCCCGCCATATGGTTGAGCCACATAAACAGTTGGTAACCCTAACTGCGGAAAAATATCAATCCGCATTTTTTTGATGGATATATAAGAAAAGAAGATGATTGAAAGTATTGCTACTACAATGGTTACAGGTTTTCTTAATGCTCCTTTTAGCAAGTTCATATTCCTGATTAGTTAACCTGGTTTAAAAATGTATTTAGATTGCCACTCACAGCCACTTTATATAAAAAGGCTTTCCAGACAGCCATATAAGAAAGTTTGCCGTCGGTTTCGGCTTTAACCAGTGTGTATTGGGATTGCAAAAAGTCTGAAATATTTGTCAGACCGGTTTGATACCTTGATTGCATGGCATTAAAAGAAAACTGTGCGGACTGAAGCAATACAGGAGATTCTTTTGCTATTTCAAAAGTATTTGCCAGTGCTGTATCTGCCTGCTCGTTTTGTTTCTTTAGTTGCAACTGCACTTCTGATAAACGCTCCTGGTTTGCCTGGATAAATAAGTCTTGTTGCTGCAACTGCGGTTTTATTTTCACTGACTGCAGAATTGGAATGCTCAGTTGAAGGCCAATGCCATAATTAAACCGCTGGAAGCCTAAGCCATCGGTTGCCTTCACATTGCCATTGTAATCAATGCCGGAACCTCTTGCATAGGTGGTGCCCCATACACCCAGCATGGGCATGGTGGTTTTAGCCAGCACTTTTTTTCTTGCTTCGCTTAATGCAATATTGGACTGGTACAATTTAGAAAGCGGGTGAGTTATTGTGTCGTTTGAAAAAGTAATGTTTGGAAACTTAGCGAAATAAGCAGTATCAGATGGCTGAGTAACATTGTCAGTAGCCAACAGCTGGGTAAAATAAATGCGTGCCTGCTCTTTTTGTTTTTTGCTGTTGAGCACCTCCACTTTTGCCTTTGATACTTCTGCTTTAAAAATGGCTGTATCAACACCCGGACGAATGCCACTGTTTACAAGCGAATATATCAGGCGAAGATTAGCTTCTGTTCTTTGCAGATTTTCCTCATATACCTTTTGCAATTCAATGGCGGTAATCCAATCAAGGTAAGCATTCACCACCCGTATTTTGTGCTGAAAAAGTTCATTGTCTGCATCTGCACCTGTTGTTTGCGCACCCTGTTTGGCTAAGGCTACCTGTGCGTTGCGCTGACCGAATGTTACAGGCTGCCAGTTCAATAACAAACTGGTTGCGCTGCCAAACACACCTGGATATACATTGCCCGATGTTGGCGGACCACTTACAGGAACCAGGAATTGCGGATAAGCCATGCCTGTTATGTTATTATAGGTGCCATAATTAACCTGGTAAGAGGCATCCAGTGACGGCACTAATGTTTTCTTCGCCGATGCAATGGTTTGTTCCGCTGCTGCTACTTCCAGTTGCTTTGATTTCAGGAAGGGATAATTCTTTTCTGCCAATTGCAAATACTGGGAAAGCGAACCGGAATTGACTTGTGCCTTAGCCACTGAACAAACCAGGAGAGCTGCGGCAATCTTTATTTTATACATGTGCTTCAATTTAGAGTTGCAGGCTTTTGTTGGGCTTGCTGCGCCTGCAAAAAAAGGCAGAAATTAAACTTGTGCATATACAAATATGTACAACAATTTTTGTGTTGTATGGCATATTTGAAAATACTGTTGTATGGCTTTTACAAGCTGCGGAATGCCTGCGGTGTAAAACCGGTGTGGCGTTTGAAATACTTTACAAAATGAGATGGGTCGTTGAATGACAATGAAAAGGATATTTCTGCAACGGTGTTATCAGTGTAAATCAATTGCCTTTTTGCTTCGCTGATGATATGCTCTGAAAGAATATCGGATGCTGATTGATTGGCGGATTTGCGACAGACGGTATTAAGATTTTGCGGTGCGGTATTCAGCAAAGATTAAGAAAGAGCCACGTTGTTTTTTATGTCTCCTAGCTAACGGGCAGAGCTTGCTGCTGTGCCGGTATTTTTTAATGTCCAGCCCAGAGCCTCTGCCGATTGAAAAACTGATGATGAAGATAACAACAAAAGCTGATAGAATTCCGTCGGCTGGATATGGGCTGATAGCGATATGAAGCTGAGAATATATTCCTCTGCCAGCATAGTAGCAAACTCCCTGTTGTATGTTCGCCCTTCGTCATGGTGTTTTGAATTAAAAGACTGTGTCCACCGTAGCCGAGTGTGTCCCCGGAAGCGTGGGAACAAGGCATGCTCTTTTGCAAGGTTAGCTTTTGTGTGTCGGCATTGTGCACCTTGCGAATGTGCCTGACTTGGTGCATGGGCATGTTAGGGTTGTCTAATATAAGAGTTAAAAATGAAAGAGTAACTGTATTATTTGTAATTAGCAATCTCTATCAGTTTCCCCACATTAAGCACAATTATTTTTCTTCCTTTGGTTTCCACAATTCCAGATTCCTCAAAATCTGTTAACACCCGAACAACATTTTCCCTTGCTGTGCCCACAAGGCTGGCCAGATCATCCCTGCTCATATTTATCTCAACTGGCATACCAGGCATAAAATTCACTTTGTATTTTTCCCTTATAACAATCAATTGAAGGGCTAATCTTTCCCTTACAGATTTTTGCGCATACATGGTAAGGCTGTTGGCCAATACTGCAAACTCATGGCTCAATGTTTTTAGCAACCGCCTGTTTAATACATCTGATTGTTGCAAGGTATCGAGAAAGTCTTCTTTGGGAATAAAAGCAATTTTACTTTCCTCTAATGCCGCTGCTGAGTCAGGGTAGCGGTCTTCTGAAAGCACGGCGTGATACCCTAATAATTCTCCTGAATTCGCCACATAAATAATTTGTTCCCGCCCATCTTTATCAACTTTATACTTTTTTATTTTCCCATCTGTAACATAAAAGATACCGGACGGGTAAGCCCCCCTCCCGGAAAATGATTTCTCCTTTTTTATAAACCTGCTCTGACTTATTAGCGGTAAGTAATTCCAGGTCATCCAACGGTAAATCCGTAAGAATGGATTCACTTTTAAAATCCCATTTATCTATCGGAAAAATGCCTTTAATGCTCATTGCAGTCACAAATTTACCTCTTTCGTTAGTGATAAAACTCACTTTTTCAATTGATAAGGTTTACCGCAGTGCGGCTGAAGGCCGGATAACTTTGCACTATGAATACTGAAAAAACAACCAATAAAGATCTCTACTACACAAAAGACCATGAGTGGATTGATTATCAGGGAACTGTAGCTTATGTGGGTGTCTGCGGTTTTAAACTAATTGGGTTTAGAGCGATACACCAGATAACCTACAAGGAGCCTTCCGGGTTTAAAAAAAAGGGTGATATAATCGCCACCATAAAGTACAATGAATACCAGATTGAGGCTCACATGCCGGTGGATGGCAAAGTGGTGCAGGTTAATGAAACACTATTATCCGGCGATCAAAATGTTTTACTGCAACATCCTGAAAATAGCGGTTGGCTGGCGTTAATTATACCGGCACAACCGTATGAAAGAAAGGATTTACTGCTGCCAAAGCAATACCAGATAAACGGCAAGGGTAAATATGCAAAATAGTGCTAATAAAAAGTAACAAGAATAACATGCCCTTGATTGAAAAAAGAATTTATGCAGAGAAGTGGTTTAGTTCCGATGAACAGTTTAACCAGCTTTATCCATTATCTATCCAGGTACTTGCCCGCAGGCATTGGACACCTCTGGGCGTTGCCCGGAAAGTGGCTAATTTTTTAGCTGCTGATAATAACGTAAGGATATTGGATATTGGCAGTGGGGTGGGAAAGTTTTGCCTGAGCGCCGCCTATTATAAACCCAAAGCATTTTACTATGGAGTAGAACAAAGGAAGAACCTGATCAGTCATGCAGAAATCGCCAGGGAGGCGCTCCATATTGAAAACGTATCATTCCTTCATGGAAATTTTACCCAACTCGATTTTAAAAATTACGATCACTTTTATTTCTACAATTCCTTTTATGAAAATCTTGTGGGTACGGACAAAATAGATGACAATATTGATTATTCCGGCGAGCTATATAATTATTACAACCGTTATCTGTACCGTCAACTTGAAGAAAAACCCGGAGGAACAAGGTTAGCTACATTTCATAGCCTGGAAGATGAAATACCGAAGAGTTATCATGAAGTAGGTTCTGAATTTGATGACCTGCTGAAATTTTGGATTAAAATATAAAACAAATGAGGAAAGAGATATGCCAATTGATTCTTTTGCAGATGCCATCGAAATAACTAACAAGATTAAGCGGGCAAATAGCCAGCCGGATTGCGAAAAGATAATTATAAGTAAAATCAATGAGCTAATCCTAAGCCGGAAAAATGATGAACAAATTAGTTTGTATCTGAAGAGACTATCAACCTGGTTGGAAAATAAGATGGCAGCAAACCGGCTTCATGGTGAATGCGCCAATTATAGATATACCATCGGTATTATTGATAGCCTTTTGAAAATGCGATCCCGGAAAAGCTGGATGAAAACAATAGATAGGTGATAATAAACAAATCTTGCCATGACTATAGACTTTGATGCTGAAACAAATGAAATAACCAGTAAGCTGAAACAAGTGGAAGGTTATCTGGATTGTGAAAAGATAATTGTACACAATATCCAAAAGCAGCTCCAAAACGGAAATAATGATGAAAATATCGTTTTATATCTGAAAAAACTGTCCACCTGGTTTGAGAATAAGATTGCAGCCAATCAGCCTAATGCGGATTGCACCAATTACAGGTATGCATCCGGATTTGTAGATACCCCTTTTAAAAATGCCTTACTGGAAAAGCTGGATGAAAACAATTGATATGTGATATTAAATCTTACTTGCCATGACTATTGAAGAATACAAAGAGTTCATTGTGCAAAAGCTTGGAATGGCAAGTGACTGCGAGGAAACTGAACTAATCATAAGCAGGTCTATACAACTTTTGAAAGAAAAGCATTTGCCTGCCAAAGTAAAAGCTGACTACTTGGTCAGGTTAAAAGATGGCCTTAAGCATCTTTCCCCTTCGGGTTTTGATTATATCCATTGGTGTAATATTCAATGTGCTATCCTGTACCTGAAAAAACTGACAAAAAAATAATACTTAAAATGAGTGAAACAGGAAAGAAGAAAAAACATGGGTATTTGTGGGGAGTATTTAATCATAAATGCTCCCGTTGCAGAGCAGGAAATATGTTTAAGGATAAAAGTTCTTACAAGCTAAAGAGTTTTATGAAAATGAATGAGCATTGTCCTGCCTGTGGTCAACGTATGGAAATTGAGACAGGATTTTATTATGACACGGGCTATGTTAGTTATGCACTAACCGTTGCTTTTTCTGTTATGACTTTGGTTGCCTGGTGGGTATTAATAGGGTTATCGTTAAATGATAATAGATTTTTTGGGTGGGTAGTGACAAATGCGGTTCTCATGATATTGCTTCAGCCCTGGTTTATGCGTTTATCGAGGGCTGTGTGGTTGTCGTTTTTTTGTTAAATACAATCCCAACTGGAGAATTGAAAAGCCGGATACCGCCCAGTAATAACTGAATCTTTTCAATGAAATATGGATATAAAATATTTGCCATTGTGGTTTTGATTATTGTGGCCCCCATGATAGTTTGGATGGGCTGCGGTCAGCAACAAAGAACACCAAGACCCGCTGATACAGCCCTCCAAACTTCACTTAAACTCTTTGGAAAGAAACGCAGCTATCTTTATGATTTTTATCATATTCATCCTGCGGAAAACCGGCAGCATACGAAGGGAGTTTCTTCCGAATGCTTCCTTCTGCTGTCTCTACCCATTTTAACTATCGTTGCTTTTGTCTTAAATGCGACTATCCGCAGATTCCGCTTAAAACCCCTATTCTGAAAACCTAAAATGTTTTTCAAATGCAATTAATAAATTATGTCATTATCATTAGATGAATACCGATGCAAGCTGATAAACAAAATATTATTTGCCGGTTCACATGAAGAGGTAAAACGATTCTGTGATGCTGCCATGAAGGGCTTAGAGCATCATGACGTAAACGGACATATCGTAGCCCGTTTTGTAGAAAAGATAATCAGCGAACTGGAGCAGTTTAATCCTATGGATAAAGATGCGCAGCAATGGAGTAATATTCAAATGGCAAAAATTCTGTTCAACCGTATTAAGCAAAGAATAAATACTCCGGCTACTTAAGAAATATGAAAGTATAATTCTAACAAAAAGCTTAAGATGATTGAAGAATATAAGGAGACGGTTCTTCATGAATTGGAAAAGGCTGGTGACGGGAATGAAGTTGAGCAAATTATCAACCGTTCTGTAGAAAGATTTCCGGAGGGAGATTTGTACCGGCATCTTGTTGTCATTTATCTGCACATATTGCAAAATGGCCTTGAAGAACTACCTGAACAAAACGAAGATTTTTTTAAAAGGCGAAACATTCGGCACGCCCTGAATTATTTAAAGCAAATGAATGAAAACAGGGAACAAGTAGAATAAAAAGAAATACCAATTACCTATGACTGAATCATTGTTCTTTATATTAGCTTTTCTGTTACCTGTTGCAGGAATTGTTACCATTCTCTCACTCCCTCCCGGGCAAAGGCCAAAGGTTAATTTTCTTTTTGTGCTTTTAGTTGCCATAGTTACCTCAATACCTTCTATAAAGGCGTTAACAGGGAACAGTATTGATGTGATCGTCACCAATAAGCCGGTATTTGGGAATATTACATTTCACATAGATAAACTTTCTTCCTGGTTTATTCTTATTATCAATTTAACCTGCATCAACGGGGCGTTTTATAGTATTGGTTATATGCACCCGTATCGCCAGCAACGGGCCAACCTTTCTATGCACTGGATATTGTTTTTATTATTTCAGTCTTCTATGCTTTGGGTGTGCATGGTACAAAACGGGCTGGCTTTTCTTATCGTTTGGGAATTGATGTCTCTTTCGTCTTTTCTACTTGTCATTTTTGAACATCAGAATAAAGCTACGCTTCAGGCCGGGATAAACTATCTCGTACAAATGCACATCGGGGTAATTTTCCTCACGGCTGCATTTATATGGGTATATTTTTCAGAAGGCTCGTTTGAGTTTACGGCCATTGAAAAATTCTTTTCATCCCATTCAAATCTGTGGCTATTTCTTTTGTTCTTTATTGGCTTTGGCATAAAAGCTGGTTTCATTCCTTTACATTCCTGGTTGCCACAGGCACACCCTGCAGCCCCATCACATATTTCAGGTGTTATGTCGGGGGTCATTGTTAAGTTAGGCATCTATGGAATAGTTCGGATTATTTATATGCTCCGGCAGGATTATACAATCATTGGCGAAATTGTTATCATCATATCAGTGCTCACGGGTCTTTATGGTATTTTAAATGCTGCGGTCCACAGGGATTATAAGAAGATGCTGGCTTATTGCACAATTGAAAATATTGGTATCATTGGTATTGGCATCGGGCTTGGATTAATGGGAATGGGGAATGGAAATCCATTGTTGGTTGTTTTAGGGTTTGCATCAGCTCTGTTACATACGCTGAATCACTCCCTTTTTAAATCACTTCTTTTTTTTAATGCAGGTTCAATCTATCAGCAGACGCATACAAGAGATATGGAAAGATTGGGTGGTTTAATTCATCACATGCCACAAACCGCCACACTATTCTTAATAGGTGGGCTGGCTATTGGCGGGCTACCCCCGTTTAATGGATTCGTGTCAGAATTTCTATTGTACAGCGGCCTTATAGCGGGAGTAAAATCCATTGGCATCACTTATGTAACCCTCATGGTGTCTGCATTAGCTGGTTTGGCAATTATAGGAGGAATATCCATGCTCACTTTCACGAAAAGCTTTGGAACGATATTTCTTGGTTCTCCCCGAACTGATCTGCATCAGCAGCCAAAAGAAGTGAGTTGGGTTATGCGATTGCCGCAATATTTTATATTGGCAATTATGCTTTCAATCGGATTGTTCCCTCAATTTTATTTTTCGATTATACAGGAAATAGTTTCAAACTTTATACCATCACCGATTTTAATAAAAGGGGCAGTACCTGCATCATTACTTATCAGTATATCTGCTATTGGCGGATCTGCCATACTGTTTATCCTGTTACTACTTTTAATATACTTCATAAGAACCCGATTTAGCCGAAACCGTCCTGCCTCTCAGGAATCAACCTGGGGTTGCGGATATGCTGTACCTTCATCAAGGATGCAGTACACAGGTAAGTCCTATTCAAAATCATTGGGAAAGCTGCTGAATTTTGTTGTACTGGAAAAGAAAAAATACAGAGAAATTCAGGCAAATGAAATATTTCCGGCGGAAAGGAAACATTCTTCGCATTACAGCGATTTTTTTGTAACAAGAATTTTCAACGGCATCGTTAGCCGGCTTCTGTACTCCATGAATTTTTTCCAGTTTATTCAAAATGGGAAAATCCAATTATATATCCTGTATGGTATTTGTTTTATTGTCCTGGTATTCTTAGGTACAATTTTTAAAATTATCTGATGGAAATTATTATTGCTTTTATATTAATTGTCCTTTTAACCATCCTGCTTATTCCGGCTATAAGCGTCAAATGGAAAGGGATAGCTACTGTAACAGCTGTAGTGGCACTTGCAGCTTTGAGCAATATTATTGCAGTTAAGGCCCTGGCAGGAAAGCAAATTGAATATTTGCTTCAGGGCTCACTGGTAACAAAGGAAATTCCAATCAGGGTTGATGCGCTATCCGGCTTCTTTATCCTTGTTATCAATTTCACCTTTCTCACCGGCGCATTTTACGGCCTGGAGTATATGAAAGCTTATCGGAACCAGAAAGCCAATCTCTCTTTGCATTGTATCAGCTTTATACTTGTTCAGGCAAGCCTGATCAGTATTTGTTCGCTGCAAAACAGCATTGCATTTCTCATTGCCTGGGAAATAATGGCCTTGGCTTCTTTTATGCTCGTCATCTTTGAACATAATAAACAGGACACATTGAATGCAGGGATAAATTTTCTAATCCAGTCGCATGTCTCTATAATGTTTTTGATGCTTGGCTTTATCTGGGTAGCCTTAAAGATGGACTCATTTGATTTCAGGGCTATAAGTGTTTATTCAACAGCAAATCCGCTGCTGATAGGTTTTGCTCTGTTCTTTTGCTTCTTCTTTGGTTTTGCCATCAAAGCAGGCTTTGTTCCTTTTCATACATGGCTGCCGTATGCACATCCTGCTGCTCCCTCTCATGTATCGGGTGTTATGTCGGGAGTGATTATCAAAATTGGTATCTATGGCATCCTGCGAATGCTATTACTGATAAAAAGTGACTATCTGGTAATTGGATATATTATCCTCTTTGTTTCAATACTTACAGGAATTTACGGAGTGATGCTTGCCATCATTCAACATAACCTGAAACGGTTGCTTGCGTATCACAGCATTGAAAATATCGGCATCATTGGGATGGGAATTGGTCTTGGCTGTATTGGAATTGGTAAAGGAAATGGTGTATTAGCCACTCTGGGTTTTGCAGGAGCCTTACTACATGTTTTAAACCATTCTCTTTTCAAATCACTACTTTTTTACGGCGCTGGTAATGTTTACCAGGCTACTCATACAATGGATATAGAAAAGTTGGGAGGCATGGGCAAACCGATGTCTCATACTGCATTTTTGTTCCTGATTGCTTCATTGGCAATTTGTGGATTGCCTCCTTTCAATGGTTTTGTGTCAGAATTTCTTATTTATAATGGACTATTTACCGGTCTGCATGGTTCTGACAAGGCGTTGCTTTCCTGGATTGTTTGTGGCCTTTTCGGTCTGGCATTGATCGGCGGGCTGGCTATGTTGTGCTTTACAAAGGCGTTCGGCTCCGTCTTTTTGGGCACAGCCCGGCATCATTTTTACCATCCTCCCAAAGAAGCAAGAGTTGCAAAATTGATTCCGATGTATGCAGTGCTTTTCTTAATAATGGCAATTGGATTATTCCCTAAAGTTTTTATAGCTGCTTTTTCAAAACCCGTTTCTTTATTTACGGGGAATAATCTTTCACCAGCCCATCTCCCTGCCGGAGATGCCCTTTCGATGATAGGAGTATGTTCAGCCGCTTTCATTCTTTTGGCAGGACTGTTATATTTTATAAGAAAGCAAGTAACAGTAAACGGACCTGTTGAATTTAATACAACCTGGGGCTGTGGATATACCGGCTCAACTGAAAAAATGCAATACACAGCCAGCTCTTTCATTCGTACTTACCGCAAACTGGCAGAACCGCTTCTTTCTATTTATAAAAAGAAAAAAGAAATAGGAGGCGTATTTCCTGAGAAAGGTCAGCATGAGACACATCCTTATGATAAGACAGAGAAATGGTTTATTGATTATCCCCTGCAATTGCTAAAAGGGTTCTTCAACAGGTTTACGTTCCTGCAAAACGGTAACCTCCAGTTTTATATATTATACGGAGTGGCTTTCATAACGCTTGTATTGGGAATTCCCTTTGCGATAGAATATTTCAAATCCTTGTTTCAATTTTTAAATAAGCTCTGAAAATGATAAGTTTTATTTTAATAATTCTGACAAGCCTGTTTTTTGGAGGAATCATTATCCGCACTAAAAGTATAGCCTCGGGCCGTAAAGGTCCCGGAATCCTTCAGCCGGTAAAAGATGTAATCCGCTTATTTAGAAAAGGAGCTGTGTATAGCAAAACCACCAGCTTTATTTTCCAGATAGCCCCCAGCATCTACTTTGCGTCCGTAATAATGGCCATCACAGTTATTCCTTTGGGAGAATATAAGGGAATTATATCTTTCGACGGCGACTTTGTGTTTTTTGCTTATGTATTGGGAGTAGGAAAGTTTTTTAGTATCATTTCAGCTTTGGACACCGGCAGCAGTTTTGAAGGAATGGGTGCAAGCCGGGAGGCGTTATTTTCCATGTTTGCAGAACCTGCCTTTTTCATTTTGATGGGCTCTTTGGCCCTTCTTACAGGCCATACGTCCTTTCAGCAAATTTTTGCATCCTTGCATTTTGGATCATATATATCATATATACTTGGCGTACTCGCTGCGTTCGTGCTGGTGATGATTACAATGATAGAGAATAGCCGTATGCCGATAGATGACCCTAAAACTCACCTTGAATTGACAATGGTTCATGAAGTGATGATCCTCGATAACAGTGGTTTTGACCTGGGCATGATTCTGTATGCCACAAATCTGAAGTTTGCGATGTACGGAGCTTTGATTGCCAATTTGTTTATGGGTACATTTCCACTGTATCTCACCATACCCATATTTTTCGGAATACAGATAATTTTTGCAGTAGCTATCGGATTGCTTGAATCCTTTACGGCAAGATTCCGGATGAATCATAATGCACAATATATATTGGCGCTATCATCCGTTTCCCTATTGATTTTTTTAGGAGTATTACTGATTTTAGGACAATTCAGTTAATAATTAAAAACAAGAAGACAATACAATGGCAAACGTATTACTAATAACTTTTACTATTTCGCTGCTATACCTTGGCATAGCACACCGGTTGCTTACCTATATTAAAATCCTTGCATTTCAGGGATTGCTGCTTTTTGGTATAGCATTTATTGAACTCATAGAAATTAATGCTTTCAACCTGGCTTTAGTGCTGCTTGAAACCATCGTGATAAAGGCCATTGCCATCCCTTTGTTTGTTAATTATGTTATGAAGCGGAACAGGATAACCCGTGATGCTGAACCTTTCCTGCCCAATTTTGTCTCGCTTATCATTATAACCCTTATCATCATCACCACTTTTGTTTTATCCAATTCGATCAGCGATACCAGGATCAGTAAAATCTATTTTGTAGTGGCATTGTCCACCCTGTTCACGGGCTTGTACATTATAGTTACCCGAAACAAGATTATTACCCATATCATGGGTTACCTGGTAATAGAAAATGGTGTTTTTATTTTGTCCCTTGCAGTAGGAAATGAGATGCCAATGCTGGTAAACCTGGGTATTCTCCTTGACATCTTTGCCAGTGTATTTTTATTAGGAATATTCGTGAACAGGATAGGCGATGTGTTGAAAGATGTAGATGTTGACCAATTAAAGAATCTGAAAGATTAAACAATAATATAAGAGCATGACCGGAATATATTTAGCAGCAGCATTTTTAATAAGCGGGTTGTTGTTTTTCAACAGGAATCGGATGTTAAAACACCTGCTTATAATAGCTTTTTTGCTTTTACAGATTGGATTTACTATTTACGAATACCTGCATATTAATACAACTGAACTAACTTATTTCACGGCTGATTCTTTGGGGGTACTATTGTTAATAACACTGTCTATTATCAGCATACCGGCCTTCTACCACAGTTATGTTTATTTGGGAACAAAACAGGATAACCCTAAGCATACTGCAATATATTTTGCCGCAACTGTTGCGTTATTGACGTCAATAAGTGCTGCTTATCTGTCAAATCATATAGCTGTTACATGGATTTTCGTCGAACTGACTACCCTGAGTGCATCTGCATTGATTTATCACCGTAGAAATAACCGTTCGCTTGAGGGTACTTGGAAATATGTATTTGTATGTGCTATCAGTATTACCCTTGTATTCATCGGCATATTGTTTCTGAGTTTTTCGTTGCCGAAAGCGGGTACAGATGACCTTCTATTTGCCAATCTTATCAGGAAAGCTTCTGAACTGGATGTATTCTGGCTCAGGCTTGCTTTCATATTTATTTTTACCGGGTTCACGGCCAAATTAGGTTTGGTTCCTATGTACACTGCTGGAATAGATGCAAAAGATAAGGCTCCGTCTCCTGCGGGGGCTTTGCTTTCCAGCGTTCTGATGAATGTTGGGTTCGTAGGTATTTTCCGCACCTATATTGTAGCCGCTAATTCCTCCATACAACAGTGGGCAAGTCATGTTGTGATCATAGCTGCTTTACTATCCATTTTTGTAGCTACTGTTTACATGACGAAGGTTAAGAATATAAAACGAATGTTTGCCTATTCAAGCATTGAACATGCGGGCATTATTATGCTGGGACTCGCAGCCGGAGGAGTAGGATATTATGCGGCAGTACTGCATATTATTTTACATTCTTTTATAAAATCAAGCCTTTTTTTCCAACAGGGCCAGATTTACCGCATTTATCAAAGCAAGAGCATTTATGATGTTGGCAATTATTTTAAATATAATGTTACAGGATCAATTGTCATGTTACTTGCATTCTTTTTTGCAACGGCTATGCCGCCATCAGGCCTGTTCATAAGCGAGTTTATGATTTTCCGTTCTTTGTTTGAATCCAATTATCTATGGATCCTGATTATTGTAATGCTTCTGCTTACAATTATTATTTGGGCCTTTGGAAAAAACATATTTAAGCTCTTGTTCACTCCTGCAGTTGATTTTAAAGAGGAGGGCATAGGAAGAATAAATCCATTTGAATCCGTATCACAATTTATCCTGCTGGGGCTGGTTGTTTACCTGGGACTGAACCCGCCGCAGGAATTTGTAACACTTATCCAGGAAGCTATAAAAAACCTGCCACATTAATATGAGTTATATAAGTGTAAGAAATAATGAGACCATTCGCTTTTCTTCTATTCCTGAGTTGGACTATCCCTCTTTCCTGGATTTGAATGTATCCTCATTAGCAAAGGCAACAGGGACACATTGTGTAAATTATTTTGGGTATCCTCAATCTGGCAAGATAAAATTGATTTGCTGTATCGCCAATGATGATATACATACCATAAGCATCTCCTCATGCGTAGTGGATGTTCAGGTTCCGCTACCTTCTTTTACAAAGCATAACCTTGTCTTTGAAAAATTTGAAAGAGAAATTCATGAGAATTTTGGAATACCCTATACCGACCATCCCTGGTTGAAGCCTGTCCGGTTTGCATTTAACAGGTTTAATAAAAGTATGACGGTAGCCGATTATCCCTTTTTCAAAATTGAGAGTGAGGAATTGCATGAGGTGGGTGTAGGCCCTATACATGCTGGTATCATTGAACCCGGACATTTTCGTTTTATCTGCAACGGGGAACAGATTCTTCACTTGGAAATACAATTAGGCTACCAGCATCGGGGAGTTGAACAGTTGTTTCTTGAAAAGAAAAAGTTGCTGCAGCGAATAACATTGGCAGAAAGTATAGCAGGAGATTCAGTAGTGGCTCACACGATGGCCTTTGTCAACCTTTGGGAGAGTTTATGCCATTATCATCCTGGCAGGGAATTGCAACTGGGCAGAACCATAGCACTGGAATTAGAACGTATCGCAGTTCATACTGGTGATTTAAGCGCCATGAGTACGGATGTGGCATATCAGCTCGGTAGTGCAGTATATGGAAGACTGAGGACACCTGTCATTAATTATTTTCAGAAGTGGTGTGGCAACCGGTTGGCAAAAGGATTGATCCGTGCTGGTAAAAGCAATTACCCGTTCACAGATGAGTTAGTATGGGAACTGACCAAATTATTAGATGAGTATGAGAAAGATTTTGAAGATATTTCTGAGGAGCTATTCAGCCTGCCGAGTGTATTAGCCAGGTTTGAAAAGACAGGAGTTGTTTCCACTGAACAAGCTGCTATGATTGGAACGGTTGGCATGTCAGCAAGGATGAGTGCTATTAAGAGAGATATACGTTATTCACATCCACATGATCTGTATCCCGAATTGTTACATCAGCCCTTGATTAAAAATCACGGAGATGTTCATTCAAGAGCCCGCCTGCGAAAAAAAGAAATCAATCAGTCAATTGAGTATATCAGGGAACTTATTCAGAACATACCGCAGAGCAAACACAAGATATCACATTTTTCAAATCCGGCACCGGATTCATTTACTATTTCATTAGTGGAAGGATGGAGAGGTGAAATTTGCCATTGCGCTATCACAGATGAAAAAGGCGAACTGGTTCATTATAAAATAAAAGACCCTTCCTTCCATAATTGGCTGGCATTGGCATTAGCAGTACGAAATAATGAAATCTCTGATTTCCCGATTTGTAATAAAAGTTTTGACCTGTCTTATTGTGGTCACGATTTGTAAATCTAAAGTGAACAAAAATGTTAGACAATCTGAAAATACTGATTAAGCAGGGTAAACAATATATTCCCGATGTAACAACGGCACAAGTGCCGGGCATATTCAGGGGGAGACCGGTAATCAGTACAGAAAAAGTAGATGAAAATGAGTTAGTGGATTTATGTCCAACCGATGCGATTCTGGCAAACCCGGTTTGTATTGATTTAGGAAAATGTACTTTTTGCGGCGAATGTGCTTTTGCCTTTCCTGGCAAAATAAAATTTACAACCGATTATAAGATAGCTACCAATGAACGTAAACGGCTTGTGATAAAAGAAGGGGATGATAAGCCCGTTGAATTAAACCCCGAACAAATAAGAAAAGAAATTTCTGAATACTTCAGCGGCTCTTTGAAATTAAGAGAAGTATCAGCGGGTGGAGATAATAGTTGCGAACTGGAGTTGAATGCCTGTGGAAATGTAAATTTTGATATGGGCCGTTTCGGGATTGAGTTCGTCGCCTCCCCCCGTCATGCCGATGGAATTGTTATTTCAGGACCCATTACGGAAAATATGGCGCAGCCATTACAGATATGTTATGATGCCATACCTGAGCCGAAAATTATCATTCTTGCAGGAACAGATGCGATCAGCGGCGGGATATTTGAAGGAAGCCTTGCTTTGAACAGGAGTTTTTTGTCGAAGTATAAAATTGATTTGTATTTACCCGGCAACCCTGTGCATCCTCTTACTTTCATTAACGGGGTGCTTGAACTAATAAGGAAAAGAAAGTGAAACCTGAAAGCAGTAATAATACACACGTACAGGGAGTGATAAAAGATACCTTACTTATTATCCTGATTTTTGGTGTGTTTTACTTTATAGACCTTCAGGTGGCTGCATTTATAACAATTATTTGTACTTCCATACTATTGACCCGCAGGATTATCCTTGATTATAATCCAGGATTTATTACGGGGAATTATATTAATTATAACGAAGAAAAATTAATAGTCCCAAAAGGAGTGGATGTCTTTGATCTTGGTAAAGTGCCAATGAAGCCTTACTCTTTTTGTAGCCTTACTCTTTTTGTAGCCTTACTCTTTTTGTAGCCTTACCTGATTTTGTAGCCTTACCTGATTTTGAAGCCTTACTCTTTTTAGGACAGTTCTAATTTAGACTAATTTCTTTTGATCGATAGCTGAAGCCTATTGCGGGGGTACCCCCGCAATAGGCTTTTTTGGCTGCTGCCGGGCTCATCCCGTTGAGTGCTTTGTGTGGATGTGGATATTACGGACCATAGTTTACCACTTATTTCAGAGCATAGTTTACCAGCGTTTCAGTCCATAGTTTACCACTTGGCGGTGGTGCTGAACAAAGTATTTCAGGGCAAAGTTTACCACTTTCGGGCTTTTGTAGCCTGACATTACGGCGCAAAGTTTACCACTGCACCCGGAGTTGTTGATAGCATTTTTAACGGCATTGCTTTGCAGGCATGTCTAATAAAGTAATATTAATGCAACAGCTCCGTGCACTCATTCAATTGTTAGAAAAAGGATGTTCTCTTCGGTCTATCTCCGCACAACTGGGCATATCAAGGCAGCCGGTCACCTTATATGCTGCAAGATTCAAAAGCAGCAACTATTCATTTGAAGAGCTTCGGCATCTTAGTGATGCTGATTTAGCTACAATTGCTTATGCTCCGGCAGTGCAGGCAGATTATACTGATGCTGCAAGAAGGCTTGATTTAAATACCCGCATTCCTTATTACCTGTCGGAACTTAAACGCACTGGCGTTACCCGGCTGCTGCTATGGGAAGAATATCGAAAAGAATGTACTGACCCTTACATGTATACACAATTTTGTATTCTGCTAAAAGAAGCCAGTAAGACCACACAAGCCACTATGCATTTGGTTCATACACCTGGCGCCATGGTAATGGTTGATTTTGCCGGTGATAAAATGAGTTACGTGGATCGCTCCACCGGTGAGGTAATCGGGTGCCCTGTACTGGTTTGCGTATTGCCCTTCAGCAAGTATACTTTTGCCATGGCGCTACCCGATGCCACCATCCCACAGGTTATTAAGGCACTGAACAAATGCCTGCAATATTTTGGAGGTGTTCCATTAAGTCTTAAGACGGATAACATGAAGCAGGTAGTTACAAAATCCTGCCGCTATGAACCTGTGTTTACTGAAGCCCTGCAGCAATGGGCATTGCATCATAACATCACACTACTGGCCACAAGAGTAGCCAAACCAAAGGATAAAGGCGCCGTGGAGAATGAAGTAAAAATTGCTTACCAACGCATTTATGCACCGCTACGCGATAAGATATTCCACGGCATTATTGAGTTAAATGCCGCCATGCTTACGCAGTTGGCTTTGCACAATGAAAAACTGTTCCAGCTAAAAGATCATAGCAGGCTGCAACAATTTAAAGAGCAGGAGCAATCACTGCTTCAACCTTTACCACCCGAGGCTTTTGTAATTAAACACCGGGTGCTTGCCAAGGTGCAGAAAAACTATCACATTACCCTGGGGGAAGATTACCACCATTACAGCGTGCCTTATCACCTCATTGGCAAACAGGTTGGTGTGGTATACGATACAGATATGGTAGAGGTCTACTACCTGCATCAGCGTATTGCTCTGCATACCCGCAGTTATAAAAAACATGACTTTACCACCTCCGGCGATCATATGCCCGCAGGGCATCAGCACTTCTTTGAACAACAGGGATGGACACCCGTTTATTTTTTAAACCAGGCTATCCGCATCGGAACTGCTGTTCACCAGTATATGGATGAGGTTTTGAAAGCCAGAGCCTTTACCGAACAAACTTATAATGCGTGCAGGGGCATATTACGGCTCCATAACCAGTATGGTGCCACCAGGCTGGAAGCTGCATGTGCCAGAGCTTTGGAGGGAAGCGTATTTAACTACAGAACGATCCAGAATATCCTGGTAAGTAACCACGACCAGATCGCCCGGTTAAATCAAACGGATATGTTCCGGGTTCCCGAACATACCAACCTGCGGGGACCGGATGCCTATCAATAACCATCTCATTTACTAATCATAAAAACAAAAACAATGCATCAGCAAAGCACGCTCGAACAACTACACGCACTTAAATTAACCGGAATGGCTAAACGCTATGAGGCCATTATGAAACAGCCCGTACAACAGCAGCCCGAACCTCACACCATTATTGGCCTACTTACCGAAGCTGAAGCCGGGTACAGGGTTCATCAACGAACACAACTTTATCTGAGGCTTTCTAAACTGCGGTACAACGCTTCGCCGGAACAGGTTAACTGTACACCTGGCAGAGGCATCAGCAAAGAAATACTGGCAACTCTATCGGATGGAACCTTCATTGAAAAATCAGAAAACCTCTTAATAACAGGCGCCACTGGTTGTGGGAAAAGTTATCTCGCTTGTGCAATGGGCAGAAACGCCTGTTTGCTTGGATACCGAACCTTGTATTATTCTATGAACCGCTTTATTGAAGCATTGGCAGCAGCCAGGTTAGATGGTACTTATATCAGGTGGCTCAATTTGATTGCCAAAACACCTTTGCTGATTATTGATGACTTTGGATTACAGCCATTAACCCATGATATGAAATTAACCTTACTGCAAATACTGGAAGACCGCTTTGCCAAAGGCGCTACCATTATCACATCGCAGTTACCGGTAAATAAATGGTATGAATACATGAATGAGCCTACTCTTGCAGATGCAATATGTGACAGACTGACAGCTAATGCTCACAAAATAGAATTGAAGGGAGAATCATTACGTACTAAAAAAACCAACTAAATTTATCCAGCTACAACAACTCCCCGCAGGTGGTAAACTTTGCACCGTAATGCTGGTAAACTTTGACCGTAATATGCAGGCTGGAAGTAATTGTAATTGTGCTGCCATTCGTCACAAAGCATTCGCAGCTGTTCAAGGGACTCAAATTCGTAGGCATCCAGTACATCTTCCCTGAAGGTTCGGTTCAGTCTTTCTATATAAGCATTTTGCATAGGCTTGCCCGGTTGTATATACCGGATTTCTATTTGCTTTTTCTCGCACCAATTCATAAAGCTTTTGCTTCTGAACTCCGGTCCGTTGTCTACCCTGATGTACTGTGGTTTTCCTCTTTCAATTATGATATCCTTTAGCACATCAACTACTCTTTCCCCTGGTATACTGTGATCTGCATAAGCGGCCAGCGATTCTCTGGTGCAATCATCCATAATGTTAAGTATCCTTACTTTTCTTCCACTCGTTAATGCATCACTCATGAAGTCCATACTGTATCCGGTATTGGGATTTTCTTGTTGTTGTAATGGTTGTTTAATTCGTGCAGGAAGCCGGCGCTTATGCTTACGTCTAAGTCCCAGTTTAAGCTCACGATATACCCGTAAAACCCGGTTACGGCTCCATCCTAACTGCTCATTACGGATCTTGCCATAGTAATCATCAAAACCGCGGGTCGGGTATAGCTCAGCATATGACTGCAACTTGGCAATTACCTCACTGTCATCTTTATGACTTTGATAGTACCAGACACTTCTTTGTAACGATACAACCCGGCAAGCCCTGCCAACACTCACTTTCTCTTGCTGAATCACAACTTCTGCCAGTTCTTTCTTTTGACAGGGCTCTATAACTTTTTTTCGATGATGTGTTTAGCTAACTGATGATCCAGCATTAGCTCCGCATACATCTGCTTTAGTCGCCGGTTTTCTTCCTGAAGAGCTTTGAGCTCCTTGAGATGGGAGGCATCCATCCCGCTGTATTTCTTGCGCCAATTGTACAGGGTGGCCTTACTAATGCCATATATAATACTCCCCATTTTTGAGACCAAAAGGTCAGGGACTTAAGTTAAGAATTGG